>NZ_OCMS01000009.1 GCF_900215325.1 Fibrobacter sp. UWB16 | reverse complement strand
CCGATGGTACCTGGCCCCCGGGCCCGGGAGAGTAGGTCGCCGCTGGATTCACGCCCCGCCTGACGCAACACGTCGGGCGGGGCTTTTTCTTTTTTGTGCCGCCCACGAATCCTGCTGGCGCGTCAAGGATTTCGCCGCGGCTCAGCAATAAGAATGAGTTACTTATTCTTGCTGCGTTCGCCTTGCATGTCATTTCCGCCCCCTTGTCATCCCGGACTCCGTTCCGGGAGGGAATCGGCTTACATGGTTCCCCTTGTCGGCTTATCTGATCAGTTTTCTATGTTGTTTGTGTTTCTTTGTTCGCATGCCGGTCGCGCTGGAAACCGCGCCGTTATGCGGACCTGCAATATTTGCACCTTGAATATTCCAACTTGGCATTTTGACAAAAAGTCCATAAAAATATCCAAAATGTATACTCCGCGCCCACGCAGTAATTGTAGTTTAGAATTGTAGGCAGGCGATGTTGCTGGTCTCGGGGTCGTGAGGATAAGACAATGAAAGACAACGAAAAAGAAATCAAAAAGGTTGGACCCATCGTGGAGACTGCCTGGGGCATTCTCCTGCTGGTATCTAGCGTTACACTATTTATAATCGGTTGCTGAGCTATGTTCTTTAACCGGTTGATATAAAGAGAGTCCGTTATTGTTGGAAACGGGCTCTTTTTTTATTTAAGTGTTTTTTGTAATTGCTATTTTCATGCTGACATAGTTTTGTTTTATCTAATGACCCAAAGGTTATAAATAGAGCAAAACATTTGAGATTCGTCTCTTATTCGATGCTGGAAAATCACCACTTCTAAGAGCAATACAGAATAAGACGAACGCTCACGCCCAATCGGGCGTGGGTCGTTTTGTGCTTGTGTATTGCAGGGTTGTGGTGACCCGTCCAGCATATAGGCACTAATGACTCACGCCTTTTTTATTGGTATGCTACTTGGTGTAAGAGAGTGAATTTCTTTCTTGAAAGATTCTTAGCTGTTTTTGCAGTTATGATGATTCATGTAAGCGCTTCTGGTTTTTATACAAATCCTGTTCAATCATTTACATGGCAAGTCGTGAATTTTTATGAATGCATGGTTCGGTGGGTCGTTCCGGTTTTTGTTATGGTAAGTGGAATGTTTTTCTTGAATCCTCAAAAAGAGATAACTTTGTCAAAACTATATCGCAAGAATATTTTTAGAATCGTTATGGCCTTAATCACTTGGGGGGTATTTTATCGGTCTTTGTCCATTTCGAAAATGATTTTTTAGACAAAGTCTGCGATAAGGAACTAACAGTTGGAATACTAAAACAGTGTTCGACTTTTGTGTTTGGACATGCATGGTATCATTTGTGGTTGTTATACATGATTATTGGACTCTATATACTTGTTCCTTTGATTCGTGTTTTTACAACGTATGCGACAAAAAAACAATACCACTATCTCTTCATCTTGTATTTTTTATTTGGCTCCTTGTTGCCGTTACTTCAAGGTGTCTTGATACTAGTTGATGATCGACTGAAGATTTCTTTTAGTATAAAAGAATTGATGGGTTTTGCCGGATATTTTATTCTAGGGTATTACTTGTTTAGGTATGATTTATCGCACCGTGTAAAAAAATGGATTTATGTATTGACTGGATTATCTCTTGTTTTTCAAATAATCGGGACGTTCCTTGTTAGTTGCAAAATGGGAAAAGCAAATGAATTACTTTATGGTAATTTTAGACCTAATGTTGCGATTCAGGCTGTAGCGGTTTATGTATTTATCAAAGATTATTTTATAAATAAAGACTTTTCAGAACGTACTAAAAGGATAATTATTTTGTTTTCAAAATATTCATTTGGAATGTATTTGGTACATGATTTCTTTAATATTGTCTTTTCAAGGATCGGCTTTACGGTAACTGCTATCAATCCAGTCATTGCAATACCGCTTCGTTCAATAGTGACTTTTATTTTAAGCTTTGCTGTTATATGGGTGTTGGCTCGTATACCGGTTATAAAAAAGTATTGTATGTAATTTTTACTATTCGAAATTGCGTAGGTGTATTAAGAAATAGTCTAATCGGTTTTGATGACTAATTTTAAATGTTAATATTGTGTTAATATCATGTAGCTTTTACGGATGGTTCGAACTTTTTTCAAAAAAAATGAAAAAAAGTTGATTTTTTTTACGCTGACCCCTTGTTTTTATTCCTGAAAATTCTATAATTGGTCTCACCCTCGAACGGGTCACCCAAAACGACCTGAACGAGAGGCGAAAGCCCGCGAGACTTTCGGGAAGATTGAAGGAATCGGAGATGTGCTTAGTGACGGCCCAAGAAAATTTCTTGGAAGTCAATTAATCAAGAGGCGAGAGTCGCGACCAAGCTTGCTTGGGCATGACCGAGC
>NZ_OCMS01000008.1 GCF_900215325.1 Fibrobacter sp. UWB16 | reverse complement strand
ATTTACGAAAAACAGGACAGACTATTTAGAAAATCAATGAAGAGTTTGATCCTGGCTCAGAACGAACGCTGGTGGCGTGTCTTATACATGCAAGTCGAGCGAGGCAGCAATGCCGAGCGGCGAACGGGTGAGTAACGCGTAAGCAATCTGCCCCATATCAGGAAATACCCGTGCCAACGCGCGGTTAATGTCCAGGAGAGTGGCCCTCTGCATGGAGGGTTGACTAGAGATTTATCGGTATGGGATGAGCTTGCGTCCGATTAGCTAGTTGGCGGGGCAACGGCCCACCAAGGCGACGATCGGTAGCCGGCCTGAGAGGGTGATCGGCCACATTGGGACTGAGATACGGCCCAGACTCCTACGGGAGGCAGCAGTAGGGAATATTGCACAATGGGGGAAACCCTGATGCAGCAACGCCACGTGTGGGAAGAAGCATTTCGGTGTGTAAACCACTGTCATGAGGGAATAAGGCCCGCCTTCGGACGGGATTGAATGTACCTTGAGAGGAAGCACCGGCAAACTTCGTGCCAGCAGCCGCGGTAATACGAGGGGTGCAAGCGTTGTTCGGAATTACTGGGCGTAAAGGGAGCGTAGGCGGAGATTCAAGCGGATTGTACAATCCCGGGGCCCAACCCCGGCTCTGCAGTCCGAACTGGATCTCTTGGATAGTTCAGGGGCAGGCGGAATTCCTGGTGTAGCGGTGGAATGCGTAGAGATCAGGAAGAACACCGATGGCGAAGGCAGCCTGCTGGGGACTTTATCGACGCTGAGGCTCGAAAGTGCGGGTAGCAAACAGGATTAGATACCCTGGTAGTCCGCACCGTAAACAATGCATACTGGGTGTCCGGGGGTTCCCCCGGGTACCGTAGCCAACGCGTTAAGTATGCCGCCTGGGGAGTACGTACGCAAGTATGAAACTCAAAGGAATTGACGGGGGCCCGCACAAGCGGTGGAGCATGTGGTTTAATTCGAAGCAACGCGCAGAACCTTACCAGGGTTTGACATGGGAACGCCGCGGCGAGAGATCGCCGTTTTGCAGCAATGCAACGTTCCGCACAGGTGCTGCATGGCTGTCGTCAGCTCGTGTCGTGAGATGTTGGGTTAAGTCCCGCAACGAGCGCAACCCACGTTTCCAGTTGCCACCCGCAAGGGGGCCCTCTGGAGAGACTGCCGGGGACAACCCGGAGGAAGGTGTGGATGACGTCAAGTCCTCATGGCCCTTACATCCTGGGCTACACACGTGCTACAATGGTCGGTACAATGGGTCGCAACGCCGCGAGGCGGAGCCAATCCTCAAAGCCGTCCTCAGTTCGGATCGGAGTCTGCAACTCGACTCCGTGAAGCTGGAATCGCTAGTAATCGTGGGTCAGCACACCACGGTGAATACGTTCCCGGGCCTTGTACACACCGCCCGTCAAGCCATGGGAGAAGGGAGTGCTCTAAGTCGTGCAAGCGCCTAAAGCAAGACCTTTGACTGGGGCTAAGTCGTAACAAGGTAGCCGTACCGGAAGGTGCGGCTGGATTACCTCCTTTAAGGAGTAAATCTGGAACAGAAGTTCCAACAGCCTGTTTTTCGAGACAACAAGTCGTCACCCAAGTACATCTCCGATTCTTTTAGAGCCCGGGTCTGTAGCTCAGCTGGTTAGAGCACCGCTCTGATAAGGCGGGGGTCAATGGTTCAAGTCCATTCAGGCCCACTTTCAGGGGTTATAGCTCAACTGGTAGAGCGCCAGCTTTGCAAGCTGGATGTTAGGAGTTCGAGTCTCCTTAGCTCCAGGAAGCACCGACCGGGTGCAGAAAACATCGTCCCAGCGAGGACATGTGAAAATTGAAATTTCGGCATGGAAACTAACAAAGCAATCAAGCATACAGAGTGACTTGAAGCACCAAGATAAAGAGGTGGATTCGAGCTGCTCATGCGGCAGAACAGAGCTGAATCGCTGGAATTAGGATTTAAGCGAAGGAATGCACGCGGGGGATGCCTAGGCATCCGCCGGCGACGAAGGACGGGCCAAGCCCCGAAAGTCCCATGCGAGGCGCAAAGGGCCTTTGACCATGGGGGATCCGAATGGGGAAACCCACGCGCAAGCGTATCCTCTCGATGAATACATAGTCGAGCGGAGGCAAACCCGGGGAACTGAAACATCTCAGTACCCGGAGGAAAAGAAATCAACCGAGATTCCCGCAGTAGTGGTGAGCGAACCGGGAGGAGCCCAGACGGGTTGCGTACAGTGGACAGAGAGCGAAGCGGGATGGAAAGCCCCCCCACAGCAGGTGACAGGCCTGTAGCGATCGAGAAGCTGACGTCCGTCGAAGAGTAGGGCGGGACACGTGAAATCCTGCCTGAAGACGGGGGGACCACCCTCCAAGGCTAAATACGAGCGGATGACCGATAGTGCACAGTACCATGAGGGAAAGGTGAAAAGCACCCCGAGAGGGGAGTGAAATAGCGCCTGAAACCGCGTGCATACATTCTGTCGGAGGGAGGATTCATCCTCCTGACGGCGTGCCTTTTGTTTAATGAGCCAGCGAGTTGCTCGTGTACGGCAAGGTTAAGGGCCTCAGGTCCGGAGCCGAAGCGAAAGCGAGTCTCAACTGGGCGACCAGTCGTACACGGCAGACACGAAGCCTTAGTGATCTACCCATGGCCAAGCTGAAGCGGAAGTAACATTCCGTGGAGGGCTGAACCGATATACATTGAAACGTGTTCGGATGAGCTGTGGGTAGGGGTGAAAGGCCAATCAAACTGGGCGATAGCTTGTTCTCTCCGAAACATATTTAGGTATGGCGTCATGTTAGCTTCACGGGGGTAGAGCACTGGCAGGACTAGGGGGCACACCCGCTTACCAAACCCTATCAAACTCCGAATACCGTGAACGCGATGCATGGCAGACAGCCTGCGAGTGATAAGATCCGTAGACGAAAGGGAAACAACCCTGACCACCGACTAAGCGTCCCCAAGTACGTGCCAAGTGGGAAAGGATGTGGAGCTGCACAGACAGCCAGGAGGTTAGCTTAGAAGCAGCTATCCTTTAAAGAAAGCGTAATAGCTCACTGGTCAAGCGGCTCCGCGCCAAAAATGATCGGGACTAAGCACGTCACCGAAGTCGTGGACTCCTTCGGGAGTGGTAGGAGAGCGTTCCGCAGGCCTGGGAAGGCGGGTGGCGATGCCCGCTGGAGGCACCGGAAACGAGAATGCTGGCATGAGTATGCGAAAATGCGGGTGAAAAACCCGCACACCGTAAGTCCAAGGGTTCCCGGGCAAGGATAATCCTCCCGGGGTCAGTCGGGATCTAAGACGAGGCCGAGAGGCGTAGCCGATGACAACCAGGTGAACATTCCTGGACCCTCCGATAAGCGTCATGACCGACGCGGCGACGCATGGGAATTCACGGGGCGGCCGATGGATGCCGCTGAAGGAGTGCGAGGCGCAGGGGCGGCAAATCCCCCCTGCACAGGCCCCAGGCTCCGGACCCCCGGAAGGCTTCGGCCGGAAGGGGCGCCGCGATGGACCGTGCCAGGAAAAACCGCTAAGGGAGCGAACGGAGGCCCGTACCGTAAACCGACACAGGTGGACGAGGCGAATAGCCTAAGGTGCTCGAGACAACTCGGGAGAAGGAACTCGGCAAATTAACCCCGTAACTTCGGGATAAGGGGAGCCTCCGGTTGTGACCGTGAACAGCGGGAAGCATCTGGAGGTCGCAGGGAAACGGCAGAAGCGACTGTTTACCAAAAACACAGGGCCATGCTAACACGCAAGTGGACGTATATGGTCTGACACGTGCCCGGTGCCGGAAGGTTAACAGGAGGGGTCAGCGCAAGCGAAGCCCTGAATCGAAGCCCCGGTAAACGGCGGCCGTAACTATAACGGTCCTAAGGTAGCGAAATTCCTTGTCGGGTAAGTTCCGACCTGCACGAATCGTGTAACGACTTCTGCACTGTCTCCTCCCGGGACTCGGCGAAATTGCAGTGCCGGTGAAGATGCCGGCAACCCGCACCTGGACGGAAAGACCCCATGAACCTTCACTGTATTTTGACATTGGTTTTAGGGCTGGCATGTGTAGGATAGGTGGGAGGCTACGAGCCGGCGACGCCAGTCGTCGGGGAGCCGTCCTTGAAATACCACCCTTGCCCGTTTTGAGATCTAACCTCGTCCCGTCATCCGGGACAGGGACCGTGTCTGATGGTCAGTTTGACTGGGGCGGTCGCCTCCCAAAAGGTAACGGAGGCATCCAAAGGTTCCCTCAGCGCGGTCGGCAATCGCGCGCAGAGCACAAAGGCATAAGGGAGCTTGACTGCGAGACGGACACGTCGAGCAGGTACGAAAGTAGGGCTTAGTGATCCCGCGGTACAGCGTGGAAAGGCCGTTGCTCAATGGATAAAAGGTACTCTGGGGATAACAGGCTGATCTCCCCCAAGCGTTCATAGCGACGGGGAGGTTTGGCACCTCGATGTCGGCTCGTCGCATCCTGGGGCTGGAGAAGGTCCCAAGGGTTTGGCTGTTCGCCAATTAAAGCGGCACGCGAGCTGGGTTCAAAACGTCGTGAGACAGTTTGGTCCCTATCCGGTGTGGGCGTTCGAGACTTGAGGGAAGCTGTCCTTAGTACGAGAGGACCGGGACGGACGGACCTCCGGTGTACCGGCTGTCGCGCCAGCGGCATTGCCGGGTAGCCATGTCCGGATTGGAGAAACGCTGAAGGCATCTAAGCGTGAAGCCATTCCCAAGATCAGGTCTCGCGGGGGCAACCCCCTGAAGGGCCGTCGGAGACTACGACGTCGATAGGCCGCAGGTGTAAGCGTGGCGACACGTTGAGCCGAGCGGTACTAATAGCCCGTGAGACGCTTTTCCTTTCTTTCAACGATTTGGTTCAACTGTCCCGCGTGGGCAGCCCGGACCCGCCTTGCTTCAGAGCTCTGGTGATTGCAAAGAGTTTAGGTTCCATGCATGAGTTTGTTTCAGCGGTTATCGAGTGAGGGTCACACCCGTTCCCATCCCGAACACGGAAGTTAAGCCTCAGATCGCCGATGGTACCTGGCCCCCGGGCCCGGGAGAGTAGGTCGCCGCTGGATTCACGCCCCGCCTGACGCAACACGTCGGGCGGGGCTTTTTCTTTTTT
>NZ_OCMS01000007.1 GCF_900215325.1 Fibrobacter sp. UWB16 | reverse complement strand
ACGAGGATAGCGCCGTCCATCTGAGCAGCACCAGTCACCATGTTCTTCACATAGTCAGCATGCCCCGGGCAGTCGACGTGTGCGTAGTGACGGTTAGCGGTGGTGTATTCCACGTGGGAGGTGTTGATCGTGATACCACGAGCCTTTTCTTCCGGAGCGTTGTCGATTTCGTCGAAACGCTTTGCAGCGGCAAGACCCTTAGCAGCAAGGGTGGTGCAGATTGCAGCGGTCAAAGTGGTTTTACCGTGGTCAACGTGGCCGATGGTGCCAATGTTGCAGTGCGGCTTGCTTCTGTCAAAATGTTCTTTTGCCATTTTTTCCTCTTCTTCAGCAGAAGGTTTATCGCTTCAAGTTCAAGAGAACTACACGAGTTCTCCGTATTTTCGCAAAGCATAGGAAGCGGTACTCTGCGAAATTGGAACACAAATTTAATAAATGCTAGGTAATTTGCAAGTATTTTTCTTTTGAAATTGCGCTAAAAATGCGGATTTTCGGACTTATCCACAGTTTTTCGGGGTGTTTTCGGGCCGTTGAAAACCCGCTCATTTCCTAGGATAGAATTGCCCTTTTTCGCTCAAAAATCAAAGGTTCAATATTTTATATCAACTATAAAACCAATTTTCCAACATTTTATCAACATTATTCACAAACCCAGCAAAATTCAATTCACAATCCAAGTCTCACAATGTAAAAAGATTTTTACATCAGAAAATTTTACAAAGTTTTACCTTTTTGGACCTCCCCAACCCATTGCCCTTCAATATTTTGAGATTCTCCGATTCATTCAAAAAACAAGACACAAATCTCCAAAATCACCCATCGACCACCAACAAACTATTAATAGATACCGATGACCAATAATCACTGACTAGTGGCTAACATAAATTGTCCTAAATCACGATAATGGCATGAAAAGTTTTTTTACAAGACATTATATATAATATTTCTATCTTTATGCAAAGGTGTTTGGGGATAATTTCGAGGAACTTCTATGAAATACCCCCTTTTAAAGTCCCTTCTTTCTCTTGGGACGATTGTTTTAGCTTGTTCTTGCTCAGACGACAAGCCATCTTCCAGCAGCGATGATGGCGTTCCTGAGCAGCAGTCTACCATTACGTCGTGCGATAATGCTTGGCTTTTGTCTGGAGACCGTATTTACCTTGGCTATAGTGACTTGACCGTTACAGACGAGGCAGGCGTCCAGATCGGCTTTATCACAGCGATTCCGAATTCTTCGAACGTCAATATCGTGGATTTGTCCGGTAACTTGCTCATCAGCAATGTCAACCTCCTTGCAACTACAGTTATATTTGGTGACAACGTCCGTTTCAAGACTATCGACAACGTTTTCCACCTGAAGGACGCTACCGGGAATTACCTCATCTACGCCAGTTCGATCGTGACCGACCCGGATGGAAAGCAGATTGGTATCGCAAACTTCACGACAGGCATCATCACAGACTTCAACGGTACTGTGCTGACCCAAGCCAACATCATGTCGCTCCCTATTTTGCAGCCGAACTCCAGATGCGTGGACTACATCTCCCCCATCGCATCGTCTTCGAGTGCAGACGTTCCTCCGGTTTACAGCAGCAGTAGCAACAACATCACCAATAGCTCCTCTTCTTACGTGCCACCCACCCCGAAGAGCAGCAGTTCTTCTACCCCCAAGAGCAGCAGCTCTCAGCCGAAAAGCAGTAGTTCTGCCCCGAAGAGCAGCAGTTCCTCTGTCGTCACTGGCCAATGCCCAAATATTAAGGTGAAGAGCGGCGGCAAGAGAGGATCTGGCTGGGCAACCCGTTACTGGGACTGCTGCAAGCCTCACTGCTCCTGGCCGGAACATGCAGGCGGCAATTACTCCAAGCAGTGCACCAACAAGGGTCAGTCTGAAAACACGAACTGGGGCGACGGCAGTATCTGCAGCGGCGGTCCCCAGATGACCTGCACAAGCCAGATTCCGTTTACGATTGACGGCTGTACCGAAATGGGCTTTGCATTCGCAGCAGTGCCTGCAAGCGATGGTGGTTCTTGCGGCAAGTGCTACCAGCTCACCTTCACAGGCAAGGGCAAGTACTCGACCGATGCAAACCACAGAGCCATCAAGGACAAGAAGCTCATCATCATGACAACAAATATCGGTGGTGACGTTCAGCAAGGTCAGTTCGACATCATGATTCCTGGCGGTGGCGTCGGTATGTTCAACGGATGCTCTTCCATGGGCTGGGGCCCGCAGGGCGAACAGTACGGCGGCCTCCTCTCCGATTGCGAAAAGGCTAAAAACTACAACGCATCTGCAACCTTGTCCTGCCTCAAGAGCAAGTGTGCCGAAGTGTTCAGCAACGATGCCAAGGCAAAACAAGGCTGCCTCTTCCTTGCTGAATTTATGCACGGCGCAGGCAACCCGATGCATGACTACGTCGAAGTGGAATGCCCGCAAGTTCTTAAAGACAAGTATTAATCTAAAAGTCTAAAACGGAACTAAACGCCCCGAACAGGGGCGTTTTTCTTTTTTGTAAGTCTTTGATAATAAATAAGTTGTGCTAAACCGCACAAATTGTCATTGTATAGTTCTTTTTACTCTTATTTACGAGCAATTCAAACAATAAGATTTTATCTTTTACCGCGGATGATTGGAATACAGGGTGTGATATAATAATTATAAGGGCTTACTATATCATGAAGAATAAATTTTTCAAAACCCTCGCCATTTTTGGACTTTCCGTTATCGCATGGAACTGCTCTGACGATCCAGCAACATCAGCGCAACACACATCCGAAACCCCCGTTGTCCAGCCAAAGGATGCATTTGAAGTCGATATAAACTGCTGGATGTTAAATATCGGTACGCAGACTTTGCTTATTAAGCCTGACGCATTGGGCACCTATACTGTCACTGATCCGTTCAGCATTCCTTACGGCACTTACGATGTCGCAACAGGCACGATTTACGACTTAAACGGCAACGTTGTCATTACCAATGTTGACACTAGCACCCTCCCCATCTTGAGCACAGACAAGACCGTCACATACCTCGACGGTACAAGACTTGCCATCGTCAATGGGGAACTCGTTCCGCTTTCGAACGGTATCACCGTGAGCAGCTCTTCAACAACTGTTCCGGGCACTGTTACCGTAAGCAGTTCTTCCGTCTACAATCCGGGCACTCCGGCCGTGAGCTCCAGCTCCGCCAAGACGCCGACCCCGACGCCTGCCGTGTCCTCCTCTTCTCAAAAGACAGAACAGCCTGTCGCAAGCTCTTCTTCACAACAGCAACAGCCGAAGTCCTCCGCCAACACATCAGGCAAGCAGTGCGACGGCCAATGCTATGATAACGCTTCTAGCAAGTGCGTTGGATATCACGAACAGCTCACAGGCTCTAAGGGCGAAAAATACGCCTACGACGAATCTTGCAAGTTAAACTGCTACTACGATCCTGACAATAAGAATTGCCAGAACATCACCGGCTCCGCACCGGCAAGCAGCCCGTCCGAACAGCCGAAGTCCAGCTCCAGCGTGAAGTCTTCTTCGTCTCAGCAACAGCAGCAGCCGAAATCCTCTTCTTCTCAGCAGCAGCAACAGCCGAAGTCCTCCAGCAGCCAGCCGAAATCTTCGTCTAGCCAGCAGCAACAGCAGAACAACCCCAACGCAGGTGCTGAAGAAGCCAAGTACCTCAATGCAGGTGCTGGTGGACAGCAGGGCTTTGCAACCCGTTACTGGGACTGCTGCATGCCTCACTGCGCTTGGCCGGAACACGGTGGCGCTGCCAAGACTTGCGATGCCAAGGGCAAGACCCCAATCGGCAACACGAACGGCAGTATCTGCTCTGGTGGCCAGGGCACGACATGCACAAGCCAGATTCCTATAATCGTGAGCGACAAGCTCGCCTACGCATTCGCTGCAACTCCGGGTAACGACGCCACATGCGGCAAGTGCTTCGCCCTCACCTTCACCGGTACCGGCAAGTACGAAACCAAGGCAAACCACAAGGCACTTGCAGGCAAGACTCTCGTCGTGATGGCATCGAACATCGGTTACGACGTGCAGGGTGGCCAGTTTGACATTATGATCCCGGGTGGCGGTGTCGGTTTGTACAACGGTTGCTCAGGCATGGGCTGGGGCAGCCAAGGTGCGACATACGGCGGTCTCCTCACCGAATGCGAAAGCGAAGTCGGATACAGTGGCGACCTCTTGACCAAGCGTAAGCAGTGCCTCACCGAAAAATGCAACAAGTCCTTCGGAAGTGACACCCAGGCCAAGGAAGGCTGCCTCTTCCTCGCCACATGGATGGAAGCTGCAGGCAACCCGAACCACACTTATAAAGAAGTCGAATGCCCGTCTGCTTTGAAGGCCAAATTCTAATCAAAAACGGCAAAAATTACTATTAGTCATATTTAAAATTTATAGAAGCACCCTGCCAAAGGGTGCTTTTTTGATTATGATTACATCGCTGAAATCCAAAAATTTTCTCGAAATTATGGAAACAATTGTTTGCACGATATTTTGGGGTAATTCATAACATTGGAGAATGCGATATGACATTGATGTCATCCGAAAAGCTGAAATAGAACTTTTAGCACAGATGCAAGGGGCTACTTCAATCACGAAGAAAAAGCTCGCTCTCGATAGCGGGATTAGCCGTCAGCACCTCGGTCTCGTCGCAAAAGGCAAACGCAATCTTTCAGTCAAATCATTTTGCGACCTTGCCGATGCCTTCGGCTGTACAGCCACCGAACTGATGTACAAGCTCGAAGCTTTAATGTTGGAGCAAATCAAGCTCCAAACGCCTGCCGCCGCCGACAAGGCTAAGGGCATAAACTATATCAATAAAAACATTCTGGAAAAAAGTAATCCAAAATAAAAACGCCTAAGCCATAATCGCAGGCGTTTTTAGAATTGTTCAAGCAGCCGAATGCGTTCGGGCGTGTCCGGGTGCGTGCAGAACAAGATATTCGCCTTTGCGACCCACCCCTTTAATCCCATATTGTTATCGAATTCCTCATCCGGATGGATCACGTAAAGCTGCGCAATATCGTTACGCTGTACCGACATGAGCCCTGGATCATTGGAAATTTTCCGCAGTGCAGAAGCGAGTGCCAAGGGATCTCCACAAAGTTCCGCCCCGCCGGCGTCAGCGACGTACTCGCGCTTACGCGAAATTGCAAGGCGAGTGAACCAAGTGAAGACATAGCCGATAGAACTCCAAATAAACACAAGCAAGAGAACAAGGATTAGATACACATCAGCTCGTCCACTATTGCGGTCACGCCTGGACGAACGACGCGGAGTATGGATCATGGCGCTCATCAACTTGAGCGACACCGTCTGAATCGTCGCAAAAATTCCAACGAACACAATGCACACGACCATAAGGCGCGTATCGCGATTCTTGATATGCGTAAGCTCGTGACCCACGACTGCCGAAAGTTCCCTATCATCCAGCTTTTCGATAAGACCCGTCGTAAGCGTAATGGTAAACGAAGGAATATCGATACCGCTTGCAAAGGCGTTCATTCCCGAATCCTGGATAATATTGATTTGCGGCATTTCGATGCCGCCTGCAATGCAGAGATTTTCGACAATGTTGTAGACACGCAAGTTATCCTTGCGTTCAACAGGTTTTGCATGAGTCGCATGCCGGATAATGGCGGTATTGGCGCAATAGGCGATAATGAACCATACACCTACAATCTGCAAGGTGTACGGAATCACGACTTTGAAGCAATGCCATATTTCGGGCCAGTGCATTGTTCCATACTTTGTATATGAAGCATGGTCCGCAGGGCAACCGCCTTCGACAATATCGCAAATAGCACCGAAAAAATCAAGCCCCAGAATAACCAGAAAAACCATCCCCAATAATATTACCGGGAACATGAAAAGCAGAATTACCGTATTACGGTTATTCCGCCATATCTGAGTCTGGAGACCGACGTATTTCATTGAAGGAAATTAAAACTTCACTTCAGGAGCCTTTTCGAGCGTAGCCCTATTTTCAGTTGCCTCGTACATGGCGGCACGTGTAAAGTGGAACATGCCTGCAATGATGTTGCTCGGGAAGACTTCGCAAGCGTTGTTGTATTCGCGCGTCGAGGAGTTGAAGAATCGGCGGGCAGCGGCAAGCTTGTTCTCAATGTCGGCAAGCTCCGTCTGCAACTGCAAGAAGTTCTGGTTCGCCTTGAGTTCCGGATAAGCTTCCAGCGAAATACGGAGTCCCGAAAGGGCTGCAGAAAGCGACTTGTCAGCAGCAACCTTCTCGTCGATAGTCTTGGCATTGATGGCAGCAGCACGGGCGGCAGTCACTTCTTCAAGAACCTGCTTTTCGTGAGTTGCATAGCCCTTGACCGTCGAGACAAGCTGTGGTACAAGATCATAGCGCTGCTTGAGCTGCACATCGATATTCGCAAATGCGTTTTCGCGATTGTTGCGAAGTTTTACAAGCCCGTTGTACATGGAAATGAACACGGCGATGACAATAAAAATGACTGCGACAACGATAACTACGGTCATATTTTCTCCTTGATTCTTATAAACAAATATATATAAGAATTTTAGTTTTACTTCTTCTTGTCTTTCGCCTTTTCTTCTTCTGGCATCGGCTTGGTATCTTCAAGCAGGCGGTCGGCCCATTCATCCCAGAACTTGCAGCGTTCACCTTCAAGCTTCATTTTTGCAAACTTCACCGGTTCTGTTTCGACGGCAAGCGTCACCACGGATTCCTTGTATGCCTGCGGGAGCCCTGCGACATGTGCCATACGCTTCTTGAGTTCCGCGACAGTCGCATCGAGAATATCGACTTCAAAGCGGCGCTCAATGTAGCGACGGGTAATGAATCCAAGCGACATAAAGTAATCACCCTGATTACCTTCGGCAAGGTAATTCTTGTTACGCAAATTCTTGAGAGCAAGTACAGCTTCTTCGTACGGCGGGAGCTGTGGGGCTTCGCCACGCTTTGCAAATTTCTTGTGCAGGAACCAGCCAAGGAATACGAGCAAAGCAACACCAAGTACAGCGAGCAATACATAAAGCCACTGCGGGAGTCTCGGGTCGCTCAGTGGGTCTTCCACTTCGAGAATATCAGCTTCTTCGCCAGTTGTGCGGTTAGAAACCTTGACCGCGACCGGGTCCGTATGCGTCTTGACCGTATCCGTACCGACAACAGCATTCACTTCTTGCGGAGCAATGAGAAAATCGCCACTCACAAATGTATTGAGCGTTGCAAGCCAAGTGAACTTCGCAGTGCCTTTAGGCATGCCCTCGGTAATCTTCTCGTTCTTCATTTCCTTGACTTCAAAACTGCCAAGGTTACCGACAAAGCTCGGTAAATCGACAATCGCATTTTCAGGCGCCGTGACCTGGATTTCATAATTGAACTTGTCGCCGATAAAGACCTGTGCGTTATCGACATTTGCCTTGACACTCAAGTCAAAAGCGTTGGCAGAAGCAACTAAAAGTACCGCAAGCGAAAAAAGAATCTTGAAACTTTTCAATGAAGTAAAACGAGACATTTTAAACCTCAAAAAGGAATATACAAAAAAATGCAACTGTAAAGTAATAGGAGATGCCCGATCATCCCCGTCATCCCCGTCAAGCGAGGACAGGCGCGAGGACAGGCGTCGGGCATGACAAAAAAACGTCCTACCGTTTACCAATCACTTTCTTCAGTATTCTCTGGCTGCGTAGTGCGACGGTCGGGTGTTCCCTGTAAATCGATGCAAAAAGCTTTGAGTACGGGATTTCGCATTCGGCAAGTTCCTGCATGGCAGCTTTCGCTTTCTGCTTACCCAATTCCTTAAACGCATACGCATCCGCTTCGAATTCCTGAGTCCAGCAGTACCAATTGAAAAAGTAGCGGAACGGAATTGCCACCAGGTGCAGCCACAGAATCGATTCGAAGAAACTTGCATTCCAACGAGTGACCATCGCAGCCAAGAACCACACGGCAACCATCAGGAACGCCACCTTCATCAAGTTCCGCAAAATCGAATGGTGCAAAATGCGATGGCCTTCTTCGTGCTTTTCCACGAACAGGCTCTTCTGAGGTTCCTTGCGATTTTCCGGAAGCGGTGCAATGTCGTTCACTAGCGGAATCAATCGCAACACAGCAAAAACACCACCACGCAATTGCGTCAACCTGCGTTCACGAACTTCAATTACAGCGCGGAGTACAATTTCTAGACAAAGTAAAATATATAACAACATAACAGAAATATGCGCAGTGCAATCTATGCTTAAGCGAGATTTTTCACGAATGCACTCAAACGCTTTGCCGATTCTTCGAGACGCGTCCTCTCCCATTCCATGAATCCCTTGTCCACCGGATGGGCACTGTCGTAATCATCAAAAATCTTGCGGCCGCGTTCGTTATCGCGATCAAGTCCATGGCTTACATTATCGAACCATTCCTTGTCAAGCTGCCTGTAACGCTTGACCAAGTCATCCATCGTTTCAGGGAGTGTCACGACACGGGCTATTTCTTTATTTGTATCACCGAGAAGCTTGCGCAATTCGCGTGGCGACTGTTTCGAAAGGGACTCGTCACTTTCCACAAGCGTAAGCATCAGATCAAGCACGTAGCGTTCCAGATATTCACCATACGTCTTGATAGCACTCTGGCGCACGCGTTCGCGCATGAAGTTTTCACCAAGCCCGTCAATATCAGATTTCGTATAAACATCCTTGACCTTGCTCACCTGCAAGCGGTTGTACGCATCAAACACCAAGCGAGCTGTTTCAGGATTGTAAATCGAGTAGAACGTAGAAGGCACAATGCCCTTACCGCGAATGGAATATTTGTACGCATTGCGATCGAGCGCATACGCATTCTTTGCATAGTTCCAGCCCGGCACAATTTCGTTCAAGCGTGGAGCTACACCCACCAGCTGCGGGTCGCCCGCGTGGATCAGCGAGAACGGGAACTTAAGTCGTTGCGGCAAAGTCGTAAGTCCGCTTGCAATCAAAGTAAACGGAGACTCGCGGAAATTCGACGGGAACTTGATGTTCACGCCAAGACCAAAGAACATGCCCTGACCAGGCATTACTTCCTGGTCTGGCATGCGGCCCGTGTGGTTACTACCGACATTTGCACCATAGCCCAAGTTGCCACAGCCTTCTGGCCAAAGTGCTGCAATCAAAAGCGAATGATGGTGCATCTGCGTCATCGGTCCCATGTAAGAACTGTTCACCTCGCCTTCTTCGATATGGCAGCACGGCGCAATGATGGAAGACTTCACGATAGCCTTGCTCCCCACCTTGCAACGGCTCATCAGAACAGAACTCTGGACCTCGGCGCCCGTATGCACCTTAACGCCCATCTGCACATTCGTGTTTTCAAGAATCACGGAATCATAGACATGGCTCGATTCTTCGAGCGAACTCATGATAATGGAATTGCGAATCTTTGCGGCACCTTCGATGCGGGCATGTGCACCAATCCAGCTATTGCGGATAATGTTCGTATTCGAAACGACGGCGCCCTTCCCCACGATTCCAAACGGGAGTGCAAGTTCGGACCTATACGTGCTGAGCATTTCAGCAAAAGAATCCTGGACGCTCTGTTCAGCCTTGTGGAACAGCTGCAAGTCGACAAGCTCCGTCGTGAGTTCCGGGAACACCAGCACTTCGCGACCACCCATCTCGTTACCGACATTAATGGACGAACCAACCATGTAGTTGATTTTGCCGCTGCTCACGAGCGTGCCAACATTTTGCACAACCGCACTACTGCGTACAAGCACATTGCTCAGCGTTGAGACCTTATAAATCAAGGCGTTCTCGATAATGCAGTTATGGACCATGCAATCGTAAATACCTGTAGCGACCGAAACATCACCCGGCAAGAGGAGTGTACCAAAGAATTTCGGGAGGCGCACATCGCCCATAAAACTCGAACGGAAAATTCGATTCGGGTCAAAGTCGGGCTCGACTAGAACCTTCGACCAGTCGTCGCAACTGTTTCCGTTTTTCTCCAAAATCTGGATTTCAAACGCCGTCATCGGACGGTACTTGCCAGTCGCTGATTTGATGACTTTAAAATTCTCGACCGAAGTAGCCAAAACACTGCTCTTCAGCGCTTTTTTCAATTTTAACAATCGCTGCATGGTTAAAAAATAGACTAAATTAGGGGCGATGATGAAGGAATACCTCTTCAACTTGATTAAAAAACATCAATACAATATCTCCATCTATACGGAAGATATTTTTGAAAGACGTTGTCAGGAAGAAATTATCCGCAGTGATGAGGATAAGAGCTCCTTCGTATACATTGAATTTGACTTCGATTCCATCAATGCAACCCTCGGCAACGAGAGCAATTCCCAGCAGTTCTGGAATATCTTCATGGAAACGCTTTCCAAGAACAAGCGCGGAAACGATATTCTCGGTTTCCTCGAACATGAAAGCGGAATCGGCCTTTTGCTACTGGATTCCAAGCTCGATGGCTGGACGCGTCTTGCAGGACGATTCATGCGTACCGCAAGCGCCCAGAACTTCGAAATCATAAGCCTTGTGCTTGATAAAAACGTAAAGCCTATCGTCTATCCGAGCTGTATCCAGGATATCCAGACACAGCAGACCGCAAAGCAGGAACAATGAAAGTACTCGTCATAGGCTCCGTCTATCCAAGATTTCAAGAAGACGCCGAAGTCCCTTGGCTGCGTACATCTATCGCCCACTTGAAAAAAGCGGGTGTCGAAATTCAGGTGCTTGCGCCTGCGTACAAGGGCCTCAAGAGCCATGACATTGACGGCACGCACGTGAACCGTTTCCGCTATGCGCCTGCAAGCTGGGAAATCCTCACACACGAAGAAGGCGCCCCAAGCAAGATGGCCTCCAAGCCATGGTTACAGCTGCTTGCCATCCCCTATATCATCAACGGATTTTTCCAGTGCATCAGGATTTGCCGCAAGTGGCGCCCTGACGTGATTCACGCGCACTGGCCGTTCCCGCACGCCTACATCGCACTCGGTGCAGCCAAGCTTTTTAAAATTCCGCTCGTACTGAATTTCCACGGTGCAGAGCTCTTGCTCATCCGCAAAAAGAAATGGGTCAAGCCACTCCTGAAATTTGCCATCGGGCAGGCACAGGCAATCTTCGCAAATTCAAGTTTTACCGCCGGTAAAATCAAGGCGCTCCGCAACGTAAACGTCGAATGGAGCCCGTACGGAACTACGCTAGAGGATAATAAAGACGAGAGTGGCGTCATCCTGAGTGAAACGAAGGATCCAGTCACAATTGTTCCGCATCCAGTGAATGGCAAATTCAAAATTCTCTTTGTCGGTCGACACATCGAACGCAAGGGAATCTGCTATCTCATCGAAGCTGCAAAGCATTTGCCTAGAGACAAGTTCGAAATCCGCATCGTCGGTGTCGGTGACTTGACCGAACAGCTTAAGCAGCAAGCAGCCGCAGTAAACGACGGCGCCGAAATCATTTTCACGGGCAAGCTCTCGCCTGAAGATCTCGCAAACGAATACAAGACGGCAAACGTCTTTACACTTCCAGCTATCGTCGACCACAAGGGCGACACAGAAGGACTCGGAGTCGTGCTCATCGAAGCCATGGAACTTGGACTGCCGATTGTCGCAAGCAATGTCGGCGGTATCCCGGATGTCGTTGTCGACGGAGAGTCCGGAATTCTTGTTCCCGAAAAAGACCCTGTTGCGCTTGCCGACGCCTTTAAGCGTCTCGAAGCAGACCCGACATTGATTCAAAAACTTCTCGCTGGCGCCCGCAAGCGCATTGAAGAATGCTTCACCTGGGATGGCATTATCGAACGCCAGATTGAAGTTTATAAGCGCCTTCAGCAATAAAAAAAACCGCGATTCTTCGCGGCAATTTTTTTCGATATTTCTAGTAACTAGTAACTTTGAATTATTAACTAATTAAATTACTTTACCTTAAATCCGGCCTTTTCGAAAGCAGATCTGTTTTCCGGATTCTTCATGGCTACATTCGTAATCCAGTCAAATTCAGCAATGCCGCCTTGCAAACCTGCACGAGCGCAGAGCTGGTCACGTGCGACGTTATATGCATTGAGAATCTGGATCTTTTCAAAATCCTTGGCGTTGTCGATACGTTCGGACCACTTGACGCCAAGCTCTACAAGGCCATTGCTAGCTTTTGCGTAAACAACCGCCTTTTCATCAGTGATATTGGATTTTGCAGGAGCCGTGAACGGAAGCACAGGAACAATCGGCTGCGACTGCGGCAACACGACCTGACTTGCAGGCTTTGCTTCCGGCTGCTTGTCAGAACAAGAAACAAAAAAAGAGGCGATTGCCAAAAGTGAAATTACTAGAATTTTTTTTGACATGCTCGCCTCTTTTTTTTGTAATAGCGGTTCAGGGATTTGAACCCCGGACCAATGGATTATGATTCCAGTGCTCTACCGCTGAGCTAAACCGCCATTGATTGCAAATTTAGTAAAAGATTTTAGGAATTTCAAGGGGTATTTGAAAAATAAACCTTTGTTTCCATAAAATTTTCGCCCCATTCAATCACGCGCCAACCCGGTGCAGCAGAACTCAGACAAAATACCGACATATTCGGGTCAATCTGCATTTGCGTCGACGGAGTCACATAGACGGTCTTATCTCCAAAATTTTCGACCATCTCGCTGTGATAGTGTCCCACAAATATATGCTTGAGATTCTTTATCTTCAAAAGCGTCGCCTGAACTTCTCCAATGTTCTTTAGCGCATATCTCAAGTCCATGAACTTGTGGTTGCAATGGCATGGTGGATGATGTAGGAACAGCAAAACCTCACCATCCACTTTTGCAGTTTCCTGCTCTAGCCATAAAAGCTGCTCACTTGAAACTGTCCCATCTGCACTATCCAAAAAGAAAATGGAATGTCCGTCAATATCATAGCGATAATAACACTTTCCATTATGTATTTTGCCTTCCAAGTCAAAATACTTCTGCATGACTTCAATGTTGTCATGATTTCCCGGAATAACGCAAACTGGAACTTTGCAGTCTTTTAATACGTTGGCTATATAAGAGTAGGCACCTGGTTTAAAGTCATCGGCCAAATCTCCAGAAATCACCAAAAGATCCAGATCCTTCATGGTTTCAGAGTTATAGGCCGTCAAAAAGTTCTTACAGACATCAATATCCTGGACTAAACTCGCATCTTCACCGATGTGGGTATCAGATATCTGACCAATCTTAAGAACGTCTTTCTTCATACAACTACGTAAATTCTATATGAATATAGCTATTGAGATAAAAAAATGAAAACTTAATACGTTTTTTTATGATTTTTTCGACAATGTAAATACTTTTGTGAACTTTGTCACATAATCTTCAACATACTTTCGTGACCATTTGGTGAATTAGCATTGAAAACTCAGGTTCAACATCTATCAACGTTGAAGAAAGTGAATAAATTTTAAACTTTCAACATCAATCCACATTTGCTTTAATTCTGTAACTCGTTGATTTTCATAGACTTACGAAATCGATTTAAAATTTCTATCCACTATTCACTACATTAAATACTAATTATCATATATAAATATATTTAGTATTATTTAATATAGGTGGTTGATTACTTTTACTTCTTGATTGCAGGCGTTTACTTCATGTCGCAGTTGCCCTGTAATATGGCACCTTCGTCTATGACGAGCTGTTCTGCTTTTACGTTTCCTAAAATTTTTGCATTATCCTGAAGGACGAGTTTCTTTTTGCAATCTACGTTTCCTTTGATAACACCTGCAAGAATGGCAGCGCCACACTTGACGTCGCCTTCGATTATTCCAAGTTTTTCAAGAATCAATTCGCCATCGATGATAACACTTCCGTGAACCTTTCCGGCGATTCGCAAATCAGTTTTACCGGTAATGTCCCCATCAATTAGGACATTCCTTCCGATTTGAGTAAATTCCTGTTCGCTTTTGCTCCCCATATTTTTTCCTCTAGTATGTAAATATCGTTTCCGGATCCTGCGGTAAATTATTCTTGGTAATAGAATAATGCAAATGTGGACCGCTGGTATTTCCGGTATCGCCTACATAACCGATGACATCGCCTTTTGTAACATTGGCACCTTTTCGGGTTCGAATACTCTTGAGGTGTGAATAAGACGACTTGTATCCGTTCTGGTGATCGATGACAACCGTGTTTCCGAGATCGCCGCTGTTGCCGGCGTAAGTGACCTTGCCACTACCCGATGCAAATACCGGGTTTCCTTTTCGGGCCGAAATGTCGATTCCCAGGTGCTTGTTTTCGTAGGAGAACTTTTTGCTGATAATGCCAACAGCCGGGATCACGTTCGGGATTCGTTCCAAGCGAATTTTTTCGTCGGTCGTAAGCCAGTTGTGTATCCCTTCGAAGTCGATTTGGTTTTTCGCGGACGGCACATGCGCAAATCGGTTGCGCTCGATGATGCTGTTAATTTTGTTGGAGTCGTTTTCGAGGAACGTCTCGAAAATATTCTGGATTCTATTTTCCATAATCCACAGAGAATCAAGTCGCGAAAAGAGCTCTTCGTAGTTTGCATTCTGCTTGATGAGCTGTGCATTGTGTACGCGCATCTTTTCGTAAGAGATGAGTGTCTTGTTGATCTTTGCAATGTGGACTATGAACAAAATAAGAATAATAGCGACCAGGACAAGCCCGATATGGAACAAGTAAAATTGCTTGCTCGATATGCGGTACTTCCTTGCACCGGTCGTGTTTTCCGGAATAATCTGGATAGTGTAGAACTTACGACTCACAATTTTACCATTAACGGTTGTCCATTATTTCCTGGATTCTTGTCAGGTCATCCATGGAATAATAGTTGATGACGATGGTGCCCTTGGTCTGGTCCTTGGCATTCGGGTTGAGTGCAACCTTTGTACCGAAGAATGTTTCGAGTCTGTTTTCGAAGTTCTTGAGGTCAGCGCTGAGTTCCGGCTTTGGTCTCGGTTCGCTGCCGTGAACTTCCGGCATTTCATCTTCTTCAGGAACGACTGCGCCATTTTCAGGTTCTGCTTCTTTCGTTTCACCCTCGTCTTTTGTCTGGGCGAACGGGTCCTCACCGCGGGCAATCGCTTCGATCTGGCGGACGTTCAAGCCTTCTTCGATGACGCGCTTTGCGAGAGATTCCGGGTCTGCAATTTTTTCACTGCAGAGAGCACGGGCGGCACCGCCTGCAAGTTTGCCTTCCTGAATCCAGGCCTGCACCTGGTTCGGGAGCTTCAAAAGACGAAGTGCGTTCGTGATGGCGGAACGGGACTTGCCGACTGTCTTGGCCAAGTCATCATGTGTGTAGTTGTGGTTGTCGATCAACTGCTGGTAGGACTGTGCCACTTCGATCGGATTCAAGTCCACGCGCTGGATGTTCTCGATGAGTGCCCATTCGCTCATGGTCTTGTCGTCGAGATTTTCGTAAACCTGAGCCTTGATGGTTCTGCAGTTGGCGAGTTTCGATGCACGGGTACGGCGTTCACCGCTGATGATCTGGTAACGGTCGCCCACCTTGCGGACAGCAATCGGCTGGATGAGTCCGTGCTTTTCGATGGTTTCAGCAAGTTCGACAAGTTCATCGTCATCGAAGAACTTACGCGGCTGGAACGGGTTCGGGTCAATCAAGTCGATGTTGATTTCGACGATTTTCTGATTGTCCGGATTTACGTTTTCGTTTGTAGCGGTATTGTTGATAGCGTTATCGACAGAGTTGCCGAGAACATCGTGTGCCTTAAAAATTGCAGAGAGACCGCGACCAAGTGCTTGTTTACCCATTTTTTAGTTCCTAGTTATTAGTTACTAGTCAATAGTTAGTAGTCAATGGTTATTAGTTAAAAGTTTATGCAAGTGTCATTCTGAGCGAAGCCGTTAGGCGAAGTCGAAGAATCCAGTGAAATTGTTGCCTGGATCCTTCCCCTATCACTTCGTTCTAGAGTCAGGATGACTTCGTCACTTTTCCTTATTCAATATTTCTTCGGCGAGCTTCATGTATGCCTGCGAACCTGTGCTCTGCACATCGTAAAGGATGACCGGCTTGCCGTGGGACGGAGCTTCGGAGAGTTTCACGTTGCGCGGAATCATCGTCTGGAAAACGGTGTCGCTCAAGTTTTCGCGAACTTCTTCGGCAACCTGCTTCGAAAGGCTCAGACGGGAATCGTACATCGTGAGGAGGGCGCCTTCAATTTTCAAGTTGGAGTTCAGATTTTTCTGGACTTCACGGATAGTCTTGAAAAGTTCAGTCATACCCTGCAATGCATAATATTCACACTGCACCGGAATGAGCACGCTCGTTGCGGCCGTCAGTGTATTAATTGTGAGTAAGTTCAAGCTCGGAGGAGCGTCGATGATGATGAAATCGAACTCCTGCTTGAGAACGTTCATCACGCGTTCGAGTCTGCGTTCGCGGCTCATGGCGTTGACAAGTTCAATTTCCATGACGGCGAGGTCAGGTCCAGAAGTGATGACCTTGAGGTATTCAAGCGACGTGTCCAAGATGGCGGGCTTGATATTTTCGAGCGTGAGATTGTCCGGATTACCAGCCATGTCCAGGATTTCGTGGATATCCATATCCTGGGATTCCATGAAACCGAGACCTTGAGAGGCATTACCCTGCGGGTCCATGTCTAAAAGAAGGGTCTTCTTTTCAAGGGCTGCAAAACTCGCGGCCAAGTTCACGGCCGTAGTAGTTTTACCGACGCCACCTTTTTGGTTGCATATGGCGATAATTTTACTCATTATTACCTCGGGTGACTAGAGCGTACACCTGTTCTTCTTCTGGAAGTTCATACTTCTGGATATGCACTTTCGGATCGTTTTCCAAATGGGCAATATTGTTGAAGCTCTTCAGCGTGACAAAAGTTCCGCCCTGCTTGAGACCTGCCTGGGCACGTTCCCAGTCGTTTTCGAAAGTCGAGAGGGCACGGCAGCTGATAAAGTCAAGGTCGGTCAGGCCGGAAGTTTCAAAGCGCTTGCCGACGACGGTCAAGTTGTCCAAGTGGAGCTTTTCCTTGACCATCTGCATAAAGTTCACGCGCATGTGGCGTGGTTCGACTGCATAGAACTGCACGTTTGGCATGGCAATTGCAAGCGGGAAAACTGGGCAACCTGCACCAGCACCCATATCGGCCCAACGGATTTTGTCATTCCCGACGCCTGTCCTCGCTTGACGGAGCTTGTCATCCTGAGCGGAGCCGTTAGGCGAAGTCGAAGGATCCAGTGACTTCCCCATAAACACGAAGGGAACAAGAGAGTCGGCGATGTGCCTGCTCAAAAACTTTTCAGAATCCTTTGCCGAAATCAAGTTACCATATTCCTTGGTGTCCACCACCAAGTCTGCAAACTGGTAAAGCTTGTCGAGAGTCTCTTCGGACAGCTGTACACCATGTCCCGAAAGGAACTGGTTTAAAAGATCTTGCTGCGCTTTGTTAATTCTATAGCTCAATTTTCTTTTGACGTCATCCTGACCCGAAAGGGGAAGGATCCAGTTAAGTTTTGCTAGAACTTTTGTGTAGTGAAACAAAAATGTTCCACGTGAAACATGCGATAGCGAGTGTCGCAAAAATATGCTTGCATATTTTTATGACCGAGCATGAGCATGTAGGACACGAAGTGTCCAAACATTTCTGTTCCGAATTGAAATTTAGTATAACTTTTTTAGAAAACAATTCACAAACTCCCCTGCCCTATAAAAATCATAAAATAGTTGTTGATAACATTTTGATAAATGTTGAGAAACTGTTAAGCTGAATGCTGCGAAAACAAAAAATCTCCTGTTAAGGAGATTGTGTTTGATGTTACTTATTAACCTTTATAATGTGTTTACTATTGGCAGGTCGACCGAGAGGGTTGAAAAGTTGAACACCTTTCGGTATAATTGTTGGGTGGGTATTTTTCTTTAGCGAGGTAGTATTTCTTTTCGATGCATTGATCTTTATTGTCTGGATCATGAACGATGAAGTAACCTATGTTTCACGTGAAACGCAGCCGAGGTCAGAAAGCGAAAAAATGCTTGCATTTTTTCATTTGCTGACCGATGGGTGTTGGACTATGGCTTTGCCATAGTCCAAACATGCGATAGTGAGTGTCGCAGAACATACTCGTATGTTTTTATTTGGTATCCGCAGAGTGTAGGCCTATAACTTGTTATAGGCCCAACATAAGCTGATTAAGGTAGGACTCGAAGAGTCAAAAAAATCCCTCGTGTTCATAGCGAGGGTTATCTATTTTTAGTAGTTAATTACTTTAAAAATTGGACTGTGAATTTTCCTTTGGCCGGTCGTCCCATTAAATCAAAATGTCCGCGTTTTTCGATATGTAGTTTTGGGCGGATTATATTATGGATTGATGATATGCCTTTTTTTCGTTCATGGAAAAAGTAGGTAACTGTTTTGTGATCAAGTCCTTCTTCTATATATGTCTTGCTGAGTGTGGGTCTTCCATTTATAAAAGCGCTTTTATAACGGTACCATATAGTCTGGTAATTGTCGCGATCATCTTTCTGATAGCATGTATTAGTGTCTTTTTCGTCCATGACTATAATCTCGGTTTGGTCGCGTCTAAAAATGGTGTCGTT
Organism: Fibrobacter sp. UWB16; assembly: GCF_900215325.1. NCBI lineage: Bacteria > Pseudomonadati > Fibrobacterota > Fibrobacteria > Fibrobacterales > Fibrobacteraceae > Fibrobacter > Fibrobacter sp. UWB16. The sequence continues at coordinate 29,510 of NZ_OCMS01000007.1, read as the reverse complement.
TTTCATGACGTAGATGAAAGTGTATTCGCCTTCTTCATCAGTGTTAGTAGTGGCTATGGAGTCTCCATCAAAGTAGATGGTTGTCGGTGAAGTACCCATACTATCTATCGCAGCACTTATGGTCCATATATTTTCTTCGTGAGTGACCTTGATACTATCGTGAGGAACCTTGGTTGTTCTATAGGTCCATTCCCCATTACGGAGGTTTGCTTCATAGATACTGTCGATTTTTTCGTTATTCCAGTATGCTTTCCAGATGTAAATGGATTTACCTCTTGTATTGGCTGTTCCTTTGTCCCAGTATGCACTATCTGGGACGAGACCTTCATAATTTTCGTCAAACATGGCAATCTCTATTTTTTCCATATCGAAAATTGCCTGGAGGCAATTGGCGAAGGATTGAGAAAATAGAGCTAAAGCGAAAAGTATAAGTGTGATTTTCTTCTTCATGTATTGTAATATAGTAAATAAATTAATTTATGAGAATTATATTGGAGAAAGTTTGCAGTTGTTGAGCCCAAAGAGGTTTCATGTGAAACCTTATAAGGCGAGTGAAGCAGAAACAAATATATTTGTTTCTATTTCCGAGCCGATTAAGGTAGGACACGAAGTGTCCTAACACAGCCGAGGTTTCCGAGCGAAAATGTGCTTGCGCATTTTTATTTGGAAACTGAAGGGTGTAGGACTATGATGTAATCATAGTCCCAACACATGAGCTGAGAGTTTTAACATTATATAGTAATTTCTATTCTGTTCCCTTCGGGGTCGAGGACAACACTTTCGTAATACCCGTCGCCGGTAGTTCGAGGTTGACCTACAACGGGTACACCTTCGGAAGACATTTGTTGGGTCAGGTGGTCAACCTCTTCTTTTGAATCAACGGAAAAGGAAAGATGGGTAAATCCGAGATGTTGGGTGTCTGGCTTCGCTATCGTGTTTGCTCCTTCGGAGCCAACTTGCTGCACCTCGGAAATGTCGGTAAACGAGTTTCCCGCCGCTTCCTCGGTTTGCAATTGTTTCACGTGAAACACGGCCGAGGTCAGAAAGCGAAAAAATGCTTGCATTTTTTCATTTGCTGACCGATGGGTGTCGGACTGTAACGAAGTTACAGTCCCAACATTTCGTTCAACACATATATCAGGACGATGCATGATTTCCAGACGGGCACCGTCATCGAAGGTAATGAACCGGCTGGTAAACTGTTTTGCCGGGTTGTGGTAAATCGGGTGGACTACCCCACCGAAGTACTTCCGGTAGAACTCACAAACCTTATCGACATCTCTGACCCAAATGGCAACATGCTCAATCTTCATAAAACCTCTATAAACAATATACCTAATTCCAGTCAAAAAGACCCCCTAAACCGTGAACATGTTTCACGTGAAACACAACCGAGGTCAGAAAGCGAAAAAATGCTTGCATTTTTTCATTTGCTGACCGATGGGTGTCGGCCTATGGTTTTACCATAGGCCAAACACAACCGAGTTTTCTAAACAAAAACCATTTTAATATACATAAAAGGGACCTATTTACCATTGTTATATAGTGAATTATATTTAAGGGTAAAGTCATAGGAGGTTTTGATGATCGATATTGAAATTATCCAGGGCGACATCACCAAGTTGAAGGTGGATGCCATTGTGAATGCGGCGAATTGTTCGCTGTTAGGTGGCAGCGGTGTCGATGGGGCAATCCATCGTGCGGCGGGTCTGGAACTTTTACAAGCATGCATTCCCCTGAACGGTTGTGAGACTGGCCAGGCTAAAATCACTCCCGGGTTTAAGCTCCCGGCGAAGTTTGTAATCCATACCCCGGGTCCGATTTATCGTGATGGCCTGCATGGTGAACCCAAACTTTTGGAGTCGTGCTACAAGAACTGCCTCACTCTTGCCGAAGAAAACAGCTGTGAAACTGTCGCCTTCCCCGCAATCTCCACCGGCGTTTATGGCTACCCCTGGAAAGAGGCGACCGAAATTGCCGTGAAAACGGTTCGCGAATATTCCGCACGGAATGTCAAGAAGGTCATCTTCTGCTGCTTCAGCGCGGAGATGGAAAAAATCTACAAGCTTGAGGTGACGAAAGTACGGTAAAAAGGACGCTTCATCGGCAAATTCAATTATTCTCACTTTAATACCCTATTCTTTTTATATATTATCTACTGTAATTTCATTAAGGAGTATATAATGGAAGAAGTCAAAAACTTTATCAAGGAATGCGGCGCCTATTTTCTCGCAACGGTTGATGGCGACGAACCGAAAGTACGCCCCTTCGGGACTATTGAAATTTTCGAAGGCAAGCTCTACATCCAAACGGGCAAGTCCAAGAATGTCTCGAAGCAGATTCAGAAAAATGGCAAGGTTCAGCTTTGCGCTATGAACAAGGCTGGCAATAAGTGGCTCCGTTTGAGCGGAACACTCGTCCGTGATGACCGTCGTGAACCTAAGGTCCATATGCTCGAAGCCTATCCCGAACTCAAGCGCATGTATTCCCCGGACGACGAAAACACCGAAGTCCTCTACTTCAAGGATGCAACCGCCACGTTCTGCAGTTTCACTGAACCTCCGCGTACCGTGAAGTTCTAAACAGACCTTTTGGGCCTGCCTGTTTCCTTGTCATCCCGGACTCCGTTCCGGGATTTTTTAAACGCCGAGTTCCCAGCGAGCTCGGTATTTTTTTTGTTCCTATCATAAAATTGGGAAAAGGTATCACCTAGACATGCGTTGTGATCCTAAATTCTAGTACAACATATATTATATAGTTGATAAATTGACTTGATTTTATTAACTATGAAATTTTTAAATTGGAAATTTCTCAAATATTTATTTTTACTGTTAATAGTTAATGAACAGATTTTATCACATTTGCAGTGTTTCACGTGAAACGTAATTGAATTTTGTGGATAATATGTAAAATTGTGCGATAAGTGGTTAATTTACGATATTACGTAATCACATTGTATAAACAATTGTTTTTGCTGATATACGGCTAAAAATTCAGTAAGGCATTCATTTATTTGGTTTACATATATTATATTTCATTGTGGAGGCTTTATGCAGGACAATACGAAACGTGGCGAACGAGCTCTTTTTTGGATGAAAGCGATCTTTGTAATTTTCATCCTGTATTTCTTTTGGAGTTCGCCAGTCAACGCTATTCTTTCGGGAGCGAGTGATAGCACGATGACGGCCTCACTTTTGATTCGTTTTATTTTGGGCGCTGTATTCAGTTTGGGAATGCTTTTTGTCTTGTTTGCATTTTTTGTCTGTTTTATTTCGTGGCTGCATCGTGCGGTTGCAAACTTGCGTGTTATTTCGGTAACCGACTTCTCGCCCATGGGTGCGGTCCTCCTTACCTGCATTCCATTTGTCGGTTTCATTTTGCATTTCTGGATTTTCAACGATATGGCCGAACGTCAAGAAGACTGCATGCAGGAGCGCGGTCTCTTGAAGAAAAGGTTCCCGAAGAAATTTTTAATCGGATGGCTACTTGCCTCGGTTGGCTGCTCCATATTGATGTTTTTGGGAATCGGCGAATCCTCGGGTTCTTCTGTTCGCGATTTGCTCGAAAACATTTTGACCGTCGTCTGTATCGGACTCTACATCCAGTGTTTCACTTTTTATATTGCACAAGAACGTGAACTTTTCAATGTTCACACAGAAACGCTTTTCCGCAAGCGTGTTGATGAAATTATCCGCGAGCGCGAAATTGAACGTGCCGCCGACCAGCTTAGGGATAAACAATAATTTTTCTTGCTGTCATTCCCGTCACCGAGCGGGAATCTCCCTTAACCGAAATACGTCGCGACGTATTTTTTCTGAAATTCCGGATCTTCGTGTGCCCAGTGCTTTTCTTCCATTGCCTGGTACTGCCAGTTGATGGCCTGCATGAATTTTTCCGGTTCGCAGAGATTCTTGAAAATCGCATCGAGGTCATCGACCGTTGCGCCTGAAGCGACTAGCTGTTCCTTCGGTGCATAGCTGTACGGGGAACTTGCGAAATCGCTCCCGATGAAAACCGCTCCGAGTGCGGCGGCTTCCTTGAGTTTCAGGTCGCTCTTTGCCCTGTTGAAATTGTTGGGTGCAAGCGGCGCCAGGAAAAAGTCCGGCTTGTAAGAGGCGACCGTTTGTGCGAACGGCAAAAAGTTCGTGTACGGAAGTTTCGTGTACTTGCCTTCGAGATCTTTCAAAAAGTCGGGTTCACCAAAAATGTAGAGATCGATGCTTCCGTCTGCAACGTGCTTGCGGATCCATGGAATCCATGCGCCTTCGAGGTCGCCCTGGACGCCATCGGCAAAATGACCGAGACTGCCGGCATACATCACCTTCGGGACTCCCGTGAAAGCGGACTTTCTCTGGGTCATTCCGAATAGCGACTTGGACACACCGTTCGGCATCACGACCGCATTTACACCGAGATCGGACTTGACGCGGCTAGCAAGGTAACGCGTGGAACAGACCACGGTGTCGAACAACGGCAACACTTGCTTGAGACTCGTGAGCATCATCTGGTCGTGGTTCGGGATGTGCTTTGCATAGGACGCGATAATCGGAGAAAGATCCCATAGGAGATCGTCCATGTCGGTCACCAGCTTGAAACCGCATTCCTTTTTGAGCTTCGCATAGTATAACGCAATTTGGGCGCGGCCCGGCGCCGTCGGCTTCTGCAAGACAACCGCACGAGTCTGCTTGAGCGCGTCCTTGTTGGTGCAGATGATTTCTGTAATGGACGGAATGATCTGAAAATCGTTCTTGCCCATGAACTGGAGGCACGGTAAAATGCAGCGCACCCAGTCCGGTTGCGCCATGTCGTAAGGATGCACGATAACTTGCGTTCTATTCATAGTGGGAAAAGTAGTAAAAAGTTTTGAGGAATGCAGAAAGGAAATAGCGCTGAGTTTGCTAAACGAGATGCGCGGAGAATGTTTGATGAGAGTGCGCGAGACTCGGAAAAGGAATGCGCGGATATACTAGACGAAAATGTTCGGGATGTTGGACAAGAGTCCCGCGGGATGCTGAATGGGACTGCGTGCGGAATTGTCATGCCGGACTCCGTTCCTGCATCGGTTATAATAAAGAATGTTTTGGGCAATGTAAAAGGAACTGTGCGCGTAAAGTCTGATGGAAATTGCGCTGAATATTGCACCGCCCACCCTCTCCTACTACGTCATTCTGAACGGCAACGCCGCGAAGAATCCAGTGAAGGTTTAGAGAGAAGATGGGTCGATTCTTAATCGAGAATGCGCCGAGAATTGGTTGAGACTTTATAAAAAACTTACTTTGATAACTATTGTTGACATTATGTTAAATTAAGTATAAATTGTGCAAATAAATTACAAAAAAAGGAAATAAAATGAAAATAGAAATAAATGGGTTGTATGGTCGAAGGAATTATTCATTGGAATTAAATGATGATGTTTCTATTATTATGGCGGAAAATGGAAGTGGTAAAACTACGACCTTAAAATTTATTGAATCTATATTTACTGGACGTTTGGAAAATCTAGTTGATATTCCTTTTGACAATATTCGGATTATTGATGGGCGTAAAAGAACGGAAATTTCAAGAAAAGAAATAGTAAATCCTTATTATCTTCTATTGAGCCAGCTGAAAAAGAGAGATTTGCAAAAATATGAACGGGTGAAAAAAGAAATACCATCAGATAATTTTTTGAATTTAAGGAGTGATGAAATTTTTCATTATCTAAGAAGGCTTTCTTTTGATTATGATGTTGCGTCATCCCATTATTATCGCTTCCTGGATGGACCTACTTATAATAAAAAGCAACTTATAAGTGTATTGGATAAAGCTAATAAATTGAAAAGAGATAATGTTATTTTCTTTCCAACTTACCGTCGAGTAGAACAAGATTTAAGTGTAAAGTTAGATAAATATGAAAAAGAAATTCATATAGCCTTTGGTATGAAAGATGTAAAAGAAAAATTTGATAGAATTGAACGAGATTTATCTACAGAAGCATTGAATTTAGCGTCATCTATAAATAAAAAATTAATTGTAGATGCGATGAGTGATAAAAAACCTCCAAAAAAATTTTTTGAGTCAATAGGCGATTTAGAAGATGATATTGATTTAATGTTGGATAGAACTCAAATAACAACAGAAAAAAATAAATTAATTAAATTAATCTATTCAAAAAATTTTTATGAATCAAATGCTGCTTTGGCTCAAATAATTTATCATTTAACTGAGGGATTTTTGGAGTTAAAGAAGAAAGATAATAAAATAAAAAAATTCGTTGAAGTTGTTAATAAGTATTTGCGTAGAAATAAGTTTGTTTATGATGATAGAACTGTGAAGATTAAATGCATTGATTTGGAAAGTAAGGATGCGATTGATTTAGATTATTTGAGTTCAGGTGAAAAGCAAATAGTTGGGATCTTTTCTTTCTTATATTTATCGGAGTCTAGTGATTATACAATCATTATTGATGAACCTGAGATTTCGTTGTCTACAGAATGGCAGGAACAATTGATAACTGATATTATGAACTCCACATCTGTAAAATGTTTGATTTGCGCTACACATTCTCCTTATATTATTGAAAATGAATATATAAATAATGTTATTCCACTTGAATCTATGAGGGGTTGTTAAAATGTCCATAGATTATGTAGATAAAAAAAAGAGAGAAACAGAGAAAAAAATATCAGATATAATTTCCGATATAACGAAAGCCGTTTCAAAGGAAAAGGATTGGCCAATTTGTTTATATGAAGGCCCTGATGACAATATTTTTTATAGCCATTTTTTTAGCGAAAGTAAAAAAGAATGCCATCATTCCATAGTTTGTGCACGAAAATCTAATGTATATAAAGTTGTTAATCAAATAAAAAATAATAAATCATTAAAAAAATACAGAACTATTTCTTTTGTTGATCATGATTTTGATGATATAATTTTAGAAAATGATGTTCCAATGTATACAACTCCTTGTTATGCAATAGAAAATTTTTATTGTTCGGGAGAAGCATTTGAGCGTTTTGTAAAGTCTGAATTAAATATTCAAAATTGTATAGACCCTGAAAAATTAGATTATTTAAAAAAACATTTTTATAATTCTTTTCTAAATAATATAGGTAAAATTGCAATTTTGAATTCGTGGGCTTTTTTTCAGCGGAAAAAAGGAAATAATTATAGAAAAGTTTGTTTTGATGATGTTAACATAAAGGATTTTTTGAAAGCAAAAGATTCGTGGAAATATTTATCAGAAAAATTTCCTGAAGCGATGATGCCTAGTAATAAAGAAAAAGAAGATTTAGCATCATGCTATATACATGAAAAACCATTTTTTTATTATAGGGGAAAGTGGGTATTTTTGCTTTATAAACAACAAATAGATTCAATTATTGAGAATGCAAAGGAACTTTTAAAAAGTGGAAAGATAAAATCAAAACCTAATATTCCATGTGCCACTATATCTTCTTTAGTAAATTATGTTCCTTTGGATAATCAACTAGAAGTTTTTTTGAAGGCAAATGGACTTGCGTAATTTTTAAAGTATAAATAGATTAATTAATACATTTAATTATTCGGTTATTGTTTTGCGATAACCGTTTTTTGCATTTATTTTTTACAAGTCTCGAATTGAAATTAGCTAAATGGATCTAACTCTGAATTCTTGTATATATCTCCATTTGCAAAATTTTTCATCCTGTCGTAAATTTCATCAACTTGTTCAATAGTTATATCTTTATTTCGTTGATTAAATTCATGGACAAGTTTACTTTCCAGAGAATATCGATTTAAAATAATCATATCGGTTTTATTATCAGGAATTTCTTTAAGTTCGCATCTTTCGCTGAAAACGATAATTGAAATATAGGGTAATTCGTTTCCAAGTACTGATTTTAATGCATCGATATGTCCTTCATTCTGCCAAATTGGATTGTAGAAATGGTTACGTTCATTGCCTAAATATTGCAACCATTTTTTTTGTTTGTATTCTCCATAAATTTGTCCACTGAAATTTTTGCTTTCGAATACGTAGATTCCAGTTTCGTGAATCATGAGAACATCAATTTCTGTAGAGCCTTTATCCGTATTTATGTACAGGTTATTTAAAATCTTAAAATAGGTTGTTGTTTCTTTGCAGGCATTAACGGCTTTCTTTGTTGTTAGAAACTCTCCATAGGGGCCAAGTTTATCGTTACCGGGATGTATGCTGAGCCAGTCGTTTACGTTGAATGGGCTTGCAAGAATTTTCTTGTCGTATTCTTCTTGATTTTCTTTGATTTTTCGTTGTATGGGGAATGGTTGATTGCCGCTGAGTTTGGGTGGAACATAGGCGGCAGAGTCATTCGGCTTTGCACACATAAAATTGAACAGAGTAATAAGAGTAATTATGATGATTGCGATAATGAATAACAGCATGAATATAATATATGCTAATTTTTCGATGGGAAATATTAAAAATCACATGCCCGCTCAGTGGCGGGCATGACTGGCTTTTTGCGAATCTAGATTTTACTGGATTCTTCACCCTAGCGGGTTCAGAATGACGACGGAGTCGAGAGTAGCGCGAATGCTTGCTTTCGCATTACTGAGGCGAACAAGTCATGCGTAAACGCAATGACGCTTTGCTAGGTGTCCCTGGCGCAGTGGCCGAGGCGACAGCCGCACTTTTTACTTCACATCAAACTGCACTTTTGGTGCTGTACTTGCGCCTGCGTCAGCGGAGAAGAGGGCTTTCGGGGAGGCACCTGCGAATCCGGCGACGAGGTTTGTGGGGAACTGGCGAATGGTGGTGTTGTACGCCTGAACGGTTTCGTTGTAGCGCTTGCGTTCGACGGCGATGCGATTTTCGGCGCCTTCGAGTTGCACACGGAGTTCCTGGAAGCTCTTGTTGCTTTTGAGATCCGGGTAGTTTTCGGAGACGGCCATTAAGCGCTGGAGGGCGCCACCGAGGGTGCCTTGCATTTCCTGGAATCGCTTGAGGGCAGCTTCGTCGTTCATGAGGCTTTCGTCGAGTTTGACGGTTCCGCCCATGCGGCTGCGCATGTCCATAACTTCGGTGAGGGTGCTCTTTTCGAAGTTGGCTTCGCCTTGCACGGTGCTGACGAGATTCGGGATGAGGTCAAAGCGGCGCTGGTAGGTGTTTTCGACTTGTGCCCACTGCGCCTTTACGCCTTCTTCGAGAGCGATGATGTTATTGTAGGTGCCGATGCCCTTCCCTACGATGATGAGCAGGATGACGACGACAACTATAACGGCGATTAAAGCTTTTTTCATAAATTCTCCAGTTTTACTGCGTTAATATACAAATTTCGGGATGTGGCAAAGTAATGGCAAATGTTACTGGATCCTTCGCGTTGCTCAGGATGACACGGCGTGGAACAGGAGATTCCCGCTCGGGGGCGGGAATGACAGTGCAAATTGGCGTCTCCCCTACTTCACCACTAGCGATTTATCGTAGATGTACTCGACTTCGTCGGGGGTGATGCCGCCGGGAACGAGGTCAAGTTTGGAGTGATTTGTTTTCATCGCGGTGGCGAACTTGTCACGCAATTCGCGTGTGACGGTGCATGTGCCGATGAGTTTGCGGAGCATTGCTGCAAATTCTTCGATGTTTTTGAGTCCCAACAGCGAGAGGATTTTTTCGACATCGGCCGGAACTTTCTTTTGGCAGACTTCGACGTAGGCGGCGAGGAAGTAGCCTACGGCGGGGCCGTGCGGCGTGCCTTTGCTGAGCGTAAGGTCATAGCTCATGCCGTGCGGTACGGCAGTGCTTGTCATGGCGATGGACATGCCGGCAATTGTCGAGGTGAGCATGAACTTTTCGTACAAACTTGCATCGATGGGCGCGGCATCTTGTGTCGCTTTTTGCGCAGCGGCATTTCCCGAATCATTTTTCGTAGCATCATTTTCAGAGGCGAGGAGCGCTTCTTTGCATTCTCCCCAGAGCTTGAGGCCGTATTCGGGGCACATGCGGTTGAGCATGTTCGAGTGAACGTTCAAAATGCTTTCGACCATGTGCGCGAGCGCATCGACGGCAGTGTTCACAATCAGCTGCTTTTTGGCAGAGGCGAGATATTTTCCGTCAACGAGTGCGAGCACCGGGAAAATCCTGTGCGGGATGCTTTTTTTTAAATTGATTTTGTGGTTCGTGATGATGGCGACCGGCGTTGCTTCGGAGCCTGTTCCACAAGTTGTCGGCACGGCGACAACGGGCGCGTGGTTAAGCGGATGACTCGGCGCTTTGTGTAGTTCATCAGCATCCAATTCCGGATTTACGAGGAGGATTGCCATGGCTTTTGCAGCATCGATGGCAGAACCTCCCCCAATGCCGATGATAAATTCGGCACCGAATTCTCGGGCGATTTTTGCGCCTTTCCCTACGGTATCGGTGGACGGGTTTTCTTCGACTTCATCAAAGATCTGGTAGGCGACTCCCCCAGCGTTCAGGACTTCAGTCACGTCGTTCAAGGAACCGTTAGCTTTAGCAGAGCTGTGTCCGGTAACGATGAGTGCGCGCTTCCCGACGGCGAGCAATTCTTTCGCGTGGTTTTTCACGCATTCCTTTTCAACGTAAATATCGGTAGGTACGTAAAATCGCATGGAGTCTCCTTACAGCATCAGCCACTCTTTATTGAACCATTGGAAAAGTCGCGCCTGTTCGGTGCGGTTCTTGATCAGCCACTGCGCAAATGTCGGGCGGTCGATGGGTTCACAAATGGAATAAATGAATGCGTCTACGAGTCTTTCGCGGATGAGGCCCTGATAAAATCTTTGAATCGGGTCATTGATTTCGTCGGTGAAGGCGACAAGTTTGATAATTTTCTCGAGAACGTGAATCAGGAATTCCGTTTGCTGCGTTGCATTTGAATCCTTGTCGTAGAGTTTGCGTGCACCGATAGAATCTGTGGCGAGCATGGTCTGGATTGCAAGTAAAAATTCGTTGTTGACGGTGGAATCGCTATCGGTTTGCTTGATGTTCGGCGTGTTCATTTCGACGGCATTGTCCTTTTTCAAGACAAGGTATTTGGTCTTGCCATAAAGCCTTGAAAGATTGTCGCGGATGATTTCGCCTTTTTTAGTAATGAATGTCGAGTACATGGTGTAACCGTAGAATTGTGGCCATTTTCCTAGTTGGCTTGCAAGGAATCCCATGTAGTAATAGCTGCCTTCATGCGTGCGGGAATTGTTGATGCTCCGTTTGACCCAGGCGTAGGCGCTGTCAGCGTTGTTCATGCGCATGTACGTGATGGTCGCATTGTATGGAATGTTGAACGAGTTTGGCACCTTGGCAAAAGCTTCGCGATAGACGGCGAGCGCAGAATCTGGCATACCTTTGTCGTCGTAAACTGTTCCGAGCAGGCTGTAGAGATTTTCTTCGATGCCTTCGGTTTTCAGCTTTATGGCGGCTTTGGCGTAATGGAGCGACTTGTCTAAATCGCGCTTGGCATGGTAAGTAAAGGCCATTTCGTATTTGACGAGGGCGCTCTTCGGATCTTTTTTCTCGGCTTCCTTATATTTGGCGAGAGCTTCGTCGTACTGACCTTGTTCGTGAAATTGCACGCCTTGATCGACGAGATTTTTTACGGCTTCGGCTTTGGAAGTCTTGGGCGATGCCTTAGAGGTTGCATTTGGTGCAGCAAAAAGCGTGACGGCTAGAGCTAAAATGAGAGCGATAGATTTTTTCATGATAAGTTAGTTCTTGAGAAGGGCGCTATAGAAGTTACGGACGTCATCCCAGCGGTAGTACGGGGCGGCGGGGCATTGTGTTTTGTCCGCGGCCTTGCATTCGATGGGTAACGTCTGTTCAATTTCATTGTACAAAATTTTGACGAGGATGGGCTTGTTTTTTGATTTGTAAAATACCATCTGCAGGTTTGCTGCCATTGGGATGATTCTAAAGTCGTTCCACTGTTCATGCAACTTGGAGAGGTCCGAAACCTTGGCGTTTGCAACGGGCAACTGCATGAGTGCGGAAAGCGGGAGGAGTGTGGCGTCGTGGCCAAAGCGGAGCGTGGCGGCAATCGGCGCTTGGGTGGCGCGCGCATTTATCGATGTGTCCAATGCAATCGCTTCGTCGGCTTCTTCCAAAATGTTCTGGAGCGTAGGCTTGGCGAAGTTGAGGCCATCGGGGCGGTTGATGAGCGGGCTTGTACCTTCGAGACTGTACCACCAGGCGTTTTGCGCTTTCCAGCGTGCAATTTTTTCTTCAGTTGTGAACAAGTTTACAAAGGTGTCCGCGGGCACTTTGGCGGCTTGGGCGATTTCGTCGAGGAGCGGTTTATCCATCCCTTGGAGCGATGTTGCAATTTCAAAGAAGTGATTGTAGAACCCGTTGGTGTCTACGTTATTTGCAACGTATTTGTAGTCATTGAACAGCTTTTCTAGGAACTGTTGCGGATTGACGTTTTTCCAGAGCTTGTCGCTTTCGTCTGTGTACGTCTTGACTTTGGAATAGTCGAGCTTGCCCCAGTCAAAGGCGCTGATGAACTTCATGTAGCTTTTGCCGGAGATGAGTTCGGAATGGATTTTCGGGTTCAGCGAACGGAGTTCCCCGATGAAGGCGGCCATGCTTACGATGCAGCGGCCGCTCGTGCTCGCATATGACCTGACGTACGGCGTGATCTTTTTCCCGCCGATATTCCAGTCCTTGAAAACGTCCCCAAAATTCTTGGACATGCGGTTTGCAATCCCTTCGTGCTGCTTGACGCCCACTTGCGTGAGGTCTCCTTTGCGGGGGGCCGCCTCGTCTACGAGGACTTTCGTGTAGGCGAGTGCCTGTTTGCCGAGCTCGGTGAGCTTTTGGGCGGAATCTGCCTTGGCGAGAGTTTCAAAGAGGTAGGTGTACTCTTCGCCACTGTGGTGGTAGCGGCTGCCGTGACGCCCGTAATGGCTGATATAGAACGGCTTGTAGCCGGCGGGAGCCTTCGTATATTTAATATTTGCAGGTTCCGGGTACACTAAATAGCCACTAGAAGTGAATTCAGGATGCTTGGCGAGTTCTTCATCGCTAACTTGCGCGTTCACGGGTGCAGCAAGGAAAAATCCCGTCGCGAGTACAAAAATGCCCTTGGCAAAATCCATTTTTTTCATGTCTCCAATATAATATATTGGTGTTGCGGTGTGAGTAAACTAAATCGTTAAAGCCTGTAATCCCCGTAAAAACGCACTTTAAAGGGGCTTTTCAATATGAAACGAAAATATATTTGGCACATCTTTTGCTAACTTTTACCACGTTTAATTTTTAATCAAGGACAACCATGAGCATTGTAGATACAGTACTCCATAAGATTTTTGGTACACCTCATGAACGTAAGGTGAAACAGCTCCGCCCGGTGATTGCAAAGATTCACGAAGCCTGCAAGGCTCTCGCAACGCTCGATGACGCGGAACTTGCTGCAAAGAGCGCTGAATTCCGCGAAAAACTGAATAATGGAGCTACCCTCGACGATATCAAGGTTGATGCCTTTGCCGTATGCCGCGAAGCTTGCGACCGCCGTCTCGGTATCTTCAACATCTTCAAGCCGGAATTTGGCTTTGACTTTAGCCGCCTCGGCCCGGAACTCCAGGAAGCCGTGAACAAGGCTAAGGCAGAACTCGAAAGCGGAAAGAACGAATGGGAAGTCTACCTCCCGGCTGCCCTCTACGCTAAGGTTCGCGAACTCTATCCGGAATCCGTGAAGCCGTTCCGTATGTTGCCTTTCGACGTGCAGATGATCGGTGGCCTCGTGCTCCACGAAGGTGCCATCGCTGAAATGGCTACCGGTGAAGGTAAGACGCTTGCCGCTGCTCTCCCGGTTTACTTGAACGGTCTTTCTGGCCACGGCGTGCATGTGGTGACGGTGAACGATTACCTCGCTGGTCGTGACGCTAAGCAGATGGGCTTGGTCTATAAGTTCCTCGGCCTTACGGTTGGTCTTATTGTGAATGGCCTCGATGCGGAACAGCGCCGTCAAAGCTACAACTCCGACGTGACTTACGGTACCAACAACGAATTCGGTTTCGACTACCTCCGCGACAACATGGCTGTTGAACCGAACCAGCTCGTGCAGCGTGAACTCAACTTCTGTATCGTTGACGAAGTCGACTCCATCTTGATTGATGAAGCCCGTACGCCGCTCATCATCAGTGGTCCTGCCGAAGACGCTACCGAAAAGTATGCAAAGGCAAACGAAATTGCAAAGCAGCTCGTCCGTAACAAGGACTTCTCTGTCGACGAAAAGGACAAGAACATCCAGTTTACCGAAAAGGGCGTGCTCCACATCCAGGACTTGATGCACATTACGAACCTCTATGGCGAACATGCCGACTGGGTTCACTTCCTCGATAACGCTCTCCGCGCTTGGTACCTCTTCGAAAAGGATGTCGACTATATCGTCCGTGACGGTGAAATTATCATCGTCGACGAAAATACGGGCCGCTTGATGGAAGGCCGCCGCTACTCCAACGGTATCCACCAGGCCATCGAAGCCAAGGAAAACGTGCAGATCCGTCGCGAAAACCAGACGCTTGCAACGATTACGTTCCAGAACTACTTCCGTATGTACAAGAAGCTCTCCGGTATGACCGGTACGGCTGAAACCGAAGCAACGGAATTCATCAAGATTTACAACATGAACACGTGGGTCATTCCGACAAACAAGCCGTGCATCCGTAAGGACTTGCAGGACCTCGTTTATAAGTCCGAAGATGCCAAGTGGCGCGCCATTGTTGCTGAAATCAAGGAACGCCATGCAAAGGGCCAGCCGCTCCTCGTGGGTACGGCTTCCATTGAAAAGTCCGAAATCCTCCACGGCATGCTCGAAAAGGAAGGCATCCCGCACGAAGTCTTGAACGCCAAGAACCATGGCCGCGAAGCTGAAATCATTCAGTACGCTGGTCACAAGGACAAGGTGACGATTGCAACGAACATGGCTGGTCGTGGTACTGACATTGCTCTTGGACCGGGAGTGACTGAACTCGGCGGTTTGCATGTGCTCGGTACGGAACGCCATGAATCTCGCCGTATTGATAACCAGTTGCGCGGTCGTTCCGGTCGTCAGGGTGACCCGGGTTCTAGCCAGTACTTCCTCTCCCTCGACGATAACCTGATGCGTATCTTCGGTGGTGACAACGTCAAGAACCTCATGAACCGTTTTGGCGTGGGCGAAGACGAAGTGATTACCCACCCGATCGTTTCCCGTTCCATCCGTGGTGCACAGCGCCGCGTCGAAAGTCAGAGCTTCGATATCCGTAAGCACTTGCTCGACTACGATAACGTGATGAACGAACAGCGCAAGGTGATTTACGGGCTCCGCCGCCGCATCTTGAACGGTGAAGATATCCGTGACGAAATCATGAACCGCATCGAAGACGCTTGCGATATCAAGGTTTCTAACTACATCCCGGCAAAGAGCTATGCGGAACAGTGGAACCTCGAAGGCTTGCACGAAGACTTGCAGCGCACGCTCGGCATGGAATACAGCCTTACGCTTGAAGATGCTGTTTCGAAGACGCCGGAACAGGTGCTCGATGAAATCATCGACCTTTGCAAGGTGCGTTACGACAAGCTCACGAAGATTATTCCGGATGCCGACTTCCGCAATATCGAACGCCGCTTCCTCCTCATGACGATTGACCAGGTGTGGAAGGAACACTTGTATGCTATGGACCAGCTGAAGGATGCTATCCGCTTCCACGGATACGCCCAGAAGGATCCGCTGATGGTCTACAAGAACGACGGCTTCAAGATGTTCGAAAGCTGCATGGAAAAGATTGCAACGCTTACGGCTCTCCGCATTTTGAACATCCGCATCACGCTCCCGAACGGTGTGACGGTTTCTCCGGACCAGCTCCAGCTCAAGAGCCAGGAACAGATCGATGCCGAACGCAAGGCTGCTGAAGAAGCCGCCGCTGCCGCAGGTAACGCTGGCGATGCTAATGCAGAAAGTCATCCTGAGCAAAGCGAAGGATCCAGTGAAGGTTCTTCCGAACAGCTGAGTGCCGAAGGTGCAAAGGCCGCAGGTCTCGCCGGTCAGGCAGCTTCTTCTGAAACGAACGCCCTTTCTGAAGATCAGCAGGCACAGCCGATGCCGCAGAGCGCACTCCCGGGCACTCGCCCGAACCGCTCCGCTGCCGCTAACGCCGCCCTTGCTGCCGCTGTGAAGCGCGCCCAGCAGCAGGCTGGTGCAAAGCTCGGCCGCAATGACCTCTGCTGGTGTGGTTCTGGCCTCAAGTACAAGAAGTGCCACGGCAAGGACGTTGAATAATTCGGAATTGTCATGCCCGATTTAATCGGGCATCTCCTTCCAAGAATCGCGAGCACTCTCGCATAAAACGTAATTGAAAAAATCCTCGGCTTCCCCGCCGAGGATTTTTTTTACATCCATAAAAAAAAAGCGAGATATTCAGTTTGTTTTGAATAAATAAGAATTCGTCGAGAGAATAAAGCGTCGGCCAAGGTATATTCTTCGCAGTAGCGTGCAAAACGAGTGTTGCGACGGGCTGCTTGCAGACCGGCATAACCGAGTGAAGCCGCTGACGCCGTAGGCGTCAACTCCGAGCTGGGGCCCCGCCCGCATGATGTACTTTTATGAAATAAGAAAAAGCCATTGGCGCCCACTCAAAAAAATTTGCATATTTGTTCTTATGAAAACTGCGAAGAATTTTTTTAGCCTCGAAGGCATTGATGGTTCCGGAAAGTCCACACAAATCGACATGCTCGTCCGCGTGCTGGAATCCGAAGGCCACAAGGTCGTGAGGCTGCGCGAACCCGGTGGCGCCAAAATTTCCGAACGCATTCGCGAGCTCTTGCTTGACCCCGCTTTCAAGGGCATCATGGCAGACGATACCGAACTCTTGCTGTACAATGCCGCCCGTGCCCAGGTGATTCACGAAATCATTAAACCCGCACTCGATGCAGGGAACATCGTCATCGCTGACCGTTTTGCATGGAGCACATTTGCTTACCAAGGTTATGCCCGCGGGCTCGGTGCTGATAAAGTCCAGCGCCTTACGGAACTCACTTGCGGAGGCTGCTTCCCGGAACTCACTGTAGTTCTCGACTTGACCGTCGAATCAAGCCGCAAGCGCATGGCCATTCGTGGTGGCGCCCCCGACCGCCTCGAAAGCGAAAAGGCTGAATTCTTCGAGCGTGTCCGCGAAGGTTACCTCGCCGCAGGCCGCGATTATAGCGATTGCGTGAGTGTCGTCAATGCTGACCGCACTCCCGACGAAGTACACAGCGATGTCCTTTCACTTATTAAAGCGAAACTGAAATGATCTTTTTCTTCATACTCATCTTTGGCGTATTCTTCCTGTTCTTTAACGTGAGAATGGTGGCGCCCGGAATCAAAGGGAGCGTCATTGCCGGTATTTCGGTAATCCTCCTCCCCCTCTGTTTTTTGTTTAGAACAACTTATTTTGCATCGCTTGGCATGTCGTTTTTTGCGGTCTGGCTTAGCGAGGCGCTTTTCCTCTATATCCTTTGGTGGATTGCTCGTGGCATCCGTCGCGCTGTCGTCAAGAAGCCGCTCGATCAACGCGTCGCCATTTCGGTGGCGAGACTTTTGTTCTTTGTTTCCGTTCTCTTGACGGTCATCTTCCGCATTGCAGGCACAGGTGCAAACGACAATTTCCATGTTCGCGAGTTCAAGATTGCCGTCCCGACAGAAAAGGAATTTACGGCGTTCTTCTTTAGCGACCTCCACATCGATCCGCTTTTCAAGCGCGAAAAGATGGAACGCATTGTGCATGTAAGCGATAGCCTCCACCCGGACCTGGTGCTGTTTGGCGGTGACTTCTCGGATGTCGTGGATTCGACACTTTCTGCCTGGGAGTACGACTTCCTGGTGCAAAAGCTTGCCGCGACCGCCAGGATGGCAGCGATTGCCATCGACGGGAATCACGAAGGGTTCCTCGAACGTGAAGGCAGCGACTTTAAAAAATGGATGCAGAATAACGGTTTCGTCGTGCTGGAAGACTCCACCGTCTGCACGCCGTTTGCCTGCATTACCGGCCGTATAGACCACAACGTTGCCAAGATTCGCGATATCGAGCGAAAGCCGCTCTTTGGCTTGCGCCCTACAGTCGAAGAATCGAATCTCCCCTGGCTTCTCCTCGATCATCAGCCACGCGGAATCGAAGAAGACCACCCTGGCCGCCGTCCCGACTTTGCCATGTCCGGACACACGCATAATGGCCAGTTCTTCCCGGGAACGCTCATTATCAATTGGGTTTGGCGCCTTGCTTATGGAATTGGCGAACTGGATCAGGTCAAGTGGCTTGTTTCTAGCGGTGTCGATTCCTGGGGCCCCCCTGTCCGTATCGGTAGCGATACCGAAGTCTGGTTCCTCCGTTTTGTACCCGACAGACTGTAATGGCAGTCAGTGTCAAAATACATTAACTATATTTTAGCGAACTATGACTCTTTGTTTAGAATCGGATCAGTTAGAAACCGTGCAAAGGATTCTTGGACTCCATTTTGAGGGGTTCGAAGTTTGGGCGTACGGAACACGTGTCACGGGTGTGGATTTGACCCCGGATACGGATTTGGAATTGGCTGTCATTTCGGACTCCCCTATTTCTCTCGATGATATGACTTCGGTGGAAAAGGCATTTGTCGAAAGCGGACTTCCTTTCCGTGTTGATATCGTTGACTGGTCGAAGCTCCCCGAATCTCTTCAAAAGCAAATCAAGAAAGAACATTCAGTCGTTCAGGAGGCCGCCGATAGCTTCCAGTAAGACCGGCGAGGTTTAATTATGAATCGCTTGTTTCCTTTATTTTTAGCAGCAGTCCTCTCCACCTCTGTTTTTGCGCAGGATGATGTTGAACGCGTAAAGTCTGTGGTCAAGAACGGTCGCTGCTCGGATGCAATTGCACCGCTGCAAAAGATTTACAGCTCCTCGTTCCGCAAGATTGAAGGCGAAAAGGCTTCCGTGATGCTTGCCGAATGTTATTTGCGTACAGGCAAAAAGGATGATGCTTACGACGTGGCATCCCGCTTCCTGGAATACCATGTGAAGTCCGCCTACCGCGAACGAATGGAGCTTGCCCGCGCTGTTATTGATGTCGAAAAGGGCTCCGTGTTCGATGGTGTCGAAGCCATGCTCCGCGTGCTTTCTTATTCGACCAACCCGGCTGCAAGGTCTCGTGCTAAAGATGTCGCCATTCAGACTTTGGCCGCATCCCTCCTTACGGCAGACCAGCTTCAGGCTTTGCTTGAAAAGTATCCCGTTGATCGCGAAGTGATGGGTTGGATGCAGCTCCAGCTTGGTCGCGAATGCCAGAACGCCAAGCGTTACCGCGCTGCTAGATACTGGTACAAGAAGGTCCTCAAGACGACTTCTTCCGAGAATTTGCAGAAGACCGCCAAGAAGGGCATCAGCGCTCTTGAAGGTCTCGGCGCCGGTCTTCCGACTGTGCTCGTGCTTGCTCCGCTTTCCGGCGATTTTGCCGAATTCGGTGCCGCCGCTGTGCAGGGTTCTCTCCTCGCTTACGAACAGGCAAACCTCAAGGGCAAGGTGAACATAATCTTCCAGGACACGCACGCCGATGCCGCTATCGCTCTTATGCGTACGCAACGCGCTGTGAACCAGGATAGCATTATCGCTATTATTGGTCCTATCATGAGTGCTCCGGCAACGTCTGTTGCTGCATGGCTTGGTGCAAACTTCCAGCATGTGCCGATGCTTACTCCGACTGCAACGGATGCTGGCATCGCAAAGCTTGGCCCGAACATCTTCCAGGTGAACCTCACCATGGACATCCTCGCCCAGACGATTGCGGACTTCGCTATCAAGTGCCTCGACATCCGCGAATTTGGCGTGATGAGCCCGCTCGGCGATTTCGGTACGGCCATGTCCGAAAGCTTTACCCGTGCTGTTGAACGTCGTGGTGGTGATGTTGTCGGCTTCCGCAATTACGAAGAAGGCCGTCCGGACTACAAGACGGAATTCAACCTCATGCGCGATGTCCGCTTCAATCAGGAAAACCGCCGTCGCAATATCGCTAAGGGCGTGAATGATCTGAGCTCTGTGAACCCGCGTGACCGCAAGCTTTACCTCGCCGACTCTACCGTTGAATTCCCGGGCCTCTTCATTCCGGCAACAAATCCGGCAGATGCAGGTGCCATGGTGAGCCAGGCCGCATTCAACAAGGTTTCCGGCACATATCTCGGAACATCCGGCTGGTATGGTCGTGAACTTTTGATTCAGGGCAAGCGCCTTGTCGAAGGTTCTTACTTCAGCGTTCCGAGCATCGACATGAACAAGGGGAACACCGCCTACACGAACTTCGTGAAGGACTTCACGGCTCGATGGGGCGTGGAACCGGGTGAAGACAAGGTAAGCGGTCTCAGCTACGATGCCGCAAACATCATCTTTACTTCGCTTGCCGCTGTGACGGGCAAAGACGATGACATGACGCATTACATCAATGCGACCAAGGACTTCAAGGGCATTTACGGTGACATCCAGTTCCGTCGCGGTGCAAATGCCAATACGAAGATCATTACGGTGAACAAGGGCAAGTTCGAAGTCGTGACGACCTGCGAACGCCAGGACAAGGCAAAAGAATCCGCCAAGTCCAAGAAAAAGAAGTAACGCACTCGTCGTCCTGAGGGCAAAGCCCGAAGGACCCAGTCAAGTCTTGATTTGCACTCGTCATCCTGAGCGAATGCGAAGGATCCAGTTAAGTCTAGTAGTTGCACAAGCTTTAAAAAAGAACCCTGCGGCTTTGCCACAGGGTCCTTTTGTTTCTGCCGCTACTGCGGCTATCACATAATATAGCTCCGTAAGGTTAGCTATTTGCGGCGATGCATGCCGCTACGAAATCTGCCGATTCACCTTGCTGGTAATAGGTGTAAAGGTTAGAGTCGTCCATGATGTCTTCTAGATTGACGCCGCTGGTGGAGGTCAGCTCGTCTTTGATGCGAGCCTTGAATGCCTGGAATCCCGTGTGGAGCAGGTAGTAGAGTGCTGCGGTCTGTGTTTTGTGGAGCATCTTCATGGTGGCCTCCATAGAAAAGAGTTGTTGTGGCACCTGGATGAATTCTTGTAAGTCTTCTTCTGATAACCACTTAGCTACATTTTTCTTGACAGACTGTTAATAAGATGTTTATTTCTTATTAACATCTATTGTATTTATACATTTTTTTTGCTCCGCAAACAAGCTCTGCCATATTCCAAAATGGAAGGTGGTATGGCGAAACAAAAGTTTCTAAATTGCGCTTATAATGTTTTCGAGAATCATCGCACCGCTTTTAATGGTTGCCGGCATTTCGTTTGCCGACGAACTTTCTTTTGCACTTTCTCCGGCGCAAAATGCACTTGCCGAACAGGTGACGCAAAAGACGATGGAACTCAATTACGTTGAAGCTTTCAATTTGGCCCGCAAGCTTCGCCTCGAAAACGACGGTGTCGGCTGCGTGTTCCAGAACATCATCCGCGTGAGCATGTACGACGACAAGGGCGATACGACATCGCTCAAGGTCGCCGCCAAGAATCTTGAAACCTGCAAGACCGAAGGTCTGTGGGATGCGCTCCGCAATTTCGAGATTGGCTACGTGCTTACCGAGACGGGCCACTCCGTTAAGGGCGCCATGCAGACTCGCTCGGCCGCAAGCCAGTTCGAAGATGCCAAGGATTATGAATCCAAGGCCTTCTATGCGATTTACGCGTACTATGTCGATAACAGCTTTGGCTGGCTTCCGTTCAAGTCCGACAATCGCGAGGCTTACCTCAAGATTCTTGATTCCGGCTCCCTGCGTTCGACACGTTTCTGGCCGTTGTTCCTGACGCCGCTCATCTGGATGCACTACGACCGCAAGGACTACAAGACGGGCCTTTCGCTTGCTGAACGCGGCCTCAAGAAGGCCCCGAATCATCCGGTGATGCTCCAGATCAAGGCCGATATGCTTTACAGGCTCGAACGCTACGACGAAGCCGCCGCTATTTACGAAAAGAGCGCCGCCGATTACCTCGAGCGCACAGGCAAGTCCATTCGCTATTGGTGTTCTATCTTGAACCTCATCCGCATCTATCACGATGCCGGTGATAATGCGAAGTCGGCAGAACAGCGCAAAAAGCTCAATGATCCGGACTATCAGAAAATGAAAAAGTGGATGCCCGGTTCGCTCATCGACGACCTTACCGATCGCAAGCTGATTTAGTTTTTAGCCATATCCCGTATTGTTTCTAAAAATTATCAAAAAAATATCGAAATAAATTCGGCAAAAAAGCGTGTTAATAAAGTAGAAGCTCATTAACACATCAGGAGGTTTTTTATGCCGAGCAAGTTGTCCGTTTTGCGGGTTGGCTTCTTTTTGGACGGTTATACGCTTAAGAAGGTCAACGAGTATTATCTCAAGTACCACAAGTTCCATTCCCGCCTGGATTTTAGAGAACTCAAGGGCTGGGTGAGGGATTACGTGATGAGGCTGTTTGGCCGTGAAGGGTGCATCGTCGAACTGGAGTCGCATTATTACCATCCGTACGAGAGGAGTTTTGACGTTGCCGAACCGACGGAGGAGAACGGTTTGGACCGTCTGGAAAAGCAGCTCATGCTCGCCGGGTTCGAGGTGCATTACAATGCCTCTGCAGATGCAAAAAAGCTGGGGCCGAACATGCAGCTTGTCGAGGACGCATATCTTTATGCGTATTACCGCAAGATTGATGTTCTCGTTTTGTTGAGTACGCAGGGGCAGTATTCATCATTGCCGGAACGGCTCAAGAGGGTGGGGGTTCCTATGCTTCTTTTGGGGTGGAATTTCGATTATGAGAGAGGGAATACCAAAGTGTTCTGGAGGACGGATTCATGCCTACGCGAGTTGAGCGGTTATTATGTCGCCATGGAGGAGGTCGCCGAAAAATACCCTCCTAAGCGTAGTGCCGCGAAAAATCTATTCATGCTGCCATATGGCATGCATTCATCAAAGAGAACGAATGTGTGGAATACGTACTTGCAAGAAATCATGGCTTCTCTGGACAATCCGGAACCTGAATGCAAGAGCAATTGCAGGTATGAAAAAAGCCCCGCGTTAGCGAGGCTCGGTTAGCATAAACTAATTGAATCTTAGATTTTGTCCAACTGTTTCTTGGTCCAGGGACTTAAGAATGTCCAGCCTATGCGGAGACCCACGAACCAGGTATCGCCATCGTTGTCAGTGTTGAAGCTGTGCGTATCGAGCTTTTCACCTTCGACGTCAAGTTCATTGTAGCGTACGGCGCGGTAACCGCCATAGAGGCCGATGGAGAACTGTTCGAACTGGAGGCGGGCTTCGAGTTCGGAGTTGAATGTGGCGGCCATGGTGCTGTAGTAGCGGTCGCGCATGAGAGTTTGGGACTTGTTACTTTCGCTCGTGACAACGTAGTTAGAGGTAAAGTGGATGTTCATCATGTTGAAGCCGATACCTACAGCAGGGATCAAGTTGAAGAACGCGTCTTCGCCGAGAAGTTTCCAGCCGAACATCCAGTCGGCACCATAGTTAAACCAGCGTGCGTCGTAGAGGGGGAATGATGCAGTGCTGCCAGTGGGGACGCCCGTGGAGTCCATAGCGTATGCGGTAACTGTGGATCTCGGTCTTTCGGATATCTGCGTGATGGCGAAGTTGATGCTGAACCATGTGAGGAACTGCTTGTACTGCGCACCGATATTGAAGTGGAGGTTGGGGTAGTACTTGTTGAACTTGCTGTATTTTGCGGAACCGTAGTAAAGGGAAGTGTCGGAACCGCTCTTGTACTTGAGGCCGCCAACTGCAAAGGGGACTGCGTTCACGTAGTCGTGGAATCCGGAGAACATGCCACGGAAATCACCGCCAAAAGAAATGAATCCGCGGATGTGGTCCTTGTCGTAAAATCCTTCTTCGGCAGCGGAGGAATTACTGGCAAATGCAAGAATGCTAAATACCGCGGCCAAGCACAAAGAGGCTATTTTTGTCTTCATAAAGGCTCTCTCCTAATAGGAATCTCAAAAAAGAGATATTAAGTCAAACAATAAAATACATTATCTTCCGGTTTTGTGCATGAAATTTTACGATAGATTGTTGAAAATCAAGAAATTAAGCCTGTTTTGCCATTCGTTCCATGGGTTGCGGTTTAGTTTTTCGGAATGTTTGCCTTGTGTTTCACGTTCGGGTTTGTTATCGCTTTTGTGGGGTGGCGCCTTGGTTGGTGGGGTATTCCTGACTGGGTGTCGTGAAGCGCCGAAGGATTTGCAGGCGAAAACGTCGGTGGAAAAGTGCAGCGAATCGGTTCAATTCGAATCGGTCGAGAGCGACTATTTCTCGATTGGCAAACTGTGCGGGGTGGATGTCGCTGTTGTGCGTTCCGTGGTCGGCAAGGATACGCTCGTCCACAAGTACGTGATGATGGATTCTGCTGCGGCTGCTCTCGGGACGGATTTGCAACGTCGGGGGTTCCCAGAAGAGTGGCTTTCGGCGGTTGTATTGCGTGTGCCGCTCAATCGTGTGGCTGCTCTTTCGACTTCGCAGGTCGGCTACATGCTCAGGCTCGGGCTCCGCGATAACATTGTCGGTGTCTCGGACGGGCAGTATATCGTGGATAGCATTTTGTATGAACGTGCAAAAAATAAATCTGTAGCGAGTATCGGTTACGATGCGGGCGCCTTGGAAAAGCTGATGGCGCTGAATCTGGACTTGGTGCTTGACTTTACTACAGGCGGTGATTACGATAACTACGAACAAATTGCACGCACGAATCTTCCGTTGATGCTTACGTCCGAGTGGCAGGAAAATACTCCGCTTGCAAAACTGGAATGGATTAAGTTGTACGGAATCCTGTTTGGAATTCGTCCGCTTGCCGATTCTATTTACAGACAAGAGAAAGAAAAGTACGAAACGCTAAAGGCTTTGATTGCTTCTACAGACTCCCTCTCGTCTCTCGTTTCTCGTCATTCGTCTGAACATTGCCCTAGAGTTCTCGCCGGCATGTCCTATGGCGGTGTGTGGCATGCTTCTGGCGGTAAAAGCTTTACGGCAAACTTGGTTCGCGATGCGGGAGGCTGCTATGTGTGGGCTTCCGATACTTCACGTGAACTCACGTTCTCTTTCGAAGAAGTCTATGCGCTTGCCGATAGCGTGGACATGTGGGTGAATCCGTCTGCGTTTGGTACTGTCGATGAAATTCTCTCGCTGGAGCCTCGCGTGAAAAATATCAAGGCATTCAGGGATAAGCTAGTTTTCCAGAATGATGGGCTTAAGGGCCCCGGGGCAGGTAATGATTTTTACGAAGGAGCCATCACTCGACCGGCAGAACTCCTGTGGAATCTTACAAAATGCATAAAAGGCTCCGTTCCGAGGGTAAATTCGATTGACACCAGTTACAAATGGTACAGAAATATCTATAATTTTTAGCGTATGATGTCACACACAGGTATTGGAGATTGGATTTCTGCTCAGTATGACCTTGGTGTACCGTTCTTGCAACAGGTGCCCAGGGAATATGCGGACTATCTGCTTTTAAATTCGCAGATTCGCGAATACGATGCTGGCGAAATCATCCTCCAGGGCGGAGTCGAAGGCGACTGCTTCTGCGTCTTGCAGAGCGGACGCGTTGTCATTTGCGGCCAGATTCTGTCCGATGGCCATTACAGCGCGCTTGCGACTTTGGAAAGCGGCTCCTGTTTTGGCGAAATGTCTATCCTGTGTGGCGAACCTACCGCCAATACGATTATTGCCGCCGAAGACGGCTGCACGGTGCTTCACATTCCGAAGGCGGAATTTTTGAAGTTCCTCGACAAGAATCCGAGTGCCTTGCTTTACCTCTACAAGGTGATGGCGGATCGTCTCCGTGCAAAGAATCAGGCGCTTGATGAATTCGAACGCTTGTCGCTTTTGGCTTCGGCGAAGGTTCTCCCGTTTATTGATTTTGCGCAGACGATGGAAAAGAGCCGCATTACCGGAACGGTCATTTTCGAATGCTCCGGTGAATCGGGCTTTATCGCTTTCCAGGACGGCCGAATCTGCTGTGCCAAGTGCGGCAAGCTTGCAGGTCCGGATGCACTCGAAAAGATGCTTTCCTGGGGTGACGAGACATTGTTCAAGCTGGATACGCATGTGATGCCCGACGTTATAAACATCAACCAGATGTCGGATACCACAAGCCTCATCCTTGATGCGCTCAGAAATATTGATGAAAAACAAAGTGCCCGTAAATAGGGCCAAATCGCTGCCCGCTCGTAGGGCAAAGGAAAAAAGATGAATTACGCAGACGCAGGAGTTTCCTTGGCACGTGCCGATGAGGCAATGGTCGGTGTCAAGAAGTCCGTCCGTACCACATTCAACCAGGGCGTTCTCGGCGACGTGGGCAACTTCGGTGGCCTGTTCACGCTGAACCACCTCGGCATGAAGGACCCTGTCCTCGTGAGCTCCGTCGACGGCGTGGGCACCAAGCTCAAGGTCGATATCGAAATGGGCACGCACGAACTGCCGGGCCAGGACATCGTGAACCACTGCTGTGACGATATCCTCGTTCAGGGCGCACGTCCGCTGTTCTTCCTCGACTACGTGGCTACGGGCCGCTTGGAACCGGGTGTCATGGACAAGCTGGTTGCCGGTATGGCCAAGGCCTGTCGCGAAAACGATCTCGTTCTGATTGGCGGTGAAACTGCTGAAATGCCGGGCTTCTACGGTCCGGGCGACTATGACATTTCCGGTACTATCGTGGGTGTCGTGGAACGCGAAAACATCATTGACGGCAAGAAGATCAAGCCGGGTACCATTATCCTTGGCCTGCCTTCTACGGGTCTCCACACCAACGGTTACTCTCTCGCCCGTAAGGTGTTGTTCGACGTGGCCGGCTACAAGGTCGACACGGTCGTGGACGGCATGGACAAGTCCATCGGCGAAGCTCTTGCCACTCCGCACCGCAGTTACTACCCGAGCCTCATCGACCTCTGCAACAAGAAGAAGATTCAGGGCCTTGCTCACATCACCGGTTCGGGCTACCAGGGCAACATCCCGCGTATCCTTCCGGACAACGTTGACGTGATTATCGACCGCACCACGTGGGATCCTCCGATGATCTTCAAGCTCATCCAGCAGGCTGGCTCTGTTGAAAAGGACGAAATGTACTCCACGTTCAACATGGGCATGGGCATGCTTATCTTCATCGACCCGGCTGACAAGGCTGAAGTCGTCGCTCACCTCGAAGCTAAGGGTGAAAAGTGGACGCAGATCGGTGAAGTCGTCGCCGGCACCAAGCAGGTGAAGTTCCGCGACTAGTCATTAGTAGTTGGTCATTGGTTATTGGTTTAAATAATCGCGCCTTTGGCGCCTAACTAAGGCTGATGACTATTGGCTAATAGCTAATAACCAAAAGGCTTGCACGCAAGTGCGGCCTTTTTTTGTTCCAACTCACATAACAGCTTTCAAAAAACTTTTTTTCGTGCCTTTTGTTGGAATAAAATCTAATTTTTGACGAGGTGTGAAAAGGAAAAATATGAAAAAACTTTTACTGAGTTCTTTATTGGCTGCAGGTGCTTTTTCAATGTTCAGCGCCTGCTCTGATGACCCCGTTACCGCTTCTTCTCCTATTGCGGCTCCGACGTCGAGCGATTCGGGCTATTTTCCGGGTGCTTCTAGCAGTTCCAGCGCAATTGCTCCGATTCCGGGTTCTAGCTCTGCTGTAGTGCCAGGCTCTAGTGGTTCTAATCCGCTTTCCAGTTCTTCTAGTGTTGTTCCGTCGAATCCGCTTTCGAGTTCTAGCGTGGTTGCTCCGGTTCCGGGTTCTAGCTCCAGCGTCGTTAATCCGTCTCAGTCTAGTTCGTCTGTAAATCCGACATCTAGCGCAACTCCGGGTTCTTCTGCTGTTGAAAGCTCTAGCAGCAATGGGCCTGTCAAGACTGTTGGCAATCCCGAAGAAGACATTAAGTTGTACCCTGTGCCAACGCTCAAGAATATTCTTGGCAATGGCACTAGTGGCTGGAATACCCGCTATTGGGACGCCTGTAAGGCTCACTGCTCCCAGACGAGTACCGATGGCGCCGAAGGCAAGCCCAAGATCAATACTCAGGAAGAATACGCGGCTAGCCATTATACGGCACGCGTCTGCAATATCAACGACATTGAAATTCCTACGTTTACCTATAGCAAGGGCTTGGAACGCTACTGGATCGGTATCCAGAATACGCCAAACGCATGCCAGGAAGCAGACCCTGCATCTGGTGGCGGCTTTACCTGTACCGACATGGCCCCTGTAGCTGTGAATGATACTTTGGCATATGCTTTCGTTGCTGGTAGCGATGCGACAACTTCGTGTGGCAAGTGCTTCCATTTGCAGTATGACGGTAGCTTTAAGGATGCCGATGGCAATAATGCTCCCAAGGGAACGCACAAGGCTCTTAAGGGTAAGCATATCATCGTGATGGCATCCAACATCGGTCACGACGTGAAGCCTGGCCAGTTCGACCTCATGGTTCCGGGTGGTGGACCGGGTATCTTCAATGCCCTGCAGCTTCAGATCACTAAGCCCGGCATTGAATGGGGTGCCACTTACGGCGGTTTCTTGACATACTGCCAGAACGGAGAGAAGTGCGGTTATGATGGTACGCTGGAATGCTACCAGAGTTGCGTCAACGAAATGTGCGACGCTGCCTTTGGTGACTCCAACTATCCGAACCTGCTCCGTGGCTGTCACTGGTTTGCCGATTGGTTTATGGCTGCCGACAACCCGACCTATCAGTGGGAAGAAGTCGAATGCCCGCAGTACTTGGTTGACAAGTACGAGACGACTATCAGCAGATCCATTGAAACCAAGATTCTGTTCCAGTCAGATTGGTCTAAATACAAGGGCGGTGAATTTATCACCACAGACGCTTGCAGCGGCACACCCAACGATCAGCACGAATACTGCGATCCAGACCAGTTGGCTGCAGACAAGGCAAAGACCTACTAGTCCTGTGTAAGAACGAATTTATTTGAAATGTTGTCCCGGAAGCATTGCTCCCGGGATTTTTTTTGCACGGTCGCTAAGCTGGTTGATGAGCCTGTCGAATTAGCCGAAGTGTCCGCGCAGTCACCCTGGCTTGAACCTGCCCTGGACGAGTTCCGGGATGCCGGAATTGCCTTTTTTCACTCTTGTCACCCTGAATTTTACCCCGTCATCCTGAGCAGAGCGAAGGATCCAGTCGCTTTTCGTGTTTTGGCGCCCCGGCCTCCGCCCCCTGCCAAAAAAGATTTCTGTTTACAGAATGTGGATAATGTGTAGTGCCGGCGGCATACATCCCGTTTTTATCGAAAAAAGTGAAAAAAAGTGAATTTTTTTCACAATTACCCCTTGCAAATGTTCGTGAAAATTCTATAATTGGCGCCGTTCCTGAGAGACGAGGCCGAAACGAAGAAACGAAAGTCGAGAACGAAGGAAAAAGCGAAAGCCCGCGAGACTTTCGGGAAGATTGAAGGAATCGGAGATGTGCTTAGTGACGGCCCAAGAAAATTTCTTGGAAGTCAAATTTACGAAAAACAGGACAGACTATTTAGAAAATCAATGAAGAGTTTGATCCTGGCTCAGAACGAACGCTGGTGGCGTGTCTTATACATGCAAGT
>NZ_OCMS01000006.1 GCF_900215325.1 Fibrobacter sp. UWB16 | reverse complement strand
CCGACAAGCCGTTCCTCATGCCGATCGAAGACGTGTTCACGATTACTGGCCGCGGCACTGTCGCTACTGGCCGTATCGAACGCGGTGTCGTTCGCTTGAACGACAAGGTTGAACGTATCGGTCTCGGTGAAACCACCGAATACGTCATCACCGGTGTTGAAATGTTCCGCAAGCTTCTCGACGACGCTCAGGCAGGTGACAACGTTGGTCTCCTCCTCCGTGGCGCTGAAAAGAAGGACATCGTCCGTGGCATGGTTCTCGCCGCTCCGAAGTCTGTCACTCCGCACACCGAATTCAAGGCTGAAATCTACGTTCTCACTAAGGACGAAGGTGGCCGCCACACGCCGTTCATGAACGGCTACCGTCCTCAGTTCTACTTCCGCACCACCGACGTTACCGGCACGATTCAGCTCCCGGAAGGCGTCGAAATGGTTACCCCGGGTGATACCGTCACGATTCACGTGAACCTCATCGCTCCGATCGCCATGGAAAAGCAGCTCCGCTTCGCTATCCGCGAAGGTGGACGTACTGTTGGTGCTGGCTCTGTTACCGAAATCATCAAGTAAGGAATAATCATGGCTGGTGAACGCATCCGTATTCGCTTGAAGAGCTTCGATCATCGTATGATCGACCGCTCTGCTCAAGATATCGTGAATACAGCTAAGAACACTGGGGCTCGTATTGCAGGCCCCATCCCTCTCCCGACGAAGATCCAGAAGTATACGGTGCTCCGCTCTCCGCATATTGACAAGACTTCTCGTGAACAGTTCGAATCCCGTACGCACAAGCGTCTTATCGACATCCTTGATGCTACGCCGCAAACTGTAGATTCCCTCATGAAACTTGACTTGCCGGCAGGCGTTGAAGTCGAAATTAAGGTCTAATAACAATGAACGGTATTCTCGCAAAGAAATTGGGAATGACCCAAGTGTTCACGGAACAGGGCGAATGCGTCCCTGTCACGGTTCTCGAAGCCGGTCCGTGCGTGGTCGTTTGCCATAAGACAGAAGAGAAGGACGGCTACACTGCTGTCCAGATCGGCTTTGGTCTCAAGAAGGAACAGCGCGCCAATAAGGCAGAAGTCGGCCATTTCAAGAAGGCTGACGTGGCTGTTCGTGAACACCTCGCTGAATTTGATGTCGCTGATCTCGAATCCTGGCCGGTTGGCAAGGAATTCGGCGCTGCCGACTTCGCTGATGCAAAGACTGTGAACGTCTCTGGCATCTCCAAGGGTCATGGTTTCTCTGGCACTATCAAGCGCCACGGTTTCCATAGCGGTCCTCGTTCCCATGGTACGCACAATATGCGCGAACCGGGTGGTACGTCCGCTCACTCCTATCCGGGTCGTGTTTTCCCGGGTAAGCGTATGGCTGGTCAATACGGCAACAAGAAAGTGACCGTGAAGCACCTCCAGGTCGTCAAAGTTGATGGCGACCGCAACCTGATCTTCGTCCGTGGCGCTGTCCCGGGCCCGAAGAACAGCATCATCGTGGTGAGGAAAGACTAATGGCTAGTGCAAAGCTTTTCGCCGCTACTGGCGATTTTAAGAATGATATCCAGCTCCCGGCTCTCTTCGACCAGGAAGTCAACAAGGTCTGCATGTACCTCCACATCAAGGCTATCCTGAACAACAACCGTCAGGGTACTGCTCAGACTAAGTCCAAGGGCGAAGTCAGTGGCGGTGGCCAGAAGCCGTGGAAGCAGAAGGGTACCGGCCGCGCTCGTTCCGGTCAGAACACCTCTGCAGTTTGGGTTCGTGGTGCTAAGGCACACGGTCCGAAGTCTCATGACTACTTCGAAAAGGTGAACAAGAAGGTCAAGAAGATCGCTTTCTACTCCGCTCTCGCCTCCAAGGCTAGCGAAGGCAAGGTCTCTGTGTTCGAAGCTCTCAGCTTCAGCGCTCCGAAGACCAAGGATCTCCTCTCTGTTCTCGCCAAGTCCGGCATCGAACAGCGCAACGTTCTCTTCATCGTTAGCGAAAAGGATCAGAACCTCTATCTTTCCTCTAACAACATTCCTTGGTGCCGCTGCGCTCGCGTAGCTGACGTCAACACTTACGATGTTGTTCGTGCAAATAACGTTGTCATCTCTCAGGCTGCTCTCGCAGAACTTGAAGGAGGCCGCTAATGAAAGAAATTCGCGAAATCCTCGTTGCTCCGCACGTTACCGAAGAAACCATGAAGAACATGGTGAACAAGCGTAACGACGTGCACAAGTACGTGTTCAAGGTCGCCATGGACGCTTCTAAGGAAGACATCAAGGCCGCTATCGAAAAGCGCTTTGAAGTCAAGGTCGCTAAGGTCAATACTTTGATCAACCGCGGCAAGATCAAGCGCGTCCGCATGGTCGCTGGCAAGAAACCGAACTGGAAGAAGGCCTACATCACATTGAAGGCCGGGCAAAAGATTGCCGAGTTTGAAGGAGTATAACCATGGGTCTGAAATCTTATCGCCCGATTACCCCGACACTGCGTTACAAGCAGATTGGTGACCGCAAGGAACTCTCTGCTGTAAAGCCGTACAAGCCGCTTACCGAAGGTATCAAGCGTAGCTCCGGCCGTAACAATGCTGGTGAAATTACCTCCCGTCGTCGTGGTGGTGGTCACAAGAAACTGTATCGTATCATTGACTTCAAGCGTCAGTTTGCCGGTCTCTCCTGCACTGTCGAAACGATTGAATACGATCCGAACCGTACCGCTCGCATCGCTCTCGTCAAGTACGAAAACGGCAAGCGCGCATACATCATCGCTCCGGCCGAAATCAAGGTTGGCGATGTGCTGAACGCTGGTGAAGGTGCAGAATTCCGCGTAGGTAACGCAATTCCTCTCCGCGACATTCCGCTCAACACCATTATCC
This sequence comes from Fibrobacter sp. UWB16, assembly GCF_900215325.1. Lineage (NCBI taxonomy): Bacteria > Pseudomonadati > Fibrobacterota > Fibrobacteria > Fibrobacterales > Fibrobacteraceae > Fibrobacter > Fibrobacter sp. UWB16. Next base: position 119,474 of record NZ_OCMS01000006.1, on the reverse strand, counting down.
ACAACATCGAAATGAAGCCGGGCAAGGGTGCCCAGATTGCTCGTTCCGCTGGTGCCGGTGCAGAACTGGTTGCCAAGGACGGCAAGCTCTGCCAGGTCAAGCTTCCGAGTGGCGAAGTCCGCTACATCCCGGAAGACTGCCTCGCTACCGTTGGCCAGGTTTCCAATATCGATCACATGAATGAATCCTCGGGTTCTGCAGGCCGCTCTCGCTGGCTCGGCAAGCGCCCGGCCGTCCGTGGTGTCGTTATGAACCCGGTCGATCACCCCCTTGGTGGTGGTGAAGGTCGTACCTCTGGTGGTCGTCATCCGTGCTCTCCTTGGGGTAAGAACTCTAAGGGTGCAAAAACTCGTAACAACAAGCGTACTGATAAGTTCATCGTACGTCATCGTCAGAAGAGGGCCTAATTCATGTCTAGATCCCTTAAGAAAGGTGCGTTCGTGGATTCCCACGTTCTCAGCAAGGCCCAGGCGATGGCCGGTTCCGACAAGAAACAGGCTATCAAGACCTGGTCCCGTCGTTCCACAATCGTCCCGGATATGGTCGGACTCACGTTCTCCGTCTATAACGGCAAGCAGTTCCTTCCGGTTTATGTCACCGAAAACATGGTTGGCCATAAGCTCGGCGAATTCTCCATGACCCGTACTTTCCGCGGTCACCGCAAGACTGAAACTGCTGGAGGCAAGAAATAATGCAAGCTGTTGCTAAAGTTAAAAACGTCCGTTACGGCGTTCGCAAGCTCCGTCGCGTTGTCGACCTCGTTCGTGGCAAGTCCGTCAGCGAAGCCTTCGCGATGCTCTCCATCCTCCGTACGCAGACCAAGGGTGCTCCGCTGGTTGAAAATGCTCTCAAGTCCGCTGTCGCTAACTTGAAGCAGAAGTCCGCCGCTCCGGTTTCCGCCGAAGAAATCGTGATCAAGACCATCACCGCTGATGGTGGTACGATCATGAAGCGCATTCACCCGCGTTCCCAGGGCCGTGCTTTCCGTATCGAAAAGCCGCTCTCCCACATCACCGTCGTTGTCGCAGACAAGGAGAATTAACAATGGGTCACAAAACTCATCCTAATGGTCTTCGTCTTGGCGTTATCCGCGGTTGGGAATCCAAGTGGTATGCCGAAGACAAGTTTGCCGATCTTCTCTATGAAGATATCGTGCTCCGTCGCTACTTGATGAAGCGTTTCGAACATGCCTCCCTCTCCAAGGTCGGCATCGAACGTACCGTCAAGAAGGTGAACGTTAACCTCTATACCGCTCGCCCGGGTATCGTTATCGGTAAAAAGGGCGAAGAATTGGAACGTTTGAAGGGCGAACTCCAGTTCCTCACCGGTAAAGAAATCTATATTGCAGTCCACGAAATCAAGCGTCCGGAAACTGATGCCAAGCTCGTGGCTGAAAACATTGCTCGCCAGCTCGAAAAGCGTATTTCTTTCCGCCGTGCCATGAAGCGTGCTATCCAGTCCGCTATGCGCATGGGTGTGGAAGGTATCAAGGTGCAGTGCGGTGGCCGCCTCGGTGGTGCCGAAATTGCCCGCGTTGAAAAGTATGCCGAAGGCCGCGTGCCTCTGCACACTCTTCGTGCTGACATCGACTACGCAACTGCCATCGCTAAGACCGTTTATGGTGCCATCGGTATCAAGGTGTGGATCATGCACGGTGAAAAGATCGGTAAGGACGTCATGAACGACAACAAGAGAGAGAAGTAATTATGCTGAGTCCGAAAAGAACATTGCATCGTAAGCAAATGAAAGGGCGCATGAAGGGCGTCGCCTCTCGTGGCAACTATATCGCCTTTGGCGAATTCGGTATCCAGGCTCTTGAAAAGTGCTGGCTCACCGCTCGCCAGATCGAAGCTGCTCGTATCGCCATGACTCGTAAGATCAAGCGTGGTGGTCGCGTGTGGATTCGCGTCTTCCCCGATAAGCCGATTACCCGTCACCCTGCAGAAGCCCGTATGGGTAAGGGTAAGGGCGCAGTCGAATTCTGGGCAGCCGTAATCCTCCCGGGTCGCATCCTTTTTGAAATGGGTGGTGTTGAACGTGAACTTGCCATGGAAGCTCTCCATGTCGCAATTCAGAAGCTCCCCCTTAAGTGCAAAATCATCGAAGAATCGGAGATCTAATGAAAGCACGTGAATTGAAAGAACTGGGCGTTGACCAGCTCAAGGAAAAACTGGCTCAGTTGAATCTCGATTTGTTCAATTACCGCATGACTGCGAAGCTCGGTAATTTGGAAAAACCCTCTGTGATTCAAGCTGCCCGCAAGGACATCGCCAGAATCAAGACCATCCTCAGCGAAAAGGCCAAGGCATAAGCCGGCAGGAGCAGGAAATGGAAAGAAACCTTCGTAAAGTCAAGCAGGGTATCGTCTCCTCCGACAAGATGGACAAGACGATTACGGTTGTGGTCGAAAACCGCAAGCGTCACCCGATGTACAACAAGATCATGACTACGACCAGCAAGCTCAAGGCTCACGATGAAAAGAATGAAGCCCAAGAAGGCGACCTGGTCGAAATCATGGAAACTCGTCCCCTCTCTGCAACGAAGCGCTGGCGCCTCGTCCGCATTGTGGAAAAGAAGAAGTAAACTCCTGGAGTAAGGCGAATATGATTCAAGAAGAAACCAGACTCGTCGTGGCCGATAACAGTGGTGCCAAGGAAGTCGCCTGCATCCGTGTTTTGGGTGGCACAAACCGTCGCTATGCTAGCATCGGTGATGTCATCAAGGTAGCCGTTAAGGACGCTATCCCCCAGAGCAAGGTGAAGAAGGGTTCCGTGGCCGACGCCGTCGTCGTCCGCACAGCTAAAGAAATCGCACGTCCGGACGGAACGTTCATTCGTTTCTCCGACAACGCAGTGGTTCTCATCAACAAGGATGGCGAACCGCGTGGAACCCGTATTTTTGGACCGGTGGCTCGTGAGCTCCGCGACAAGAAGTACATGAAGATCATCTCCCTCGCACCTGAGGTTCTGTAATGGCTAACATCAAGAAGAATGATAACGTCAAGGTGATTTCCGGTGCCAATAAGGGCAAGACCGGCACCGTGATCAGTGTCAAGGATGGCAAGGTGACCGTTTCTGGCGTCAACGTCTGCAAGCGTCACGAAAAGCCGTCTCAGACCAATCAGACTGGTGGCATCGTTGAAAAGGAATTGCCGATCGACATTTCCAACGTGATGCTTCTCGAAGGCAACACTCCCGTTCGTACCCGCATCGTTCGCGAAAAGGGTAAGAAGGGCGTTCGTACCAGTGTCAAAACTGGAAAGGCTGTGTAAGGTAACGCAATGAACCAGATGAAGCAATTCTATCTCGAAAAGGTCGTTCCGGCCTTGCAGCAAAAGTTTGCCTACAAGAACGTGATGCAGATTCCGCGTCTCGAAAAGATCGTGCTCAACATGGGCGTGGGCGCCGCTTCCCAGAACCGCAAGATTCTCGACGAAGCTGCTGACACTCTCACTGCTATCACCGGTCAGAAGGCTATTGTCACTAACGCTAAGAAGGCTGTCGCTAACTTCCACCTCCGTGAAGGTATCGGCATCGGTGCTAAGGTCACACTTCATGGCGACAACATGTGGGACTTCCTCTATCGTTTCATCAACATCGACCTTCCGCGTGTCCGCGACTTCCGTGGTCTCGCACGCCGTGGCTTTGATGGCATGGGTAACTTCACCCTCGGCATCAAGGAACAGACGATCTTTGTTGAAATCGACATTGACAAGATTTCCCGTACCTTCGGTATGGACATCTCTTTCGTCACCTCCGCTAAGACGGACGACGAAGGCCGTGCCCTCCTCGAAGAACTTGGACTCCCCTTCAGGAAGTAAGGTAATACCATGGCAAGCAGAAGAATGATTGAAAAATGCAAGCGTACTCCGAAGTATACCGTTCGTGGGTACAACCGTTGCAAGCGTTGCGGTAGGCCGCACGCCTTTATGCGCCGCTTTGGCCTTTGCCGTATTTGCTTCCGCGAAATGGCACTCGCCGGCGAAATCCCCGGTATCACAAAGTCGTCTTGGTAAGGAGAGTATAAAATGGCAATGACAGATACTATCGCCGATATGCTCACCCGTATCCGCAATGCCTCTACGGCAAAGCTCCCCGTGGTGGACATTCCTGCCAGCAATCTGAAGCGTGATATTGCACGTGTGTTGCAGGAAAAAGGTTTCATTAAGAAGTTCGTCGTCGTCGATGACGGTAAGCAGGGCATCCTCAAGGTCCTCCTCCGTTACACGAAGGGCGAATCCGCTATCCAGGGCCTCCAGCGCGTTTCTACGCCGGGTCTCCGTCACTATGTTGACGTGGCCAAGCTTCCGCGCGTTCGCAACGGCCTCGGCTATGCTATCATCTCCACATCTAAAGGTGTCATGACTGACCACGAAGCCCGCGAACTCAAGGTGGGTGGCGAAGTCATCGCAAAGGTATGGTAAAGATGTCCCGTATCGGTAAAGCTATTATCACTATCCCGGCTGGCGTTAAGGTTAACGTCAACGGTCAGAACATCAAGGTCGAAGGCCCGAAGGGCAAGCTCGAAACGAACGTTCACGAACTCATCTCCATCAAGCTCGATGGCGACAAGCTCTCCTTCACCCGCCCGAATGATGAAAAGTTCACCCGCGCTATGCACGGCACCACTCGCGCTCTCGTCAATAACATGGTTGAAGGCGTGACCAAGGGTTTCCAGAAGACTCTCGAAATCGTTGGCGTTGGCTACCGCGTCGAACAGAAGGGCAAGGACCTCAACTTGGTTCTCGGCTTCTCTCATCCGGTGATCTTCAAGGCTCCGGAAGGCGTTGAACTGAAGGCTGTTGATCCGCTGAAGATTACGATCTCCGGCATCGACAAGCAGAAGGTTGGCCAGGCTGCCGCAGAAATTCGCAAGTACCGTAAGCCTGAACCGTATAAGGGCAAGGGCATCAAGTACGCTGGCGAAATTGTGCGTCGCAAGCAGGGTAAGAAGACAGGTAAATAAGGGTAAACTATGACTGCAATTGCTAAAAAAAGAATCCAGTCCAGAATCGCACGCCACGAACGCGTACGCAAGTCTGTTGTCGGAACTGCAGAATGCCCTCGTTTGGCTGTTCGCCGTTCCTTGTCTCACATGATTGCCCAGATCTTTGATGACGAAAACAACAAGTCTGTCGCTCAGGTCACCACAGCTTCCAAGGAATTCCAGGGTAAGTTTGGTGAAATGACGAAGACCGAACAGGCTAAGCAGCTCGGTCTCCAGATTGCTGAACTCGCCAAGTCCAAGGGCATTGAATCCGTGGTCTTCGACCGCGGCGGTTACATCTATCACGGTCGCGTTCAGGCTCTCGCTGAGGGAGCTCGTGAAGGCGGACTCAAATTCTAGTGAGGTACACTTTGGAACGCGAAGCTCAAGTTTCTGAATTTGAAGACAAGGTTGTACACATCAACCGTTGCGCTAAGACCGTCAAGGGCGGCCGTCGCATGTCCTTCTCCGCTCTCGTTGTCGTTGGCAACAAGAACGGCAAGGTCGGTGTCGGTCTCGGCAAGGCTAAGGAAGTTTCCGAAGCTATCCGTAAGGGTACCGAAGCTGCCCAGAGAAACATCGTGGAAGTCCAGCTCCTCGATGGCACTATCCCGCACGACATCGAAGTGAAGAGCGGTTCTACCCGCATCCTCCTCATGCCGGCTGCTCCGGGTACTGGTGTTATCGCCGGTGCTGCTGCCCGTGCTGTTCTCGAACTCGCCGGTGTACGCAACATCCTCACGAAGATTCACGGTTCCTCCAATCCGAGCACTGTCGTCAGCGCTTGCTTGGAAGGCCTGCTTTCTCAGAAGAACAAACAGGACTGCGCCAAGTTGCGTGGTTTTGAAGCCTAAGGAGTAATACCTAATGAAGAAAGTTCGTATTACTTTGATCAAGGGTATCGTCCGTCGCCTTCCGGTGCACCGCGCTAACGTGGCTGCACTCGGCCTCCGCAAGATCGGACAAACTGTTGAACACAATCTGACTCCGTCCATTGCAGGCATGATCAATGCCGTGAAGGACATGGTCAAGGTCGAGGAGATCTAAGATGGAACTCAATACTCTCAATCCTGGCAAGGCTGCCAAGGGCAAGAGCCGCAAGCGCATTGGTCGTGGTCCGGGCTCTGGCTGGGGCACGACTGCCGGTCGTGGTCAGAAGGGTGCTGGTGCTCGTAAGAGCGCTAAGGCCGGTCGCGTCGCTTTCGAAGGCGGCCAGATGCCGATTCACCGTCGTATCCCGAAGCGCGGCTTCAAGCACGCTGGTGTTGAATTCCAGATCGTGAACCTGAAGCGCCTCGCTGGTGTCAGCGTTACTGATTTCGATGCCAAGGTCCTCTTCGACCAGGGCTTCATCAAGAACGTCGAACTGCCGGTCAAGGTCCTCGCTTTTGGTTCTATCGACAAGGCTATCAACGTAAAGGTTAACGCTATCAGCGAAAAGGCAAAGGCTGCCATTGAAGCTGCTGGCGGCAAAGTTGAGATCATCTAATGGAAGCACTCAAGAAAGCCATCGATGCGTTCGTCAATGCTTTTAAAATCGCAGACCTGCGTAAAAAGATCCTTTTTACGCTTGGTCTTTTGATTGTCTATCGTATTGGCGCTCACATCTCCATCCCCGGAGTAAACGCTGCGGTCCTCGCAGAATACTTCAAAAATTCGAATAACCTGTTCGGCCTGTACGACTCGTTTACCGGCGGTGCATTTGCGAAAGCAACTGTATTTGCCCTCGGTATCATGCCGTACATTAGCGCAAGCATCATCCTCCAGTTGATGGGCTCGGTTATCCCCGCCATCCAGATGCTCCAGAAGGAGGGTCAGGAAGGTCGCGCTAAGCTGAATCAGTATACCCGATACTTCACGGTGGTCCTTTCCGCCTTGCAGGGATGGGGCATTTCTATGTGGCTTTCTAACCTCAAGGTGACGACGGCCGCCGGTACGGGCATCTCGGTCCTTTCCGAGAACTTCTCGTCCGGACTCGGTAACATCGGCTTTCGTCTCCTTGCGACGTTAACCTTCACCGTAGGTACGATCTTCTTGATGTACCTTGGCGAGCAGATTACCTCGCACGGTGTGGGTAACGGTATTTCTCTTATCATTTTCGCCGGTATCGTCGGTGGCCTTCCGCGGGCCATCTTGGCCGAATTCGAAATGTTTAATGAAGGCATCCAGCCGCTTGCGATCGAGGTCTTTATCTTGGCGCTGGTAGTTGTCATTGTCGGATTTATCGTTTTCGTCGAGCAGGCGACCCGTCGCATTCCACTCCAAAGTCCTCGCAGGACTGTCGGAAACAAGGTCTTGGGTGGTCAGGCTAGCTATTTGCCTTTCAAGGTGAACACCGCTAACGTGATTCCTGTGATCTTTGCATCTTGCATCATGTTCATTCCGGCCATGGTTGCATCTTGGTTCCCGAACGTATCTGCGATGCAGGCTTTTGCTTCTGCATTTATTCCGGGACACGTCTCCTACAGCGTAGTAGATGCCCTCCTCATTATATTCTTCACCTACTTCTACACGGCAATCCAGTACAACCCGAACGACATTGCCGAAAACCTCAAGAGAAGTGGTGGGTTTATTCCGGGAGTCCGTCCGGGTAAGCAGACAGCAGAATACATTGACCACGTTTTGACCAGAATTTCATTGCCTGGGTCTCTTTACCTCGCTTTAATCAGCGTTGTTCCCCTGCACATGAAAGACGCTCTCAATATGAGTTTCTATATTGGGGGTACCTCGGTCTTGATCGTGGTAGGTGTTGCTCTGGATACTCTTCGTCAGCTCGAAGCCCAGTTGCATACCAAGAATTATGAAGGTTTCTTGAAACGTGGCCGCATTCGCGGCAGGATGGCATCTTAGTGGCTAAAGAAGAAGGTATACAAGTAGAAGGCGTTGTGTTGGAAGCTCTTCCCAACGCTTTCTTCCGTGTTCAACTCGGAAATGGTCACGAGATCCTCGCCCATGTTTCAGGAAAAATGCGCCGGCATTTCATTAGAATCTTGCCGGACGACAAAGTGTTGGTCGAGATTTCCCCGTACGATTTAAATCGCGGGCGAATTACTTACCGTTACAAGTAATAGGTATTACAAAAGAAGGTCAAACCTATGAAAATCAAAGCCTCCATTAAACCCAGATGTGAAAACTGCAAGATCATCCGTCGTAAGGGTGTATTGCGCATCATCTGTTCGAAGAACCCCCGTCACAAGCAGAAGCAGGGATAAGGAGATCGTATGGCACGTATCGCTGGTGTCGATTTACCGAAAAACAAGACTGTTGAATACGGTCTGACGGCAATCTATGGTGTCGGTCTGTTCACCGCTAACAAGGTCTGTGCTCAGTTGGGCATTGACAAGAACAAGAAGTGTGACGACCTGACTGAAGAAGAACAAGGTAAGATTCGTCATCTTTTGGAAGATGAATACTCTGTGGAAGGTCAGCTCCGCGCAGAAGTTACCTTGAACATCAAGCGTTTGCAGGACATTGGCTGCTATCGCGGCATCCGCCACCGCAAGGGCCTCCCGGTCCGCGGTCAGCGTTCCCGCACCAACGCCCGCACACGTAAGGGCCCCAAGAAGACTGTGGCTAACAAGAAGAAGTAAGGAGTATCATCGTGGCTGAAGAAGAAATCAAGGAAACTGCTGCTGCCGCTGCTGAAGCTCCGGCTGCTGCTGAAGAAGTCAAGATCAAGAAGGGCAAGAAGCGCATTGACATCCAGGGTATCGCCTGCGTGTTCGCTTCCTTCAACAATACAATCGTTTCTATCACCGACGCTCGTGGCAACGTTGTCGCTTGGGGTTCTCCGGGTAACTCCGGTTTCAAGGGCTCCCGCAAGAGCACACCGTTTGCAGCCCAGCTCGCTGCTGAAACCGCTGCCCACAAGGCATTCGATCTCGGCATGCGCAAGGTGGACGTTCGCGTTAAGGGTGCTGGTGGCGGCCGTGAATCTGCCGTCCGCGCTCTCAAGAATGCGGGCCTCGAAGTTCTCTCTATTCGAGACGTGACGGGCATTCCGCACAATGGTTGCCGTCCTAAAAAGAAGAGAAGAATTTAATCCAAAGAGGTATCGCCAATGATGTGGAAATCACTTCAGATGCCGCGCAGCTTCCAGAAAGTGGAAACCGGCGAAGATGGCCGCTACGCCAAGTTTGTCGTAGAAGCCTTGGAACGTGGCTGGGGTATTACCCTCGGTAACGCTCTCCGTCGCGTGCTCCTCTCCTCTCTGCAGGGTGCGGCTATTGTCTCCGTGAAAATCGAAGGCGTTGACAAGGAATTTTCGACGATTCCGGGTGTGAAGGAAGATGTCACTGACATTATCCTCAACCTCAAGAGCATCCGTGTAAAGCTCCTGTCTGATCATGATGAAACCCTTCACCTGGACATGTCCGGTGATGGCGAAGTCACGGCCAAGGACTTTATGGACAATCCAAATGTCACTATCCTGACTCCGGATGTTCACATTGCGACATTGAACGGCAATGCTTCTTTGTCGATGGACGTGAAGATCTCCTGCGGTCGTGGTTATGTTGTTGCCGACGAACTTAAGGACAAGGACGCTCCGATTGGCGTTATCGCCATGGATGCGAACTTCAACCCGGTTCAGAAAGTCGCAATGCACATCAGCGATACCCGCGTTGGTCAGAAGACGGACTACAACCGTCTGGAACTTGAAATTACAACAGACGGTTCCATTGACCCGGAAGATGCTCTTGCATATGCTGCAAAGCTTCTTGTGGATCACTTGGAAATCTTCATCAACTTCGAAGGCGATCTCGAATCTCCTGAAGAACTCGAAATGGATGAAGAACGTCAGCGTATCGCTAACCTCCTCCGTATGCGCGTGGACGATCTGGAACTTTCCGTTCGCTCCAGCAACTGCCTCCGTATGGCAAACATCCATACCATTGGCGAGCTTGTTCGCAACAAGGAAAACGATATGCTCAAATACAAGAACTTCGGTAGGAAGTCCTTGGTTGAACTTAACGAGGTGTTGACGTCGATGGGCCTTTCTTTTGGCATGGACGTCGATGATTACTTGAAGGATTAAACATGAGACACGGTGTAAAAAACAAGAAACTGGGTGTTAACGCCCAACACAAGCGTGCCATCCTCCGCGCCCTCACGACTTCTATTCTCGAGAAGGGCATGGAAACGGATCAGAACAAGCGCTATGTGCGTACCACTCTCCACAAGGCTAAGCTTGTGCGCAGCTGTGTAGAACGCATGATTACCTACGCAAAGAAGGGTGACCTTTCTGCACGTCGTGAAGCAGCTCGCTTCGTGATGGACCCGAAGGTTCTCCAGGATTTGTTCAACACGATCGGTCCGCGTTATGCTAACCGCAACGGCGGTTACACTCGCGTGCTGAAGCTCGGCCCGAACCGCGCCGGCGACGCTGCTGAAATGGCTCTTATCGGTCTCGTCGAAGACGAAATCGTTGCTAAGGCTAAGAAGGCTGCTGAACCTGCTAAGGCTGACGCTGCTGTTGACATGGTCGAAGGCGAAGGCAAGTCCGCTAACTAAGATCAAAAAACGGTCTTTAAAAAAGGCACGGCTTATATGCCGCGCCTTTTTTTTGTATAATTAGGTAACTTGTCATCCTTTTTCTAAACTGTAGAAAGGTTATATGCGCTCTTTTCTTGTTTGTATTCTTTTGGCATGTATCTGTGCCTTTGCATCGGATTCCATGTTTGGCAATTCGACCGCTGCGAAAAGCCTCGTTCTTGGTGATGGATCGTCTACGCGCGGTGCTGCATCGCTGACGCCGATGCTTTCCGAAGTCGCTGTGGATTCAAATTACATCATCGGTCCGGGTGACTTTTTGGACTTGATGCTCGAAGACAAGTATCTCTCTATCCAGGTGTATCCGGATGGAAATGTGGCTGTCGAGGAATGCGGCGCCGTGCATGTGGGCGGAAAGACCTTTGGCGAAGCACAGAAGCTGATTCTCGACTTGGTTTCCAAGCGTTACAAGCGTGAATACTGTTTTGTGCAGCTTGCGGCTCTCAAGAAGTTCCGCATTAATGCCATGGGCGCTCTGACTATGGTTGGCCAGCATGTTATCGATCCGCAGACGCGTCTGAGCTATTTCATCCGCGCGATTGGCGGGCTCTTGCCGAATGCAAACCAAGAAGATGTGCAGGTGATTCGTGGCAAGGATACGATTCACGTGAATTACAATACCATGACGATGAATGGTGATTTTGATAGCGACATCATGCTTGAGCAAGGTGACAAGGTCTACATTCCGTTTGTTCCGCTTGGAGATAACGTGAGCCTCATTTTTCCTGGATACAGGACTAGCGTTGCCCACCGCTCGGATAGAACGCTCCAGGATTACTTTGACCTTGCCGGTGCCAACAGGATGCACAACTACGGTTATAAGGCCGTGTGCGTGCGTGAACCGGACAAGGAACCGCGCTGGCTGACGTTTGCCGAGATGAAGACAACGTATGTCGAGCCGAATACTGAAATTGAGTTCTTTGTGAAGGAACTGTATGTGTACCTGGGCGGTGCCGTGAACTACATCGGACGTTACGCTTATAACCCCACGTGGCATGCAATCGATTACATCTCCTCGGGTGGCGTGAATACGATAACGGGTAACTGGAACCAGGTCAAGGTCTGGCGTGGCGATACGCCCAAGGCTATTCCTATCAATGTGGCTACGGACCCGATTTTGCCGGGCGACGTCATTGAAATCCCCAAGAACCATTATGAATCGTTCAAGGACTTTACCTTGTTCATGGCGTCACTCTTAAGTGTGGTCTCGTCTGCGTTCATCATTTACGTCAATTACAAGTAGTTTATGGAAAAGCAAGAGTCTATCGGTTTTATTGAATTTTGCCTGCGCGTTTTGAATAGCGACTTGAAGCATTTCAAGTTCTTTTCCGTGTTTGTTGCAATCCCGACCATTGTCGCTTTTGTGCTTGTCATGTGGGTCATTGATCCCATGTATGCGGCGACTGCGGTTGTCACTCCGCCTGCATCCAAGCAGTCCATGAGCAGTGCGCTTAGCGGTATGATGGGCGGCTCGGGCATGAGTTCGCTTTTGGGACTTTCCATGGATAACGGTGATGCGAACGCCGTGTGGACGATTCTCAATTCCTGGGAACTGCATGACAAGGTCATCGAGAAGTTCGACCTCGCGAAGCATTACAAGTTCAAGGGCAAGTTCCATGCGGACTTGCTGAAGGAGTTCCGCAGGAACTTCGGCATTGACTACAACAAGGAAGACATGTTCTCCTTGTTTTACAAGGACACGGACGCAAAGCGTGCGGTACAGGTCATCGAGTTCATGCTGGAGAAGGCGGACTCGGCGTTCAACGTGTTCAAGACGAATCAGGCCCGCCAGTCCAGGCTGTACTTCCAGGGAAGGCTTGATTCCTGCGAACATGTGCTGGATTCCGTGCTGAATTCGTTTGTCGACTTCCAGGTGAAGAACAATGTCTACGAACCGGGTGTGCAGCTAAGCGCGACGATCAAGTACTTGAGCGAGTTGCAGGCCATGCGCGAAGAGATGGGCATGGAACTCGACTTTGAAAAGCTCGACCGCGGCGAGAACAGCAAGCGCTACCAGGAACTCCAGAAGCGCGTCAAGGGCATGAATGCGGCTCTTGGTGGAGCGCTCAAGGGCAAGCATAGCAATATCGGTATGATTGAGCTCAAGAAGTCTCCGGAGCTCTATGCGGAGTACTTGAGGCGTGAATCGGAAATCCGCATCCAGGAAACCTTGTACAAGCTCCTGCGCCAGCAGAGCGAACAGATGCGCTTGGAAGAGGCTAAGATGCTCAAGAACCTCCACGTGCTTGAACCGCCTTGGGAAAACAATAAGAAGATTTACCCGCTTAGGGCTGTCACGTTGATTTTCGTGTTTGCAGTGGCTTGCCTCCTTGCGACAATCGTATGCAATATACGTGACTACCTCGAAACCGAAGAGAAGCGTGGGACTGCCGTGGCTCGCGAATGGGTGACGTTCAAGGGTTTCTTTAAGAAGAACAAGGTCTAGTTTGTGCTTTCTTGGGCGATTGCATATCCGGTCAGTTCCGCTCTTTTTCTGGTAGTCATTTTTTGCCTATTTCAGTCGTGGTGGTTCAAGAAGGATTTCTTTAGCCCGCTGAATGTCTATTGCTTTACGCAGTGTATTACGCTTGCCATATCGTATTTCCAGATCGATAGGGCGATGTCGGATTTTCACTTGTTTACCTGGGGCGTCTGGCTTCTGGGAGGGCTCTCGTTTACGGGGGGCTGCGTTGTCGCCAGGCTCTATGCGAAATCGAAAGGGCTTCCGGTCCAGATCCACCCTGCAGTATGTCCGAAGCAGTACAACTGGACATACCACTTGATGCTGTCGTTTGTCGTCTTCTTCGTTTTCCTGATTGGCGTCTATGGCATTTACCACAAGGTCGGGACTCTTGTCATCTTTACGCCGAACCCGGCCAAGTGGATGACGAAGTATATTGATTACGGTTACTTCTCACTGTTGTTCAATAGCGGCCCTTTGTGTGTCCTGCTTTTTGGTGTCGCTTCCTTTAAGAAGTACAATAACATTGTATGGATTCGCCGTGTCGCATTTGTGATGGTATTTGTGACGATTGCCGTTAACCTGATGGCGTACCCGAACAGAACGTCGCTTTTCTTCAATTTCGGATTTTTCCTGATTTTTGTGAATTACCTGTACAAGAGGATTTCGCCGATAGTGATTGCGTCTTTGTTGGTGATTGCGATTATTGTCTTTATTTCGATCGGTAGCCTTCGCGACCAGTATGGTGGCGGCTCGGTCCAGGGCAAGGCCTTGAGTGTCGTGGTGGAATTGCCTTACAAGTACTTGGCGAACAACTACTGGAATCTGGACTATGTGCTGAACCCGCCGAACGATAGGGAAATCCATCCGCATACATACGGGATAGATTTCTTTAACGGTATTTTTGAATATGCCAAGCTGACGGGTTCGTTCAGGAGCAGTTTCCGCTGGGATGACGCCTTTAACGAGAGGATCCAGAAGGTGGTGGGGTTCAATACGGTGAACTACCTTTGGGATGTCTATAAGGACTTTCATTTGTTCGGTGTTCTGTTCTTGCCGTTCCTGTGCGGGCTTGGGCTTACGGTACTCCATTTGCGCCTGTGCAGACCGTTTACTCCGCGCCAGATCTTGATGTACACTTACTTCATCTACTTTGTCGGATGGTGGTTCTTTACGTCGGGATACAAGCAGGGTATTTACTGCATCTGGGGCATGGTCATCTTTACCGTATCGACGATTTGTACGGTTAAGACTGGTTCAGCGAAGCCTGCGGTTCTTGCCGAATGCGAATCAGGAAGAGCAAAACCACCCTCCCTAACCACCAGCCACTAACCACTGTTTATTGCAGTGTAGCTTTGATTCCCTTAATCTCATTGCTCATATCTCAAAGGGCGAAGCCCGACCTCATACCTTTTTACCACTTCATTCTCTTATTGCGGATGAAATATCCGAACAGGATTGCGGTCAGCAAGAAGTCACCGGTAAGAGCAAATAGGGGTATAAGCTCATTTTCTAGGTACATCCCTGCAAGTCCGCAAACGATGATGTTTGCGATGCCGCCGACGCTTATCATGAGGGCATAGGTGGGGGTGGCATGTTCCTTGAGGAGCGTCGAGATGAGCGTTGTGCGGGTGGCCTGGAATATCAGCGAGAAGGAGAGGATTTGCAGAATGTGAGCGCTTGTCTGGAGTGTTGCTTCGGTCCAGTTCGCTGCAAAGAAAAGAATCTGCAGGATCCACGATGGGAATATCCACAGCGGAGAAGAGCACACGGCGATGAACAGCGTAAAGATGGCGATGTCTTTAAGGTGGATGTCTTTATCGTGCGTGGAGTGTAACGTGATGAGGTTCGACGAGATGAAGTGAACCATGATGCTGGAGCAGAGCAATAGGATTTTGTGCCCGAAGTTGTAACATCCTAAAAATTCATTGCTTGCAAATTTGTCGGCGACGTAAAGGCCGAGAGGGAGGTACGCAAATGACGCAAAACTGGAAATGGCGTAGGGGGTGCCTGCCTTGATCATGATGGCGATAAAGCGGAATGTGCGGCGCGTGATTTTGAGGAGCTTTGCATTGAAGGCCTGTGTCACGCCGTAGAAGAATGCAGGGAGCGCTGCAAGAACCATGGCAAGTGCAATCAGCTCGATTCTATCGACTCTGAAATAGAGAAGCGTAATCCCCATGACGGTGGAATATGAAATCGTATGCAGTAGTTTTGAGACGAAGAGCCTTTTCCAGAATTTGCCGCAGATGAAGTACCAGTCGAAAAACGCGTGCTGGAAGACGAGTCCGAGCGTGAAGATGAGTTCGCCGTAAAAGATCGGATGGTCGTGGCGGAAAATGCAGGCGAATGCGATCATGAGGAGTGCTGCCCCCATGGCGGCGAAAAGCCGCAATTGGAGGATGTTCCTGAAGAGCGATCCGACTGTCGCGCGGCTTCCGAAGAAGGCGAGGATAAGCGTTGTCATCCCGAAATCGGCGATGGCGCAGAAAATGGAGTAGTCGGTCTGGAGGAGCCCAAAGTGTCCGTAAGAGGCTGTCCCGAGGTTCCTTGCGATAAAATTCTGGACAAAAAATGAAATTCCCTGGATGAGGAGATTTACAAATGCAATGAAAACACCGATTTTAATATTGCGGAAAGCCTGAAACATGAAACCAAAGTTAGAATTTAGAACTTGGAGCGCTGCCCACTAAAGCTTGGTTTGGCGCGATAGGGGATTCCTGGACGTTGCAAAAGGCTATTTACAGAAAAAAACAGAAAAATATTTTGCTTTTTTTTGTATCTTTGGTCTTGAAATCGCGAGAGTGGCGGAATTGGCAGACGCGCCAGACTTAGGATCTGGTACTTCGGTGTGTGGGTTCGACTCCCACCCCTCGCAGTTCTTTTTTTATCACTTTTTTAACAACCGTTTATCGGAGTAAATATGTCCGCTGAAATCAAAGAAACAAGCGCCACCGTGCGTACAATTGAAATTACGATCCCGCAGGGTGATCTCAAGGCACCGTTCGAAAAGAAGCTCTCCCAGTACAGGAAGCAGGTGACTTTGAAGGGTTTCCGTCAGGGACAGGTGCCGAAGGCCATGATCCTGAAGCAGTTCGGACCGTCCATCCGTCACGAAGCCGTTGATGACGTTGTGAACTCTATCGTTCAGGAAACGCTCAAGAATGCAAACATCATCCCGGTTGGCAAGATGGTTGTTACGGATTTCAAGGATGACGAAAAGAGCGACATCACACTGAAGGTCGAAGTCGAAGTTGATCCGGAAATCGATATCAAGGGTTACGCAGACACTGGCATCACCGTTCCGGCTACTGCCGTCCACGAAGAAGAAGTCCAGGCTGAATTCAACCGCCTCATGCAGATGTGGAGCAAGGACGAACACGTTGACCGCGAAGCCAAGAAGGGCGACGTTGTCGTTGGCGACTATATCGAAGTTGTGATTGACGGTGAAAAGCAGGAACTCCCGGAAAACAAGGAATTCCGCTCCCTCCTCGGTGAATCCGCTTCTCCGGGATTCGATGAAGGCCTCATGGGTTCTAAGGCCGGCGACAAGAAGGAAATCAACTTCAAGTATCCGGATGACCACAAGGACGAACGCTACCGCGGCAAGACCGCTCAGTTCAACGTCGAAATCAAGGACGTTCGCGAAATCGTTCCGCCGACTTTGGACGAAGAATTCTGCAAGCAGATTGGCGTTAAGGACGAAGCTGACTTGAGAAACAACCTCGCTGAAAGCCTCGCTGCCCAGAAGAAGGACGCTGCTAAGAACAAGGCAATCAACGAAGCTATCGACAAGCTCATCGAAGCTAACCCGTTCGAAGTGCCGAAGGCTCGCATCTACGACCTCATCAAGTGGACGCTCAACCGCAATGCCCAGAGCGAAAAGGACGTTGTCGAACCGACCGAAGAACAGATAAACGAACTCTCCGGCGAAGCTGTCCGCGAAATCAAGAAGCACCGCATTCTCGAATTCGTTGCCACGAAGGAAAAGATCAAGCCGACGCAGGCTCTCGTTGACGAACGCCTCCAGCAGATGGCCGCTGCTTACCACGTGGACTTCGAAAACTTGAAGAACCACTTCCGCCAGTCTGGCCGTATCAACCAGTTGCGCGACGAACTTCGCTTCCAGTTGGCTGCTGACTTCATCGTCGGTATCCGCCCGGCTGCAGAAGAAACAAAGTAATAAGAGGAATAAATGATCATCCCTACCGTCATTGAAACTACCGGGCGCGGCGAACGCGCTTACGATATCTATTCCAGACTCCTCAAGGAACGTATCATTTTTTTGGGCACGCCGATTAACGACGAAGTGGCGAACAACGTCATGGCCCAATTGATTTTCCTTGAATACGAGAATCCGGAAAAGGATATCACGCTGTATATCAACAGCCCGGGTGGTTACGTGTCGGCAGGGCTTGCCATTTATGATACCATGCAGCACGTACGCCCGAATATCGCTACGATCTGCATTGGTAGTTGTGCTTCGATGGCCGCCGTGCTCCTTGCTGCAGGTACGAAGGGCAAGCGCTATGCGCTCCCGCATTCCCGCATCATGTTGCACCAGCCGTCGGGTGCCGCTACTGGACAATCTACAGATATTCAGATTACCGCCAAGGAAATTATCCGTACAAAGGATACCCTTACCGAAATTGTCGCGAAGCATACCGGAAAGCCGGTCGAAGAAGTCCGCGAAAAGACGGACCGCGACTTTTACATGAGCCCAGAAGAAGCTAAGGCCTTTGGCGTCATCGATGAAATTTTTGTGCCGCGTAAAGAGGGTATTTAATGTATCGTAGTGGCAAGAACCACCCGGCTGTAAGTTGCAGTTTTTGCGGAAAGCCGGCCGAACAAGTCGAAAAGATGATCACCGGTGCCGGTGCGTATATTTGCAGTGATTGCATACGCATGTGCAGCCGCATTCTTGAAGAAGACTTGGCACGTACGAAACAGGAACAGGAAGCGAAGGAGATTGCTTCCAAGCCGCTCCCGCTCCCGACCGAAATCAAGGCGCACCTGGACGATTTTGTCATTGGACAGGATCGTGCAAAGATGGCGCTCTCTGTGGCGGTTTACAACCATTACAAGCGACTCCGCTACAAGCAGACTCACAAGTCCAAGGACGATGTCGATGTCGAAAAGTCGAACTTGCTTTTGGTTGGCCCGACGGGTTCGGGTAAGACGCTCTTGGCGCAGACGATGGCACGCTTTTTGGATGTGCCGTTCACGATTGCCGATGCGACAGTCTTGACCGAAGCCGGTTACGTGGGCGAAGACGTCGATAGCATCATCGTGCGCTTGTTGCAGGCTGCCGATTACGATGTGGCGAAGGCTGAACGCGGCATTATCTTTATCGACGAAATTGATAAGATTGCTCGTAAGACTGCGAACCCCTCCATCACGCGTGACGTGAGCGGTGAAGGTGTGCAGCAGGGACTTTTGAAGCTCTTGGAAGGTACGGTTGCATCGGTCCCGCCGAAGGGTGGCCGTAAGCATCCGGAACAGCCGCTTGTGCAGGTGAACACGAGAAATATCCTGTTCATTTGCGGTGGCGCCTTTGAAACCTTGGACAAGATTATTTCCCAGCGCGTGAACCAGGGTGGCATGGGCTTTGGTGCCGATATCCACACTGCAAGCGAAAACAGCTTGAGCGAACTCTTCAAGCAGCTCGAGCCGGAAGACTTGATCAAGTTTGGCCTCATCCCGGAAATTGTTGGACGTTTGCCGATTGCCGTTGCCCTTGAAGAACTCGACGAGACGGCTCTCCTCAACATCTTGACAAAGCCGAAGAATGCGCTTGTGAAGCAGTATAAGAGCTTGTTTGCAATGGACAACATCAAGCTCGAATTTGAAGACGATGCCCTCAAGGAAATCGTCCGCGAAACGATGACCCGTAAGACGGGTGCTCGTGGGCTCCGTTCTGTGATGGAACGCGTGCTGCAGCAGGCTATGTTCAAGATGCCTGGCTCTGGCGAAAAAAAGTTCACCGTGACTGTCGAAATGGTGAAGGAAGGCCTCAAGCACAACAAGAAAAAGTCTTAGTTGCTGCTGGGAGCCGCTACCTCCTGAACGCCGCGACCTCACGAATGCAAATTTTAGCAGTTGCCGAAAAACGGTGACTGCTTTTTTGTTCCCTCTCCTTTCAAAATACTATCTTTGTAGTATATGGCTTTTGACTTTAATAAAACGTACCCGTTGCTCCCTCTGAGGGACGCTGTTGTATTTCCGCTGACGACTAGACGCATTTTGGTGGGCCGCGAGATGTCTCTCCGCGCCCTGGAATTTGCCGAGAATCATAACAACGAAATTATCTTGGTTGCACAGAAGAATGTGGAACAGGAAACGCTCGACAACCCGATGCTCGACCTTTACTCGGTGGGCGTGGTTGCCCGCGTGGCGAATGTGACCCCGTTCCCGAATGGCTGTGTGAAGGTCGTGCTGGAAGGCGATTCCATTGTGGATCTCCGTTCGATTGCTTTGCGCGACGGATTTTTGCAGGTGACGGTTTCGCCGAGAGAACATTTTATCAAGGCCGAAGACAAGAGCGAAAAGTTTGAAGACGTGCTGAACATGTTTCGCGAATATGCCATGCACAGGAACATCGCCGATGGCATGGTCGAAGCGCTCTTTACGATGGATAGCCACATCAATGCGTTTTACGGGATGATTCCGTTCCTCTCGATTTCGCTTTCCGAGAAGCAGGCGCTTTTGGAACTCGAAACGATTGACGCTCTTGCGGATCGATTGATTAGCCTGATGCAGGTGGCGCAGGAAAACGAGAACGTGATGATTCGCGTTCAGCAGAATGTGCGCCAGAAGATGGCTCAGCAGCAGAAGGAATGGTTTATCTCGGAGCAGATTCGCCAGTTGCAAGATGAGTTGGACGGCGAAAATGGCGGTGCTTCGGAACCGGACCAGTTGCTCAAGAAAATCAAGGCCAAGAAGTTTAGCAAGGCGATTGAAGAAAAACTCGAAGAAGAAATCGGTCGCATGCGCATGATGCAGCCGACCTCCCCTGAATATGCGGTGAGCCGCAATTACGTGGATTGGTTCCTCTCGCTCCCGTATGGCGTTTACACCGATACCGTTTTGAACATGAAGAAGGTAAAGGCGGAACTTGACTCTAAACATTTCGGTTTGGATAAAGTTAAAGAACGCATCATGGAATACGTGGCCGTGCTGAAGCTTACTGGTACGGAACGCCGTGCTCCGATCCTTTGCCTTGTGGGTCCTCCGGGCGTTGGCAAGACGACTCTCGTGGAATCGATTGCAACGGCGATGCAGCGTAACTTTGTCCGCATTACGCTTGGTGGCGTGCGTGACGAAGCTGAAATCCGTGGTCACCGCCGCACTTACATTGGGGCGATGCCGGGTAGATTTATTCACGCTTTGCGCCGTGCAAAGTGCATGAACCCGGTGATTTTGCTCGATGAAATCGACAAGATGGCAAGCGACTTTAGAGGCGACCCTGCAAGCGCCATGCTTGAAGTTTTGGACCCGGAACAGAACCATGACTTTACCGACCACTTTATGGAAGTGGGGCTTGACTTGAGTCGTGTGCTCTTTATTGCGACGGCAAACAGTGAAGGCGAAATTCCGGAAGCTCTGCGCGACCGTATGGAAGTGGTGCGCCTGCCGGGTTATTATCCGCACGAAAAGTTGCAGATTGCGGGCAAGTATTTGCTCCCGCGCATCTGTGAACGCACGGGCGTGAAGCTTGGCGAACAGGTGAGCTTCAGTGACGAGATGATTAATGCCGTGATGCGCGGCTGGACGCGCGAAGCGGGCGTTCGTGAACTCGAACGCGTGCTTGAAAGTGCTGTGCGCCATCGTGCAAAAGACATTGTGATGGGCAAGAAGATTAAGCCGGAAGTGACGGCGAAGGTGCTTCAGGATTACCTCGGCGCTCCGAGATTCTTGGACAACCAGCTGCCGGAACCAGGTCGCCCGGGCGTTGTGACGGGTCTTGCCTGGACAAGTGTCGGTGGCGAAATTTTGCCCATTGAATGCATGCTCTTGAGCGGCAAGGGTCAGCTGATTTTGACGGGTAAGCTTGGCGACGTGATGAAGGAATCCGCACAGATTGCCGTTTCGCTTGTTCGTGAACGCTTGCAACGCTTTGGCATTGACCCTGCGATTGTGCGCAAGACGGACATCCATATTCACGTGCCGGAAGGTGCCGTGCCGAAGGATGGACCTTCTGCAGGTATCGCGCTTACGCTGTGCCTCTTGAGCGCGTTTACGAAGCAGCCGATTTCACCGGACATTGCGTTTACGGGTGAAGTGAGCCTTACGGGCGCCTGCCTCCCGATTGGCGGCTTGAACGAAAAGGCGCTTGCTGCACTCGCCGCTGGCGTGAAGACGCTCCACTTGCCGGAAGGCAACAAGAAGGACGTGGCGGAACTTCCGGAACCGGCGAAGAAGGGCCTCAAGATTTTCACGCACAAGCATATTGACGAAATCGTGAAGATTTTGTTCAAAGTGCCGAAGGCCGCAAAAAGCGCGAAGAAAGCGTAATTAAAAGTGCCCGCCACAGTGATGTGCGCGGGCCTTTTTGCTATTTCCCTTTTTCTTTGGCGTAGGCAGAGGCCTTGTCAACAAAGGTTTGCAGATCCATTTTGTTGAAATGTTCACGTTGCCATTTGGTATAGTCAAATCGTTCTCTTTGGACCGCTGCTATAAAATACTCAGTGTCAACAACTCCGAGTTCACGGATGAGGCATTCCATTCCTCTGGAAAGCAATTCGATTGTTGCTGGTGGAGTGATTTCAGTTATCATTTTCAGCACCTCCGCTTGTCCGTACTTAAAAGATAATCACAATTCATTAATTCTGCACAGGCAATGTGACAAGCGTCTTTCATTTTTACCCCTGTTGCCATGATTTTCTTGGCATTTGTAGCGATTAAATCTGATTTGTCGTTTCCTACATAATCGAAAACATTATCATTCAAAAATTTTGTTATAGCAAATTTTCTGTCTGTGTACGGATTACAAGAATTTTCGTAATCAAGAATAAATGATGAAGCCAATTGCAATTTTTGTGCTTTTACAAGAGATTGTATTTGCATTTTAGCTTGTGCTTCAATGGAAATGGTCAAATGGCTTTGGTCGTCATAAGGCCGGTTGTAGCAGCAGTTGTCTAGATATATTTTCATATCCTTTAGATTATATAGTTGATTAAATTGAATCGGAGTGCCGATTCATCTAGCAAACGATATAGCTAAGGATTTAGGAAAAGATATAAGAAAGGATATAGCAAAATCCAGTATGTTGATACTGGTACTTTGTAATTTATAAAAATCTTTTTGAGAAGAGTAGTATATTAACTGGCGAATAAATTTTTTAATATTAGGCCGAAAAGGATTTATTATCTTTTAACTGAAAAACATAATCACTAATCACTGTCTACTTCCAACTTCTAACGGTCTACTAAAACTATGGAATTCACACTTGATGAAATGCGCGAGCACCTTGCAGCTCTCGAAGCAAGGATTTCTGAGGCTTGCAAGATTGCGGGCCGCAGCCGTGATTCGGTTAAGCTTGTGTGGGTGAGCAAGTTCCACCCGGCAGAAGCTGTGGAAAATGCGATTGCTTTGGGTGCAACGGACTTTGGCGAGAACCGCGTGCAAGAAGCGGAACTCAAGTTCTCTGAACCGCGTACAGCAAAGGACGGAAGCCGCGTGCGTTGCCATGTGATTGGTCCTGTGCAAAGTAACAAGCTCAAGAAGGCTGCACTTGTGGCCGACTGCATCCATTCCATTGCAAGTATCGAAGCGGTGGAAAAGCTCGAAAAGGTCTGTGCGGCAGCTACAAATGGTCAGGGTAAAGTTCTCGACATTTTGTTCCAGGTGAATGCTGGCGAAGAAGAAACGAAGAGCGGCCTGGATGTTCACGAAGCCGAAGCTTTCTTGAACGATCTTGCGGCAAAAGCGGGCGCAGCAGCGGACGGCAAAAGCGAAAACTTCCCGCATCTGCGTTTCCGCGGCCTCATGACGATAGGCAAGAATACGGGCGTTCCTGAAGACAGTCGCGAATGCTTTGCGTTTTTGCGTGGTTTGCGCGATAAGTTCCTTGCAAAAGGTGGCGCCTTTGCTAAGTTCGATCAGCTTTCGATGGGCATGACGCTTGATTTGGAAGTCGCCATTGAAGAAGGCTCTACGATGATTCGCGTGGGAACTGCCTTGTTTGGCGAACGCGATTACAGCAAACCGGTGAACGATCCTGTATAATCTACGCTGTCATGCCCGCCGCTGTGCGGGCATCACCGTTTTGTTGTTGAAAGGGAGATTCCCGCTTTCTACTCAAAGAGCATAACTCAACTATAGAACTAAAGTTCAAAGTTTCGTATAGCGGGAATGACAGAGTGTACTAATTTATACTTCAATTTCCATGCCGGTGTGCATTTGTGCGACTTTGTCGCCGAGCACATCGTGCAAAATCTCGTAGGCGCGTTGCCCAGTGCAATGCCCTGTGTAGATTTTTTGAACATTCAAATCGAGGAGGCGTTCGGCGAATGCTTTTACGCGGTCATCGGGCGTGCGGAATAAATGGAACCCGCCGAGAATGGCGTAAATCTGTTTGCCGGGGAATGTCGCTTCGATTTCTTTAATGATGTTGTCGGCGCCGCCGTGGCTGCAGCTGTTCATGATGAACAATCCCTTGGGTGTGTCGAAGACTAGACTTTGTTCGTGGTCGAAACTGTCGGGGCGGTATTTGCCGTTTTCCTTGACGCTCATGTGGGCGCGCTTGCCAATTTCATCGAGGTTTGGAGTCTTGTGGCCGACGAGTGTGACTCCCGGAAAA
The DNA here is from genome assembly GCF_900215325.1 of Fibrobacter sp. UWB16. Lineage (NCBI taxonomy): Bacteria > Pseudomonadati > Fibrobacterota > Fibrobacteria > Fibrobacterales > Fibrobacteraceae > Fibrobacter > Fibrobacter sp. UWB16. The sequence continues at coordinate 95,676 of NZ_OCMS01000006.1, read as the reverse complement.
ATTTCGCAGTCGCCTTTTGCAAATACGATTCGGTCGGCATTGCGCTTGAGAGTTCCTTTGCGGATGCCGATGTATTCTTGGTACGTGAAAAACTTTAAGAATTTGTGCGTATGGTAACAGTTTTCGCGGGCTGCATCGCGCAAGTAGAATTTGGCGTGGTCATTCTTGTCAAAGAATTCCTGCATGCCGTCAGCGTGATCGTAATGCGCGTGGCTCAAGACGCCTGCATCGATTTTTGAAATGTCGATGCCCATGAGTGCAGCATTCTTGGCGAAACGTGCGGAGGCTCCCGTGTCGAGCAAAATGCGTTTGCCGTTGAATTCGGTGTAGACGCAAAGTCCCCATTCGCCCTTTAATTGTTTTTGTGAAGTTTCGGCCGTGCAAGAATCGCAAGTGCAGCCGCTGCTGGCAAAACCGCTGATGTTGTCGATGAGAATTTTGATAATCATGGGATAAGGGGATTCCCGCTCGGAGGCGGGAATGACAGAGCCTTTTGTGAGAATAGTGACTCCGGCACCCTGGAACATGTCCGGGGCAGGCTCAGGCCGGGGTGACATTAAAAAAGGATGCGTTGCTACGGTTCACCTTTAAACGCCTTGTAGAAATTCAGGAACTGCTCGGGGCTGAGCTCTTCGGCGCGAATGGTCGTCGGCCAATCCAAAAGTTCAATGGTCGCCTGGATTTTCTTCTTGTCGTAATTACGGCCGAAAGAGTTGGCGAGAGTCTTTCGTTTTTGCGTGAATGCGGTACGCACAAAGTCAAAGAATCCGTCGGGCGCCTGGAGGGCATCTTCGCGCGGTGTCAAAAGCATCGTGGCGCTATCGACATTCGGCTTTGGCGTAAAATGCTCTGGCCCGATCTTACGCAAAATTTGTGTATTTGCAAAAGCAGAAACGAGCACGGATAGGCTCCCATAATTGCTGGAGCAGGGTTCGGCGCAAATGCGTTCGGCAACTTCGAGCTGCACCATTCCCATGAATCCCTTGGTCAAGTGCAAGCGCGGCATAAGTCCTGCGATAATGGCGGTACTTACGTTGTATGGTAAGTTGCCGGTAACCCAAGGCTTTGCGTGCGCATTCAAAAACGCCTGCAAGTCAAACTTCAAAAAGTCAATGTTTACAATGTTGAAGTTCTTGTAGTCCTTGAATTTTTCATTCAAGACCTCAACGCACTGCTCGTCAATTTCGACAGCAGTAAGTTCTAGCCCGCGGTTGAGCAAGTGCTCCGTGAGAGCGCCGTGACCGGGACCAATCTCAAGGACGAATTCGCCTGCTTCGGCGGGCAAATCGCCTGCGATGGCGGTGGCGGTTTCAACATCGAGAAAGTTCTGTCCAAATTTGCGACGGCGTGCTCTATCCATGACGGGGAATATAGAAATTGATGCGGGTGTGTTAGACTTGCAAAAATTGAAAGCTTGATTTTTGACAGTAAAGTGTCAAAATTGAAATGTATATTCAAAGTATGTGTTCTCTATTCTTTGCTGTTATTATCACTATGCTCCTCTATTTCTTTTACTGCTGAAATGAGGGGCTCTTGATATTATGCGGTTTTTAGTATCTTTTACCTTGTAAAACAATTAGCGGTTTGGCGGTGCCTTAGGATTTTGCGTTTTAAAATCAACAGTCCTAACCACTAGCTACTAACCACTAATCACTAAACAGAGGTTTTTATGTCCGTTGCAATGCAAGATGTGATGAAACAGTCCGGGGTGGCATTTGGTACGAGCGGTGCCCGCGGTCTCGTGAGCGCTATGACCGACCGTGTGTGCTATGTGTATGCACGTTCTTTTATCAAGTACTGCGAAGCGTCTTACAAGTGCGAACGCACGATTGCGATTGCGGGTGACTTGCGTCCGAGTACAGAACGCATCTTGAAGTCGCTCGTGCAGGCTGGCGCCGATGCAAACTGGAAGGTGATTTACTGCGGTCGCATCCCGAGCCCCGCTATTGCGATGTACGGCATCGACAAGCATTTGCCGACCATCATGGTGACGGGTAGCCATATCCCGGCTGACCGTAACGGTATCAAGTTCAACCACCCGAATGGCGAAATCACGAAGGCCGACGAACAGGGAATTGTTTCGCAGTCGGTCGATTTTGACGAAGCGCTTTTTGACGACAAGGGCATGCTGAAGGCTGCACCGGAACTCCCGGCGGTCGAAGCTGAAGCCGAAGAAAATTATTGCAAGCGTTACCCGAACTTTTTCGGGAAGGATGCGTTGCACGGACTCACGATTGGCGTTTACCAGCATTCCGCTGTGGGCCGCGACATCGTGGTGAAGGTTCTCGAAAGCCTCGGTGCGACGGTCAAGCCGTTTGGCCGTAGCGATGTGTTTGTTCCGGTCGATACCGAAGCTATCCGCAAGGAAGATGAAGAACTCGCTCGCGAATTTACGCACAAGGATTACGTGGATGCCGTGTTCAGCACCGACGGCGATTCGGACCGTCCGCTTTTGGCTGATGACGTGGGCATGTGGCTCCGTGGTGACGTGCTTGGCATTTTGGCCGCACAGTCTCTTGGCATCAAGCGCATTGCAACTCCGGTGAGCTGCAACACTTCGCTTGAAAAGTCCGGCAGCTTTGAAAAGATTTGCCGCACGCGCATTGGTAGCCCGTATGTGATTGCCGGCATGGAAAGCTTGGTCGATGCAAACGACAAGAGCCTCACGGTTGCAGGTTACGAAGCTAATGGCGGCTTCTTGCTCGAGACAGATTTGACGCTCGATGGCCGCACGCTCAAGGCTCTCCCAACACGTGACGCACTCCTTCCGATGATTGCCGTGATGGTGATGGTCCGCAAGGAACGCATGTGCGTTGTAGATTTGCTCCGTAAGTTGCCCAAGCGCTTTACCGTGAGCGACCGCCTCAAGGAATTCCCGACTGAAAAGTCCAAGGCGAAGCTCGCTGAAATCCGCGAAAAGAATCTCGGCGAAAAGCTGTTTGGCGCTCTCGCTGCAAAGCCCTCCAAGTTTGCAAAGGACAAGACGTTCCAGGGCAAGATTGTATCGCTCAACGAAGTCGACGGCTACCGCATGGAATTTGATTCTGGTGATATCATTCACTTGCGCCCGAGTGGTAACGCTCCGGAATTCCGCTGCTACGTGGAAACGGAAGGCAAGGAACGCAGTGCTGAACTCCTCGCCGAATGCCTTAAGATTATGGAAGGCTGGAGAAAGTAGCTTCGACTTTTTTGTATCTTATTAATCGTATGTTCAAAAAGCTTATTTCGTTTGCACTAACTGTTGGTTCCCTCGCATTTGCAGGGGAGTATTGGCATTTGGACCCGGGCGGTGTGACGATGAAGTTCCTTGCGATGCAGGTTTCGCCGCGTGCGGCTGCGCTCTCGGGTGCAGGCGTTGCTGATCCCGGCCGCGTGTCCGAAATTTCGCGCAATCCGCTTGCAATGAGCGTTGCAAACGATGCGGAATTTGGACTCAGTCAGGTGATTTTTGGCAATGGCGGTGCCGATAACTTTGTTTCGGCTTACTATGGCCTTCCGCTTGGCAAAAAGTACACGCTAGGGCTTGCCGTTGACTTTTTGGGTTACGACAATATTGAAGGTCGTGACGAGAATGGCCTCAAGACTTCGGAATATGGCTCTTACGCTTGGTCGCTTTTGGCGGGTTTTGGTAGCCGTTCCAAGGTTTTCAACTGGGCGGCCTCGGCACGTTTTGCCACGCAGACGATTGATGACGAAACTGGATTTTTGTTCTCGGTCGATGGTGGTGGCTCTTTCCGCGTGAATCAGTATTTATCATTCGGTGCGAACTTCACGAATCTCGGTTTTGCAAGCAAGTATGAATCTGAGAAAGAAGCGGCACCGCTTGCGCTCCAGGCGGGCGTGACGGGATTCATCCCGATTCTTGACCGTTGGATGGTGCATTTGTCTGTAGATGCGTACCGCCGTGCCGATACAAAGGCGCAAGTCTTGATTGGCGGTGAAGTGGTCTACTTCGACATGCTTTCGTTCCGCATGGGCTATGCAGTCCGCCCGGATACCGAAGATGCGATCAGTGGCGGTCTCGGTGTGACGTTTGGCATGGTTGTGTTTGACTACGCTTATAGCCCGCGCCCGGCGTTTGAAGGCGGCAACCATTACATCGCCGTCGGCGTGAAGTTCTAATTCGTTCCCGTTCTGATTTGGCTTGCTCAAGCTTCAATCGGGCGGTTCAATTTTTCGCACGAGTTCCATTCGCGGAGCTCGTGCTTTTTTATTTGGTAGCACAGGCATCCGCGGCTGATTTTGAGCGCTTTGGCGGCTCTGCTTTTATTCCCATTGTGTTCGTATAGCGCTTTTTGAATAAATTGCCAATTCGGTGCCGAGGCTCGTGTGTTGCAGTACGTGTAGTGTTCATCGATATCGTTTATCGTCTGGTGCGAAAATTCTTCGGAGAGGATTTCTTCAAGCGATATTTCGTGTTGCCTTAATAGTGCGTAGCGCTGGAGGACGTTTTTCAGCTGGCGGATATTGCCCGGCCAGTCGTATCTGGAAAGCGCCCTGATTTCCCATTTGCGGAGCAGGAGTTGAACGGCAAAAGTCCTTGCTGTGATATCGTTCCAAATGGCTGTGGCGATGTCGGCGAAGTCGTCCCGGTTGCGGAGCGGCGGGATCACGATGGGGAAGGCGTTCAGCCTGAAGAACAGGTCCTTGCGGAAGTTCCCGCTGTGGATTTCGTTTTGCAAGTCGCGGTTTGTGGCGCATATAAGCCTGAAGTCGACCGGTTCGTTTTGCGTGGCCCCGAGCGGGAGCACGGAATGTTCCTGCAGGATGCGTAAAAGCTTGCTCTGCATGTCGAATGGCATCTCGCCGATTTCGTCGAGGAATAGCGTGCCGCCGTTTGCGGCTTGCACAATGCCCTGGTGATCGCACGCGGCTCCGGTGTAAGAGCCTTTCTTGGCGCCTTCCAAAAGGCTCTCGGCGAGGTTACGTGCAATGGCTCCACAGTTGAGTGCTACGAATGGCCCCTTGCTTCGTGGGCTGTGTTCATGGATAAACCTAGCGGCGATTTCCTTGCCGACTCCTGATTCCCCCTGCAATAGCACGGGAATGTTTGACTTGGCGGCGATAAGCATCAGTTGTTCGTGTTTTTTCATAGATCTTCAAAGTTCTATTTGAGATGGCTCCTACTATATAACACGCTTTTTTCGCCAAATTATTCGGTAAATTTTTATAAAAAATAAGGCTCCTTATGGAGCCTTTGTTACCAGGTTTAGTTCTTTATATCCGTAATCGGTATCGCGATGCTGCTGAGGCATTCCTGGAACTTTTCGTGGTCGGTGTTTTTGTACCTCGAAACGTAGAAGAGCTTGTTGCCATCTTCGTCTTCGTCATCATAGACCGTAAAATATTCAAGATTTTCCGTTTTGCAGAGGTTTTCGTCTACCGTCTTGTAGATGGCGTAACTGCTGCAGGTGGTGGTGCCGTCGGTCACTTCGAGTTTTACTTCTCGGTTGGTGCGTCCGGAAAAGTGGAGTGTCGTTTCCGCTTTCTTGACGGTTACGGTGTATGTCTTGTCGCCAATTTTGAAGGTTTGATTTGTCTTTGAGCCTTCGATAATTTGAACGCCGTTATTTTCAATGCTTTGGGCGATGCTGCTAGCTTGATCTTCGTTGTCCATGATGTAGATGACGTCGTCCATGTGGCTTCTGCGGGCGAGATAACCATACAATTCCACCATAAAGCTGGATTCCATGTAGCCTCTTTCCTGTTCATCGGCAACGTAAAGGTCCATGTGGTATTCGACACTGATGGTCACTTTTCCCGGAGCGTAAGTGTAGGTTCGGGTCACGTAACGGGTGTTTGTGGAGTGTTCTTCTTCGCCTGTTTTTCGGTTGCGTTCAGAGCCGGTATAGACCCAGGTGCCGTAAATGTTGCCTGCTGTGCCACCCACGTACAGGTCGCCGTACTCTTCGATTCCGCCTTCGTAATAATCGTAGAGGACAAGCGTATCGCCAATGAATTCGTAGTCGAAGGAATCCGTTACGACGTCTTTTGTTAGAGATTTCCAAATCAAATTGTCGTTTTCTAGATCGCAACGGTTACCATGGACGTCTGTGAATGTTGTGACCAGCAAATGTTGTGATTCGTCGACGTATAGTGTTCCTGTTATTGAATTTGGATTTTTGTCAGAGGCGGTGTTATCGCCGTTGGCGTTTGAGGATGACGGATTGCTGTCGCCATTGGCATTTGAGGAACTTGACGGATTGCTGTCGCTAATGGCGTTTGGGGCACTTGAGGGGTTACTGTCGCTGCAGGCGGCGATGAGGAATGCGGATGCCACAGCCGTAAGCAAGGTGTATTTCATGATTTTCTCCTTTTTCCTAAAACACAATTCATTATGGGAATATAGTAATTGGAGTTTTTGGAGGTGTTGTACCCCCTAGCCAGTCGCATTTTAAATTTCTACATTGTGCCCGCGCGGCGGTAAAATGCCGTCGTGAAACACCAAGTGGCTGGCTCGATGGGTAAGCTTGGGCAATATCCCGAACGGGGTATGATCGCGAGGAAAGCGGTCAAGCTTGAAGCTGAGAGGTCAGCGGCCCAAAGGAATAACATGTCTAGAATCGTATGTAAGTTCGGCGGCTCCTCTGTTGCCGACGCAGGTCAGTTCAAAAAAATCAAGGCCATTGTCGAAAGCGACAAGAACCGCAAAGTCATCGTCGTTTCTGCTCCGGGCAAGCGTAACCCGAAAGAAACCAAGCTGACCGACCTCCTCTACAGCACCTATGATCTCGCCTCCAAGGGCCTCGATTTCTCTACGCCGTGGAACCTCATCCGCCAGCGTTATGATGAAATTTGCAAGGACCTCGGTCTTGAAGACAAGCTTACCGAAGACCTCGACAGCCTCGAAGACAAGCTCAAGAATCATCCGGAATCCGTGAGCACGGACTTCCTCGTGAGCCGTGGCGAATTCCTCTGCGCACGCCTCATGGCAAAGTATCTCGGTGCAAACTTCGTCGATAGCTACCCGCTCATCACTTTCGATGACAAGTACCGCATCGCTCCGAAAACCTACGAAGAAATTGCAAAGGCTCTCGGCGACGAAAATCAGTTGTACGTATTGCCGGGCTTCTATGGCTCTAACCTCCGTGGCGAAGTGAAGACCTTCAGCCGTGGCGGTTCCGACATCACTGGCGCTATCCTTGCTAACGGCATTGACGCTGCCAAGTACGAAAACTGGACCGATGTTTCGGGCATGCTCATGGCTGACCCGCGCATCGTCGAAAGCCCGCTCCCGATCGAATACGTGAGCTACCGCGAAATCCGCGAACTCGCTTACTCCGGTGCAAGCGTGCTTCACGACGAATCCATCGCTCCGTGCCGCGCCAAGAAGATTCCTATCAACATCCGCAACACGAACCGCCCGGAAGACGCAGGCACCATCATTGGCCCGACTCCGGAAAGCGCAAAGCTCCCGATTACGGGTGTTGCAGGCCGCAAGGGCTTCTCGATGATCTACATCGAAAAGTCCATGATGAACAAGGAAGTTGGCTTTGGCCGCCGCGTGCTCGCCGTTCTCGAAAGCGAAGGACTCTCCTACGAACTCTGCCCGAGTGCAATTGACTCCATGAGCATCGTTGTGGATTCCAAGGCTCTCGACGCCGTGCAAGACGTTGTCCTCGAAGACATCACGCAGCAGATGCGTCCGGACCGTATCAAGATTTTCCCGGGCATCGCTCTTATCGCTACTGTGGGTCACGGCATGACGAACAAGATCGGTGTTGCTGCAAAGCTCTTTACGGCTCTCGCAGAAAACAAGGTAAACGTCCGCATTATCGACCAGGGTTCTTCCCAGATCAATATCATCACTGGTGTTGACGAAGCCGATACTGAAAAGGCTATCAAGGCCATCTACGCCGCCTTCGTGAAGTAAAAAATGGCGGGGCACGCCCCGCTTAATATAACGCGCGATTGTCATCCTGAGCAAGATGCCGCGAGGCATCGCGTCGAAGGATCCAGTAACATTTTAAAGACGACTCGGAATAAAATTCGGGTCGTTTTTGTATTTTTAGAACGAGGTAATATATTTAATCCAATAATAGAGGGGCCAAATGAGCGAAGGAGAAAAAAATCAATTCAACGGAAACTTGGCTTTGTTCAGGGTTTGCGCTATCGTGTACATTGTGAATGTATTGAACTTTGTCTTCAATACGTCCTTTATGGCTGGGCACGGTGGATTTTTCAGTTCGCTGTGGAGCGCGCTTACAAATTCGTCGTTTGAAGATTTGCTTGCGACGGTCGGACTGTTGATTGCCTCGGGAGTTGGCTTAGTTGTGCTGCTCGGTGTCTTGGCTTTTGCCGTTTTACTTGCGCTAGGGATATTTGCGCTTGTCAAAAAGAGCGTGAAGGCGCTAAAAATATTGGCGGTGCCGTTCCTTATCTGGGTTGTATTGTGTGCGTTCGCTATGAATCCTATAAGCGGTTTGTTGGGGAATGAAATGCGAGAAGTGAATCTTGCCCAGAGCTTCATTAGCTTGATTTTTAACATAAATGTTGTCGTTGCCGTGGCGGCGTTCTTTGTTGTTCCTAAAAAGCGAGATGAAAGCGTGGCTATTGCGAATGAAGATTTTAATTTGGGCTTGTTCCGGCTTTGCGCTATCTGCTTTGCCGTAAGCGGATTGAATAGCTTGTCTCATTTTATTTGTGTGCAAACTCCCGTTTTTCAACTTGCTTTCTTTGGCGTTGTTTATTTAGCGGTTGGCGTATTTGCGCTTGTGAAAAAGAATGTGCCGGTTTTGGTGGCTGGGTCTTTGATGATCCTTATTCATATTTTGTTTAATTTATTCAATTTTATCCGCATCTCTGGATTAGACCCTTATATTGCAGCCTCGGTTGTTTTCCATAGCCTTTTCCATACTTCAACCGTGATTGCCATTGCGGTATTCTTTATTAAACCGGAATGGGTGAAGGGTATTTTGCAGAAGATTAAAGGGTAACTTTGCAAAAAAGCCGCCGATTTTGTCGGCGGCAGCATTTCTTAGCTTTATTCCTTAGCTTTCGAAGGGCCTTACTCTCAGCGTGACGCCGAGCTCTTCGCAAATCTTGCGGCAGCGTTCGATTTTTTCTTCGGGCATCACTTTCTCGACGACGGTCATCACCACATTTGGCACATGTTCTTTTGCAAGCACTGCGAATTCTTTCAGCGCGTCGAAGGACTGGATTCCAAATCTCGAACGCGTGAGTTCCAGGAATTCTTCGGCGTCCGGGGCGTTCATCGAGATGGAAACGGTGTTGAAACGGCCTTCGAGTTCCGGCGTTACGTCTCGATTATGGATCAGGTTTGCAAGTCCGTTCGTATTGAGGCGTACTTTTAAATTCGGGTATTTACCGTGCAGCAAGTCGATGACTTTGCACACGTCATGGAGACGTTCAAGCGGTTCGCCGTAGCCGCAAAAGACGAGTTCGTTGATGACGGAAAGGTCGTATTTGTCGAAAATGCTCATGACGCCATCGACGCTCGGTTCGCCGCCTTTGAGCCAGAGCGAATTGCCTTCCATCATTTTCTTTGTCTGGCGCAAGCAAAAAACGCAACTGCACGGGCAGCGGTTTGTCATGTTCACGTAAATGTTCTTGCCTGTGATGTCGCCGCTGTTGGCGATGTCGAGGTAGCCTGCTTGTCCAACGTTTCCAGTTACAGTATAAACAACCATTTAATCCTCCATCAAGTCACGAAGATACATCTCGAAGCACAGTCCCCAATGCGTGGGAACGTTGTTGTCTTCGCAGTAGCGGATGCACTTTGTTACAAATTCTGCGGCCTTTTTGACCGATTCGTAAAAATCGTGGCCGTTCATGTACATGCCCGCGATGATTGAACTGATGACGTCTCCGGTTCCGCTGCGGTCGCCGCCGATGCGGTCCACCATCACGATTCGCGGTTCTTCGCCTTTGCTGTAGACGTAGTTCATGATTTGCTTGCTATTGTACGGAATGCCGGTCACGACGATGTGTTCGGGGCCTTGTTCCGTGAGTTTGCGGCACATTTCGCCGAGTTCGGCGTCGGTGAATCCTTCGGTGCGGTATTCAACGTCGGTCAGCGTGCAAAGTTCTGTCAAGTTCGGCGTCAAGATGTCGGCGTAATGGACGAGCGCTTTCATCTTTTCGCACAAAGTTGGCGTGTACGTTTCGTAGAGCTTGCCGTAGTCGCCCATCACGGGGTCCACCAAGGTAAACGAGCCGTTTTTCTTGAACGTCTTGAAGAAATCAATGACAATGTCGACCTGTTCTTCGGAACCGAGGAACCCAGAAGCAATGGCGTCGAATGATAAATTCAAATCCTTGTAGGTTTGAATGTAATCGCGCATTTTTGAAGTGTAGTCGTCGAAGTAGTATTCGGGGAACTGCGTGTGCGCCGAAAGAACAGCGGTTGGTATTGTTACCGCTTGAATTTTCATGGCGGAAACAATCGGTGCCATGACTGCGATGGAGCACCGACCAAATCCTGTAACATCATTAATTAACGCGATTTTCTTTTGAGACATGGCGAACTAAAAATTAAAAATCTTTCTTTTCCGAGAGTACGCGCACGGATGCAAATGCTGCCGAAACGATAACTGCAAGGAGCGTGGGGCCGAGGAAAACGGAGTCGAAATGTTCCGCCACTTGGTAAGCGATAAAGCCCGCAAGCCAGGCGAAAATGTTCCAGAGCCAAGCGCCGAGCGATTCGGTGCGTTCCTTGGAAAAGTAGAACGAGACCAAGAGAACGGCGGCCATCGGGGCGAATACGGAAGCAATCAGGTAAAGGAAGCTGATGTAGTGCTCCATGATTCCCGAAATGGCGAGAGCTGCGCTCAAGAAACTCACGACAACACCTGCAATTTTTGGATTTATTTTACTGTAAATCGCCTTGGATGATTCGCCTGCGGAGTTTGCCGCAAGGAAGTTTGTTGTCACTGTCGAGAGCACTACGATGATGATTCCCGGGAGTCCGAGGCCTGCGAGGAGAATGGCTTGCGCGATGTTGTTGCCTGCGCCAATGCCCGAAATTTCGATACCGATAATGTACATCCAGAGACTTGCGAATGTATAGGCGAGTGCAGAGATTGCTGTTGCCTTTACGGGCTTTTCGGCGTCCTTCGTGTAGTCCGAAATCACGGGCAACCAAGAAATCGGCATGGCAATGGAAATCTCGAAAATGTTCCAGAACTTGAGCGCGGTTGCTGCGTTTCCGGCGGCACCTGCGGGTGAACTGTCGAGTCCGAACAACTTCACAGAAAGAATCGCGAGCAAAACGGCGAGGGCTGCCATCACGACGGTCGTCACGTTGGCGGAACGGCGGATGCCTACGTAAACCCAGATGGCGATGAGAGCTGCGAGAATCACGCACGTGAGCGGGAACGAAATTGGCAAGTTGAGCCCTGCCAATGCCGAAGCGCCTTGAGCGTTCAAAACAGCGACCCAAGCGAGCAACTGGAATGTGTTCAGCGCGGCGAAAAATTTGGAACCGTATTTGCCGAATGAGGATTTTGTTGTTTCCATGGCGTTCAGGCGAACGCGTGCGCCGATGAGGCCCACGAAAAAGAGCAGGATGCCGCCAAAAATGTGCCCGAGCACGAGCGGGAGCCAGAGCGAATCCCTTGCTGCGGCAGCGCCAATTTCTATACCCGCTTCGATTTCGGAAACGGAGATGGCGACGCCAAACCATATAATTCCATTTGCAAAAAGTCCTGTGCGTTTTTCCATGTTACGCCTCCTGTTGTCTCTTTCGCTTGTCGCTTCGCTTTCGTCATCCTGAAGCCGAAGGCGATAGGATCCATTATTTCTTGCATTTGTTTTTTGATGCTTCTTTCAAATGCGGCACAAAGATAGCAAAGTGGTAGGTTATTCACAAGGTATAGGACTATACTACTTTTTTATGGGGTGGTATAGGTTTTATTGATAACGAAGGTGCGCGTTTTTCCTTGTCATAAACAGAAAATCCCCGCGGCGTTTTTGCACACGGGGATGAGCGATAGACTAGAGCGAACTTAGAATCTGTCTATCAGTAAAGAGAGGTGTCTCCTTGCAACGACAGTAGAGGTGTAAGTTTTTTGCGAATGGCGCACTGTCATCCTGGAGGCCATAGGCCGATAGGATCCAGTGCGTTCTAGCTTTACTTTTCTTCACGCAGTTTCTTGGCGGCGGCGACGAGGTTCTTGAGGCTTGCCGTCGTTTCGGTTTCGCCACGAGTCTTGAGGCCGCAATCCGGGTTCACCCACACATTCTGCTGCGGGACCTTCGCGATGATCTTGTGGAGAGCATCGACGATTTCCTGTTCGGACGGAACGCGCGGAGAGTGGATGTCGTAAACACCCGGGCCCACCTGCGTTTCGAACTTGGCGTCGTTCAAGGCGTCGAGCAGCTTGAGGTCAGAACGGCTGGCTTCGAACGTGATCACGTCGGCGTCCATGTTGTCGATGTCGTGAACGATGTCATTGAATTCGCTATAGCACATGTGCGTGTGGATCTGCGTTTCGGGCTTGACCTTGGCGTGAACCAGGCGGAATGCCGGAATGGCCCAGTCGAGGTATTCCTTGTGCCAGTCGCTCTTGCGGAGCGGCAGCTTTTCGCGGAGGGCGGCTTCGTCAATCTGGATGATTCTGATGCCGTTCTTTTCGAGGTCCAAAACTTCGTCACGGATGGCAAGGCCGATTTCCTGAGCCTGCGTCTTGAGCGAAATGTCTTCGCGCGGGAAGGACCAGTTGAGAATCGTGACAGGACCCGTAAGCATGCCCTTCACCGGCTTCTTGGTGCAACTTTGTGCGAAAACGGACCATTCAACCGTAATCGGAGCGCTGCGGCTCACGTCACCCCAAACGACAGGCGGCTTCACGCAACGGGTACCGTAGCTCTGCACCCAGGCGTTCTGCGTGAACACAAAACCGTCAATCTTGGAACCGAAATATTCCACCATGTCATTGCGTTCAAATTCACCGTGGACAATCACGTCGAGGCCAATTTCTTCCTGCAACTTGATGCATTCGGCAATCTTCTTCTGGTTGAATGCAACGTACTGTTCCTTGGAAATTTCGCCCTTGCGGAATGCAGCGCGGTTAGCGCGAACTTCGGCAGTCTGCGGGAAGGAGCCGATTGTCGTTGTCGGGAAGGCCGGCAACTTGAATTCTGCCTTCTGCACTTCGCGACGTTCGAGGCGGCTCGGCTTGCGTTCGAAATCAGCAGCGCCGAGGGCGGCGAGCTCAGCCTGAACCTTTGCGTTTGCTTGAACGCGAGCGGTTGCGAACAAAGCATTGTTCTTGGCGAGTGCGTCTGCGTCAGCGCTTGCGAGTTCTGCAAGTTCCACGAGCTTTTCTTCGGCGAATGCAAAATGCTTGAGAATGTCGGCTGAAAGCTTCTGTTCTGCGGCAACCGTGTAGGGCACATGCAGGAGAGAACAAGAAGTGCCAACAACAACGTTTTCTGCAGCGACATACTTCTTGATTTCGGCGAGGATTGCGTTCTTCTGTGCGTAATCAGCGCGCCAGATGTTCTTGCCGTTTACAACGCCTGCTAAGAGGAGCGTGTTCTTTGGGAAACCTGTCTTCAAAAGTTCGAGAGACTTAAGACCTTCGACGAAATCCAAACCGATAGCGTCAAAGCCGAGTGCGGTTACATCCTGATAGGCATCGCGGATGTCGCCGAAGTAAGTCTGCAATGCAATCTTGAGGTTCTTCTTTTCGCCGATCTTTCTCAAGAGTTCTGCGTAAATCGTCTTGAAGAGTTCGCGTTCTTCTGCAGTCACGTCGAAGACGAGAGCCGGTTCTGCGAACGAAATCCACTTGGCGCCTGCGGTGGCGAGCTTTTCAGCAAGTTCTGCGTAAGCGTTGACTGCTGCAGCAGCGAAGTCTTTAGCCTTCTTGTTGCCGTTGTAGCGGGCGAGGCGGAGGAATGTGTATGCGCCGATAAGCGTCGGAACGGATTCAATTCCGGCCGATTTGGCTTCGTTGAATTCTTCAACCGGCTTTTTGCCGACGAGCTTGAGTTCGGTAGCGTCGTCGATTTCCGGAACAATGTAATGGTAGTTCGTATTGAACCACTTCTTCATCGGGAGGGCCTTCACATCGCCCTTTGCGCCCTGGTAACCGTGGGCGGCTGCGAAATACTTTTCGAGCGTGCTCAATTCGAGGCTGCTGTAGCGTTCCGGAATGACGTTCAGCAAAAATGCGGTGTCGAGAACGTTGTCGTAGAACGAGAAATCGTTGGACGGGATGAAGTCGATGCCTGCGGCCTTCTGCTTCTGCCAACCGTACTGGCGGATTTCTGCGGCGACCTTCTGGAGTTCAGCTTCGGAAATTTCGCCCTTGAAGAACTTTTCGCTAGCGAACTTGAGTTCACGATTCTTACCGATACGCGGGAAACCAATTACAGATGTTTTAATGCTCATGGTGTTTTACCTACCTTTTTACTTTGTTTTTTGAACGCTCCAAATATACCTCACTTTTTATCATCGGTAAAATACTATTTTTTATGCGTTCACCATAGATTTTTCCTATGGTGATTTATAACTAGCGATAAGGAAAACTTATGACTCTACAACAACTTAAATATGCCATTGCCATTGCAGACACGCGAAACATTACTGAAGCGTCTAAGCGAGTGTTTATCTCGCAGCCAAGCCTTACCGCTGCCATCCATGAACTTGAAGAAGAAATGGGTGTCACGATTTTCAACCGCTCCAACAAAGGCGTGACCATTACAAACGAAGGCGATGAATTCCTCTCATACGCAAGGCAGGTTTTGGAACAGGCGACGCTTTTGGAAGACCGCTATAAAGGCGGCAAGGGCGGCAACATGATTTTCTCCGTCAGCTGCCAGCACTATTCTTTTGCCGTGAATGCGTTTGTCGATGTTATCCGCAAATTTGGTGGTCCGAGCTACGATTTTACGCTTCGCGAAACGCAAACTAACGAAATCATTGACGATGTCGCCAAGATGAAAAGCGAAATGGGCGTTCTCTACCTCAGCGATAAAAACGAAAAGGTCATCACCAAGCTCATTCAAAAGAACAATCTCGTGTTTGAACCACTTTTTGCAACACCGCTTCACGTGTTCATGTCATCGAAGAATCCGTTAGCAAAAAAAGAAAAAATCACGCTTGCGGATCTCAAGCCATTCCCGTACTTGACCTACGAACAGGGCGATTTCAACTCGTTCTACTTTGCCGAAGAACCGCTCACTGCCATCGATTTTGACTGTCCGCGAAACATCAAAGTCCGCGACCGTGCCACACTTTTTAACTTGCTCATCGGCCTTGACGGCTACACGATTTGCTCTGGTGTCATTAGCCACAAACTCAACGGCAAGAACATCATCGCAAAACGCCTTGATGTCCACGACAAAATGACTGTCGGTTATGTTATGCGCAAAGGCGTCACGAAATCAAGATATGCTGAGGCGTATATTGCTGCGCTAAAGAAACATTGTCGGTAGGGGGGACATTCCCATTCTGGCTAGGGTTGCCGTTGGTGCACGACCCGTTATAACTAATAATGAACACTTTTCTTATATTATAAGTGTAAGGAACGAACTATTATATGGCGCAGAATGTATTCAGCTATCGCGATGCGGTTATCGACGAGTATAGCCGCTTTTCACGCAGTTTCACTAAGATTTCGGCGGATGACATCAAGCGCGTCGTCGATGCCGAATACGCTGATGGCCGCTATTGGCCGGATCCGCTGATTCAAATCAATCCGAACTACCAGACTAGCGCCACGATTGACAAGCTTTGTGACGAAGGTGTTCTGTCACCGAAGTGCCGCGACATATTCAAGGTAGGCAAGGATAACGAGGGTATGGGTGGTAAGCCGATGTCCCTATATCAGCATCAGACACAAGCCATATCGCTCGCAAAGGAGCACAAAAGCTTTGTTGTCACGACGGGTACAGGTTCCGGTAAAAGTCTTTCCTTCTTCATTCCTATCGTAGACTCCATCTTGCGTGCGAAGGAACTTGATAAAACTCCGCGTACACGCGCCATCATCATCTATCCGATGAACGCCTTGGCCAATAGCCAGATGGAGGAAATCAACAAGTTTCTTGGCAATACCGGCGCATTCACGGTGGATCGTTATACTGGGCAAGATTTGGATGCCGAACGAAAGCGCATAGCGAGCAATCCACCAGACATATTGCTTACGAACTATATGATGATGGAACTGATTCTGACTCGTGGTTCCGAGGTCGATAAGGCCGTGATGGAGCATTGCGATGGCTTGCAGTTTCTCGTACTGGACGAATTGCATACATACCGTGGACGGCAAGGGGCCGATGTGGCCTTGCTGGTACGCCGCCTACGTCGTGAAACTAAGGCTGATAACCTAATCTGCATCGGAACATCGGCGACTATGGATAATGCCGGAACCGAGGATGACCAGAACCGAGCCGTGGCATCGGTGGCGTCTAAACTGTTCGGTGCCGAAATCCCGCCTTCTAATGTGATTACGGAGACTTTGGCTCAAGCGACGGATGAACACCTGAATCTGGATAAGGTAAGACCGCTTCTGAATGCACGTATCGCAAAGGGTGTAACCCCGTTTACGTCCTTGGATGATTTTAGGAACGATCCGTTGTCGGTCTGGGTGGAACTTACGCTTGGTATTGACAAACCGGCTGTAGGCAAGGCCAAGAGAGCGAAGCCAATTACGCTTCGTATGGCGGCTAAAAAACTTGCTAAAGATGCGGACGTATCTTTGGATAGCGCGTTGGGAGCCTTGCAAGATTACCTGATGGCGGCCCATGCCCTGACCAACCCTAATGGCCGAAAGCCGTTCGCCTTCAAGCTGCACCAGTTCATCAGCGGCCCCGGCAGCGTACTGTGTACCCTCGAACCTGAGGGTAAGCGCCGTGTAACCCTGGATGCTCAGGTCTATGCTCCTGGTAGTGATGGCGTAAAATTATTCAACGCCCACTTCTGTCGAGAATGTGGCGAAGAGTTCTTTCCGGTCCGTTTCAATGATGAACGCAAGGTGTTCGAACCGCGCGATATCGGCGAGGTTCCGACGGATGATAATAGCGATGTCAATGGTTTCCTCGTTCCGAAAAAGTCCGGCTTCAAGTATCAGACAACCGATGATCTGCCAGAAAGCTGGTGGGAACTTGACAAGCATGGATTTCCGGTAGTTCGCAAGAACTATGCTCCGTTCCAGCCGATTCCGATGTATATACGGGCCGACGGCACACGCGATATTGAAAAGAAACCGAATAATACCGACTTCTGGTACATTCCGGGCAAGGTTCGTTTCTGCCCATGTTGCGGCCACGAATACAGACAGTTCAGTTCTGACCGCAACAAACTTATAGGCTTGAGTGGTGAAGGCCGTTCTTCGGCGACCACGGTACTTACGCTGGCCGTACTTAACCAGCTGTTCCGTGACAATCCCTATGGCAAGGATGTTGGCGATAACGATGTCCGCAAGATGCTTGGTTTTACCGACAACCGTCAGGATGCTGCGTTACAGGCCGGACACTTTAACGATTTCGTCTACACTGTGACGCTCCGTGCCGCATTGCTTGGCGCGATGGAGCAGCATGGCGGCGTATTGCCGTACGAACAGCTTTCCGGTGCCGTATTCGCGGCTCTGGGCTTCGATTCGCGTAACAAGGATGTGCTCAAGGAGTACATGGTCAACCCGAAGATAGACCAGCCTAATGCACTCGAAAATGTCAAGAACGAGGCTAAGTTTATTCTCGGTTATCGTCTGATGAAGGATCTCGCTTCCGGTTGGTACAACAACAATCCGCCGCTTGAAATGTTGGGTATGCTCCATATCGAGTATAAGGGCTTGCGTGAACTTTGTGGTGATGACAACCGCTTTGCAGGCTGTGATGAACTGGCTTGCTTGACTCAGGCCAAGAGGCTAGAGTTCTATCATATCTTGTTCCAGATAATGAAGGCTCAGCTCTGCGTGGATTCATTCTATCTGAACAGAAGCGAGCAGCAGAAGGTTCTGGAATCGTCCTATCTTGACCTACTTGAAAAGTGGGGATTCGCCTATAACGAGAAGCCCGATGGGTTCAACTATGTTGACGATTCTGGCCGAAAGCAAACGCGTGGCGCGGGTAGACGCGACTATGCGACGGTGTCCTTGGCTCAGAACTCCCAGATTTCTAGGGCCATCAAGAACTCCAGTATATGGGCCGGAACTCCGGCTGAAGCTAAGATCAAGGCGAAGGGGAGTGCGGACCTGATTCGCGAAGTCGTCGTAGCCGCATTCGAAATAGCCCGTTCCGCCGATATTGTTCACCGTACACCCGATGGCTGGCAGTTGCATGCCAATACCATGGAATGGCATACTGGTCGAAATCCGGATGTTTCTAATGCCGGTATCCGCGCCAATGAATACTTCGGTGCTGTCTATAGGAACGTCAAGGATGCCCTTGTGCAGTCTGCAATCGACAATCAGAGCTGCTATGTCTTTGATTACAGCGCACACGAACATACGGCCCAGGTGGATGCGCAAGACCGCAAGAAACTGGAACGTCAGTTTAGATTTACCAAAAAAGATATCGAGGAATGGAAAGAGGAAAATCCAGGAATTGAGCTGAAGCGCCTGCCGGTTCTCTACTGTTCTCCTACGATGGAGCTTGGCGTCGATATATCGAGCCTGAACACAGTCTATATGCGCAACGTGCCTCCCACGGCGAGCAACTATGCCCAGCGTAGTGGACGTGCGGGGCGATCCGGTCAACCGGCTCTGGTGATTACCTATAGCTCCTCTATGAGTCCCCACGACCAGTGGTTCTTTGAGAAGCGAACCGATATGGTGTCCGGTATCGTGAATGCTCCTACGCTTGACATTACGAACAAGGACTTGATAACGAGCCATATTCACGCTGTTTGGCTTCAGGAACTCGATTACGGTCTGGGCCAGAGCATCTATGATAACGTGATGGACCCGGAATCCGGCTTACGCCTTGACATTCGAAAAGACCTGTTAGAACGAATTAACGACGACGGCGTAAAACAGGCTGCGAAAAAGGAGGCCAAGAACGTCTTGGCCGATGTTCGCAAAGCTCTGTCCGAAGACGAACAGAAACAGCCTTGGGTTCAGGATGACTACGTCGATAAGGTCATTGACGATGTTGCCAAGGATTTTAACGCCGCCTTTGACAGCTGGCGCACTCTGTTGCGGTCTATCAAGAAACAGATGGCGGATTCCGATAAGATTGTTCAGAGCCTCAGCATAACAGCCATTGAACGTGAACGAGCCAAGAGGCGCTACTTCGATGCCAGCCAGCAGCTGAATGTTTTGATTGGTAAATCTGCCAACAAGAACAACGATTTCTACCCATACCGTTACTTGGCAAGCCAGGGCTTCCTTCCGGGGTATGATTTTCCGCGCCTTCCGCTGATGGCGTGGATTCCGTCGGTCAGGGGAAATCTCGCCGGTAAGAAGGATGACGCCGGTTCTATGGTGAGCCGTCCGCGATTCCTTGCCATTTCCGAATTTGGTCCCCAGAGCATCATTTACCACGAAGGTCGCCGCTACAAGGTGTTTAAGGCAAAGCTGAACTCCGGTAACGGCCAGGCGACGGCAACGGACAAACTCGCTACCCAGACAATGGTGATTTGCGACCGTTGCGGTTACGGACACGTGAGCGTGAACGCCGAACGGTGCGAAAAGTGTGGCCAGCCGTTGACCGCCGGAACGACGATAGATTCGCTCTACAAGATTGAAACCGTCGAGACAAAGCCGAGTACGCGTATTTCGGCAAACGAGGAAGAACGCCTTCGCAAGGGGTATGACCTCCAGACGGTTTATCGCTTTGCCAGCGACAAGGGTATTCTTTGCTATAACCAGTCGAAGATGATGCTGGACGGCGATTGTGTCGGTGAACTGACTTATGGTCCGAATGCCAAGTTGTGGATGTTGAATCTCGGTTGGCGCAAGCGCAAGAACATGTCCGTGAAGGGATTCGAAATCAATCCGATGACGGGACGCTGGGAAACTGACCCCGGCGATACGGATGCGCCGGATCAGGACGACAAGGAAAATTCCAAGGTCCAGCCGCAACGTATTGTGCCGTTTGTCGAAGACACGAAGAACATTCTGGTCTACGAACCCAAGCGTGGCTTGCTTGATACGGCTCCCTATTCCCAGACGACGATGGCGACGGTAGCCTCCGCGCTACAGCGAGCCATCGAAGAGGAGTTCCAGATTGAACAGTCCGAACTTTCCGTAAAGCAGATGCCTAACGAGAAGGAATGCACAAGTCTGCTTTTCTACGAGGCTTCCGAAGGCGGAGCCGGTGTTCTGACAGAACTGTTGCGCAATGGCGAGGCGATTGGCCGAATTGCTCGTCGTGCGCTTTCGATTATGCACTTCTCGTGGAATAGTGCGGCTGAAGATCCCAGTCGAGGACCTTCGCCAAAGTCTGTCGATGAACTGAACGATCTCGAACAGACAAAACCGCTTGAAGTACGCTGCGTGGCAGGGTGCTACAGATGCCTATTGAGCTACTATAACCAACCCCAGCACAGCATCATTGACCGTCATGACGAAGACGCGCTCAAGATTCTTGTCGAACTCGCTAACGCCACGGCTGAAAAGGTCGAAACTCAGGCAGAGGCGACCGTACGCGAAGATGAACACGCGAAGTCGCTCGATGACATACTGGATTCGATATTCTGCGTAAAGCCGGATGCATATAATAAGGCTATCAATAATGGAGCCTATACGGTTTTGGCTTTGTGGAAGGCTTCGCGTCTGGTACTCTTGGCAGAAATGCCGGAGGATTCCTTGCGTCAATATCTTGATGCAAAGGGATATCGCTTTATCGTTATCGGCAAAACCCCAGAAGAATGGGAACAAGCCATAATGCAGAATAGGAATAAGTTCCCCGGTTGCGATACTGACGAACTCTAACTTTTGATGAATTGAAGGATTTAAGATGGCTGATACTGTTATTTACCCCTTAGGCTCCCTTGTCAAAGTGCGTGGACGCGAATGGGTCGTGGAACCCTGCGACTTGAAGGATTGCATCAAGCTCCGTCCGCTTGGGGGAACCGATGACGAAACTCAGGTTATCATGCCGTCCATCGAGGATACGAGACTTGAAAGTGCCGTATTCCCGGCTCCGAATACGACCGATATCGGACGTTTTGAATCCGCCAAGCTGCTCCGCGATGCGTTGAAGCTCAAGCTTACGAATGCCGCCGGACCGTTCCGCAGTTTCGGCCACTTGGCTTTTGAGCCGCGAAGCTACCAGCTGGTACCTCTTCTGATGGCATTAAAGATGCCCGTGGTCCGTTTGCTGATTGCCGATGACGTAGGTATCGGTAAGACAATCGAGGCCGGCCTTATCATAAAGGAACTCTACGAACGCGGTGAAATATCCAAGTTTGTCGTTCTATGTCCGCCTCATCTTGTGACCCAGTGGGTGACGGAACTCAAGGAACACTTCAATATCGACGCCGTCGGTATCACGGCGCGTTCTATTGCAAGCCTCGAAAAAGAGGTCAGCAAGACGGAACAGTTCTTTGAGCATTATCCGGCGGCGGTCATTTCGCTGGACTATATCAAGAGCGACACTCACCGCGACTGGTTCAAGACACATATCGACGACGCCATGCTGGTGGTCGATGAGGCCCATACATGTTGCGTGGGCGGTGGCCGACAGTTGCGATTCTCCCTGTTGCAGGACTTGGCTGCGAACGAGGAACGCCATATTATCCTCTTGACGGCAACGCCGCATTCCGGCGACGAACATGCCTTCAATAACCTTCTTTCGCTATTGAAAAAGGACTATGCCGAACTCGACGACTTGTCCGTGGACCACTCATCCAGTGAAAAGACGAAGCTCCGTGAAGATTTGGGCCGTCATCTGGTACAGCGCCGTCGAATTGACGTGATGAACTATCCCGGCAAGGCTGCTTTCCCTGACCGTAAGACCAAGGAAATCACCTACAAGTTGACCGGTGAATGGGGCGACTTCTTTAACGAGGTTCGCGAATACTGCGTAGATATCGCGAACAGGGCCGAAATTACCGACGGTTTCAAGGGACGTATGATGTGGTATGCGACGCTCGCTTTGTTGCGCTGCATATCCTCCAGTCCGCTTGCCGCCAAGAGCGCCCTTACGACTCGACTGAACAGCATCGAAGAGAACGCCAAGCTGGCCGAAGAAACCGCCGAAAATGCGGCTCTCTTGGAAGGCTACATCACCGAAACCTACGACGGCGAAGACGATACAGAAGCCAACGACCAGTTTGTAAGTCCGGTTCTGGAAGATTCCGAAGCGGTCAAGCGCCTGATAGCGAAGGCCGAATCCCTGAGTGGCAAGATTGAAGATCCGAAGTTCAAGTGTCTTGCCAAACATCTTGACGACATGCTCAAGATGCTAAAGAAGTCGGGCGACAGTTACCGTCCGGTCATTTTCTGCAAGTATATTGCGACGGCGCACTATGTAGCCGACCAGCTCAAGGCTGAGTTCCCCAAGTGCAGCGTGGCATGCGTTACCGGTGAACTCACCAATGAGGAACGCGAAGAACAGGTCCGTGAATTGGCGGAATCCGATTCGCCGATTCTCGTGGCGACGGACTGCCTATCCGAAGGTATTAACCTTCAGGACTACTTTAACGCCGTCGTTCACTATGACTTGGCATGGAATCCGACTCGCCATGAACAGCGCGAAGGCCGTGTAGACCGTTTCGGCCAACAGTGCAAGGATGTCTGGTGTACCATGCTTTACGGTGCCGACAATCCGGTAGACGGACTTATTTTCAATGTAATCCTCCGCAAGGCCGAAAAGATCAAGGAAGACCTCGGTATTTCTGTTCCGGTTCCTGAAGACAATGGCAATATCCGCGTGGCGCTTGTGAAAGCTGCTCTGCTCAAGAAATACGTGGCGACCGATAAGAATGGTCAGCTAGAACTTGACTTTGGCGAAGAGTTTGCTACCGACGTGAACAATGTTGAACGGAACTGGCAACGCGCCATCGACAAGGAACGCCGTAACCGCACCATTTTCAGCCAGCAGTCCCTCAAGCCCGAAGAAATCATGCCGGAATGGGACAAGACGAAGGAAGCCCTTGGCGACTCCGAAGACGTGCAGAAGTTCTTCGAGGTGGCGACGACGCGCTTGAATGCGGCGAAGGAACGTGCTTCGGAGCATGCCTTTACCCTCGATGTCAAGACATTACCTCTCGAAATCCGTAGCCAGTTGCAAGCATCTTTCCCCAAGAAGGACCTGAAAAAGCCTCTGAAGATATCGTTTGCGTATCCGCCGCCGCAAGGCTATGCCTTTATTCACCGTACGAATCCCATCGTGGAGAGTCTCTCTAACTATCTGTTGGAAGGCGCTCTTTCTGGCAAGAACGACATCGCAGCCCGTTCTGGCGCGTACGAGACCGAGGCCGTGAATGAACTGACCGCCATTTACTTGCTCCGAGTTCGTTACCAGTTGCGCAATACCGGCAAGAATGTGCCGAAGCTGATGATGGCCGAAGAGGCCGTGGCGGTGGCCGTCAACTTGGTAGGGGAGCCTCGAATCATCGAAAACGGCGACGTAAACGCGCTCCTCGAAGGGAGTCCGACCGGAAATCTTGGCGAACCCGTTATCCGCGACAATGTGGCTCGTGCGCTTGACTTTTATCGGGGTAATACCCAGCTTTTTGCGGACCTTGCCCAGAGACGCGGGGCCGTGCTTTCCGAAGACCATTTGCGAGTTCGTTCGGCCAGCGCCCAGCGTTACGGTACCGTGACCGTGGAGCCGTGCTTACCGGCGGACTTGATTGGATGTTATGTGCTTGTGCCCGGAGGCGACCTATAATGACCTGTGGCGAGTCTTTTTTATTATATTATGTCTGAATTCTTTTGCCATTTTTGGCGTAACTTTTCAGTCAAGGCGTCGCTTGGATGGAGGCTTTAATGATTGATCGCGAACGGTATCTAAAAAAGATTGTCGATTACATGTGGGATGGCCAGATCAAGGTCATTACAGGTATCAGGCGTTGTGGAAAATCGACGCTCCTGTTCCATCTTTTTTACGACTACCTGTTGAAAAATGGCTCCAGGGCAGAGAACATCATTATGCTTGAACTGGACAAGCGCAAGTTCGCGAAGTTCAGGAACCCGGTAGTCCTTGCCGAATACGTAGAATCGCAAATAAAGGACCGCCGTAAAAAGTATTATCTGTTTATCGACGAAATCCAGTTCTGCTATTCTGTTCCGGATCCCGACAATGCTGGGCACGAAATCACCGTTTACGATTTGTTGAACGAGCTCAAGGACTATGAGAATCTGGATGTCTATGTCACGGGTAGCAACTCGAAGATGCTTTCCAAGGACATCGCGACAGAATTTCGTGGTCGAGCATCGCAAATACACGTTTATCCGCTGAGCTTTGCCGAATTTCACGGGTACAGGGCCGGGCATGTCCGCGACGATTTCGACGCCTATATGCTTTACGGTGGAATGCCTTATTTGCTGAAACTGAAAAACTCGGAGCAGCAAAAGCAGTATCTCGCATCGCTTTTCGATGAAGTCTATATCAAGGATATCGTGGAACGCAACAATGTGGCGCGTTCCGACATTCTTGGAAACATACTGGATAATCTCAGTTCCCAGATAAGTTCCCTTACGAACCCGACCAACATCACGAATGCACTCAAGAGCGTCAAGAACGAAAAATTGAGCGTGAACACCGTGAGCGATTACATTGAACATTGCAAGGATGCCTTTATCGTAAGCGAGGCCAAGCGCTACGATGTCAAGGGCAAGCATTACTTCGATTACCCGAACAAGTATTACTTTACCGATGTGGGGCTGCGCAATGCCCGACTGAATTTCCGTCAGATTGATTCCGGTCACTTGATGGAAAACATTGTCTATAACGAACTCGTTTCGCGAGGCTACTCGGTAGATGTGGGTGTCGTTGTTGACAGGAATAAAGGTGGAAGGGTCCAAAAGGAAATCGACTTTGTGGTAAACCACGGCGACAAGCGTATCTACATCCAGTCGGCTTGGCAGATGAACACCGACGAAAAAATCAAGGCGGAACTCGATTCGCTAAAACTCGCCAAGGATTTCTTCTCGAAAATCATCGTCCAGAACGACATCCCCGAGACATTCCGCGATACGGACGGAATCCTTCACGTGAACCTGATTGAATTTTTGCTGAACCCGGAAATACTCAGATGAAAAAGAACCAGATTGAATTTTCGACGATTGACTTGGTCGGTTCCCTCTTTGTAAGTGACAGTATCGCCCAGATTGCCCAGCGCAAGTGCTCGGCCCAGTCCGAAAAGGACTACAACTTGCCTCCGGGAATCAAGTTCAGTGACCAAACCAGCCGTGCGTTCAGTATCGCGAAGGCGCTCTACGCCGAATATGCGTCAAAGAATGCCTCGTTTGACAGTCTCAAGAATTTCGTCTTCCAGCTTTTCGGTACCGCTCTCGACTATACCGGTATTACCGAGGAACAGCCAGCCGTAATCGGCGGCGTGAAATACCCGGTGACGACCTACGTGACGCCAAATGTTCCGCTTGTTATTGTGCCAGCAGACCTCTCGCTCGACATGGCCGATGCCCGTTTCACCATCGAAGGCGTGACTAGCCGCAAAAAGAGCGGCTATGCGCTTGCCCAGATGTTCCTGAACGCAATTGAACCTTGCACATGGGCGATTGTCACCAACGGGCGTGAACTCCGATTGCTCCGCGATTCCGAAAGCCTTGTCCGTCCTAGCTACCTCTCGTTCAATATCGAATCCATCCTCAAGGAAGACCGTTACCCTGATTTCGTGGCGTTCTGGTGCTTTATGCAGGCAAGCCGCGTGAACGTATGGGAACAGTGGCGTACCGAAGGCATCTTGCAGGGGACGCGCGTGCGCGAAGGTCTGCGTACCGGAGTGACGAATGCTCTCCTATACCTTGGCGCCGGATTCCTCAAGACTGAAGGCCCCGGCAACAATGTGCTTCTGAACTCCCTTGCCGAAGGCAAGCGCCCGGACGGTGCTCCCTATACCGTTCAGGTGTTCTACAAGGCGCTACTCCGTGAAGTTTACCGATTCCTCTTCCTTAGCACTATCGAGGAACGTGGCCTGATTTTTGCTCATCCCAGCGAATCCGGCACCGACGCGGAACTTGAACCCAGATTCCGCAACGCCCATCGGCTCTACTGGACCGGCTACAGCGTCCACCGCTTGGCCGAACGCGCCAAGAAGGCTATCCGTACCGACCGCTATACCGACCTGTGGCACGGCGTGAAGGTGGTCTATAAGGCATTCCAGGAAGGTAACGACAATCTGGACTTGATGCCGCTTGGAGGTCTGTTCAAGGCCGACCAGTGTCCGCTACTGGATGCGTGCGAACTCGATAACGAACACTTGATGAAGGCCATCCGTCAGCTTCGTTGGAACGATATCGACGACGTGAAGACCTTCACCGATTATCGCAACATGGGCACCGAAGAGTTCGGCTCCGTTTACGAGAGCCTGTTGGAACTAGTGCCCCATGTGGATTTACAGGCCAAGACGTTCAGTTTCGTGGGCGTGGGCGACGAAGACGGCATTATCGAAGACGGATCGACCAAGGGTAACGCCCGTAAGCTCAGTGGTAGCTACTATACCGATGCAAGCCTTGTGCAGAGCCTCGTCAAGACGGCTCTTGAACCCGCCATCGAAGCGAAGCTCAAGGCCGAAGAAGACCTTGCCCGTAAGGAAAAACGCGAACCGGACTACGAACGCGCCATCCTTGATTTCCGTATGATTGACGCTGGCAGCGGTTCTGGGCATTTTTTGCTTGCCGGTAGCCGCCGCTTGGCTGAAGTCCTCAGCGAAAAGCGTCTCGAAAAGACGGGGGAAAGCGCGACCGCCGAAACCTACCGCAAGGCGCTTCGCGACGTGATTACCAACTGCATTTACGGCGTGGACCTGAATGAAATGGCCGTGGAACTGGCTCGCACCGCGCTCTGGCTCGAAGGTTACGAACCGGGCAAACCGTTGGAGTTCCTGAATCACCATATCAAGCAGGGAAACTCGCTTGTAGGCGTATTTGACCTCAAGGTACTGAATGACGGAATCCCCGCGGCTGCGTACACGGCATTAATTGGCGATGACAAGGCCGTATGTACGGCGACTAAGAAGACGAATGACTCCCAGTCGGGTAAAAAGTCGCAGCAGAGTTTCCTTAAGAAGGCGAAACCTCTATCTAATGAAAGGCTGGCTAAGCTTACTCGCGATATAGAGGCATTGCCTAATGACAACTTGGCAAGTGAAGAGCGTAAACGTGCGCTTTATGAGAAACTCCTAAATGATGCGGACTACATTAGGAATCGTGCTGCTTGCGATCTCTATACGGCGGCATTCTTCGCTAAAAAGACGGATCCGTTGACGATTCCGACCAGCGAAGATGTTTACGACGTAATGAACGACCTTGCAGAAACCAAACAAGGAGTCCGTGAACTTGCTGCCAAACTGAGCGAAGAATACTCATTCTTCCATTGGCCGGTGGAGTTCCCGGAAGTGTTCGCTAAGGGCGGCTTCGATTGCGTAGTGGGTAACCCACCGTGGGAGGTATCGCAGTTAAAGGAAGTTGAATTTTTCGCGAACCTTTTGCCAGAAATTGCTATGTTAAATGGTAATGATCGAAAAATAGCAATAGATCAGCTGAAAAAAGACCGGCCGCATATATACGAGCTGTATGAAATAAGAAAACATGCTTTAGAAGCGGAGAACACCTATTATGGAAATAGTGGCCGTTTCCCGTTGACATCGTTTGGAAAGGTGAATCTTTATTCAAAATTTGCTGAATTAAATTATCGTCTCCGTAATGAACGAGGAACTACTGGTTTTGTATGTCCATCCGGAATTGCCACAGATGATTCAACTAAGGCGTTCTTTGGTGAAATAGCCTCCAAAGGAAAACTTCATAGCCTTTATGATTTCGAAAATAAGGAAGGCATATTCCCCAATGTGCATCGAATGTTCAAGTTCTGCTTGCTGACGATTGCAGCCGGGAATACGCCGGGCGACTTTGCATTCTTCCTCAAGAATGTACCCGAACTCGAAGACAAACGACGCCATTTCTCGATGACGGCGGATGACTTTGACTTGATTAACCCGAATACGCACACATGCCCCGTGTTCCGAAGTCAGGAAGATGCCGAACTTGCGAAGAAGATATATCGCAAGGCGGGCGTTTTTATTCGTGAATCTGATGATAAGAACGGAAATCCGTGGAATATCAAATTCCAACAGATGTATAACATGACATCGGCAAGTGATCTCTTTGCAAAGGTTTCAGGGGAAGGGGCTGATGGGAAAATGATGCTACCTTTGTATGAACCTAAAATGATGCATCAGATGGATCATCGTTGGGCAACATTTGTTAATGGGAAAACAGTTGATATTTCGTTAGTGCAAAAGGCTGATGTGGGTTTCGTGGTTCAACCAGAATATTGGGTGCCATATACCGAAACAGTGCTGCGATCAACCACCCTAGATTCCTCTGTAGTCTCCGCTTTGCGTAAAGAAGATGGACAAAAGCTCCGTGAACTTTGCCTGCATTTTGCTATGACGGAAACGGATGCTGATTTGCAGAAAGTTTATCTTGATGCCACCAAAAGCGATGATATTGTGCAGAAACTGCTCAATGCTACTGAAAAATATTGCCCAAAGTATCTAATGGGATGGCGAGGCGTAACCAATGCCATGAACGAAAGAACGATGATTGCGTCAGTAATGCCTTTTTGCGGAGTTGGACATAATACTCAATTATTGTCATCGTTCAGTCAAGGTGCTGTTATGATGTCTTGCTTGTTAGCGAATTTCAATGCTTTGCCGTTTGATTTTGTATCACGTACAAAAATAGGCGGGTCATACGCAACAATGTTTGTGACGAAACAGTTACCTGTTCTTCCTCCGGCCGCATTCACTGAAACTGCCATCAACTTTATCGTCCCGCGTGTATTCGCCCTGACCTATACCGCTACCGATATCGTCGAATGGGCTCGTGCTCTCTGGAACGACGCTAGCGTGGACCTCCGCAAGCTCATAATTGCCCAGCACAAGGATTTGCCAACCGGCACCGACATCAATGCCCTTGCCGCCTCCGACTTCGATCCGGCCTCTATTCCGCCCATCGTCTTCGAAGACTCGCACAGAGCGGGGCTTCGCGCCGAACTCGACGCCTACTTCGCAAAACTCTACGGCTTAAGCCGCCGCGACCTCGAATACATCCTCGACCCCAAAACCGTCATGGGCGACGATTACCCCAGCGAAACCTTCCGCGTCCTCCGCGACGCCGAACTCTCAACCTACGGCGAATACCGCACCCAACGCCTCGTCCTCGAAGCCTGGGATAAGATGAATTAAAACAAGGAACTAGAAAATGATTTTGTTGCAAGATTTATTTCAACCAAGACTGTTTGAAGAATATATTGATAAGGATATTGAATACGAGTATCGTCGTTTTCAAGAAGAGTCTCACTATTTAAAGAATGAAGATGATTGGGAAGGACTCGAAAATCTTGGCAAACAATACTATCAGTCGTCTAAATGTAAACTATTTGTTTTTCTTTCCCATAGTCATAGTGATTTACAATATACGATGGGGCTAATTTCTTTTCTAAGAAATAGATATAATGTATATGTTTATATAGATAGCGA
The DNA here is from genome assembly GCF_900215325.1 of Fibrobacter sp. UWB16. Lineage (NCBI taxonomy): Bacteria > Pseudomonadati > Fibrobacterota > Fibrobacteria > Fibrobacterales > Fibrobacteraceae > Fibrobacter > Fibrobacter sp. UWB16. Next base: position 66,092 of record NZ_OCMS01000006.1, on the reverse strand, counting down.
AGATAAATCTCTCCCTTTAAGAACTTCTATAAAAACAGCTCAGGTGATAAAGAAAAAGATCAAGACGTGTGATAGATTCTTATTCCTGGCATCTAATGGAGCAATAGCATCAAAATGGTGCAACTGGGAACTTGGAATGGGCGATGTACAAAAGCTTCCTGATAACCTGGCGTTCCTTGCATGGCATGACACTCAGATTGCTCGCCAAAATTATAGAGGGAATGAGTATATGGAAATATATCCGTTTATCGTCTATTGTGAAGGTGATGGAAGTGGAAATATAAATGAGCAGGATGTGTTTAATCCTGAAAATTTTTTTCATGAGGAAATAGAATCGAACTCCGGATTTAAGAACTTGAATGTTCCAAAGCAGCGTGGGTGGTACGTGAGATTTAAAAAGAATGGTACATTTACTTATATACCGTTATCAAAGTGGCTTTCGTAAATGGGTAAGAAAATATTCATATCGTACAAGTACGCGGATGATGACGTTTGTCCGCTTAAAGACCCATTGCCCGAAATGTTTGAACATACTACTGTTCGTGACTATGTTGACCTGTTGCAGCGGTATTTCAATCAGACAGATGATGTCAATAAGGCCGAGCGTGATGGCGAAGATTTGTCGAATTACGATGAAAATACAATCTGGGAAATGTTAAAAGACCGTATTTTCGATAGTTCGACCACAATTCTATTGATATCTCCGAATATGAAGGAACCCCATAGAAGGGATTCGTCGCAGTGGATTCCCTGGGAAATTTCGTATTCGCTTCGTCGAGTGACTAGAGATGAACGGACTAGTCAATCTAATGCCATCTTGGCAGTAGTCCTTCCTGACAGGCGCGGTTCATATTCGTATTATTTGAATGAAAGTTCGTGCAATTATAATTGCAGCTGTACGAGATACAATAATAATGTGACATTCGATATCGTTGCGAAGAATATGTTCAATCGTAAGCGTGTAAACGCCTCCCGATGCTTGAATGGCGTTGTTATTCTTAGCGGTGAATCCTCGTATATCAAAGTTGTAAAGTGGGCTGATTTTGCGAAAGATCCGCAGAGCTATATCGATACAGCAGCGTATATTATGGAAAATATTGAAGACTATAACATTTCAGTGGAGGTTTAAAGATGCTTCAAGCAGAACAATTGACAGCGTTTCATAAGGAACTTGATCTGATTCAAGATTGTATAAAGAGAATGGCGAGCAACTCCTTTTTAATAAAGGGCTGGACCATTACATATATTGGAGGTATTTTGGCTTTGTTCAACGGGAAATTATCCGTGTTGCTACTTGCTGTTATTATCTTGTTGGGGGTGACGGCTTTTTGGTATCTTGATGCATTCTTTTTGCAAACGGAAAGGGCGTATAGAGAAATGTACAAAGAAGTCGTTTTGCTTAGGTCTAAGGGAAATTTTGATAATCAATACAGTTTAGATCCGAATCCGTATAAGAAGCGTGTTGGTTCTCGAATTGATACTGCGTTGGCTAAAACATTATGGCCACTTTATGGAATTCCTTTTGTTATAGCCTTTGTTACTTGCGTTTTTCAAATAGGAACGAAAATTAGTTTTGTAGTTTGTTGTTGTCCTTGTAATTGTTGAGTTATGCTTTGATGTATAAAGGTGAGAGTGATGACTCCAATAAAAAGACAAGTATTCTTTAGCTTTGAATACGATGCTGATGCGTGGCGAGCAAACCAAGTTCGCAATATGGGAATTGTAGATCAATCCTCTACATTCACAGATAATGATTGGGAAAAAGTAAAGGGTAGTGAACTGACCATTAAACGATGGATTAATTCGCAGTTAAAAATGCGTTCTTGTTTAATTGTTCTTATTGGTGAAACAACATTTACGCGTCCTTGGGTGGATTATGAAATTCAAAAGGCCTACGAATTAGAAAAGGGTATTGTTGGCGTTTATGTTCATAAATTGAAAGATTCTGACGGCAATCAATCCGAAAAAGGTTTGAATCCATTGGATTTTAATTATACTGATGATGGAGAACCTTTGTCTCAATATGTGCGCACATTTAATTCTAGGTGTGTTACAAGTGTTGGTGTGTATCGAGATATTGAAGACAACTTGTCCGATTTAATTGAAGAGGCTATCGAAAACGCGGGAACCTATTAACAATACTATGACCTTCACTGAACGGGAACTGATTAAAAAGGCTGGTGACGATTCGGGCTGGAGCATCGTGGAATCCGATGGCTTGGATTCCGTCACTCTTGGTAGCGCCTCGCATAACGAGCGTGCCACTATCAAGTGTTGCGACCACGAAATGGATGTGACCTTTACAGCTCCGTTCAATGAATCGGAACTCCATGTCGGAGGTGCTTTCGATGTTGTTGGATCTCAAAAAATCATAGTGCAAGAACGTGAGTATGAGTCGCTTCGCCGTGTACTGCACCGCATGCAAGAGCTGTTCATTGCATTGCCGCCGACACCAATTGAAATATATAATACGCGTTGGCGACAAATTGTCGCTGGAGGCCTACCTGCAACCGAAACCGAGGAAACCGTCAAACAGCGTGTCGGCCAAGATGTATATCGCGAAGCCCTAATGAACTACTGGAAAGGTGCGTGTGCCGTCACTAACAGCATTATTCCAGAAATCCTTCGTGCTAGCCATGCAAGGCCATGGAATGAATGTACCTCTGCTGAAGAACGCCTCGATGTGTATAACGGATTCTTATTGAGTGCCAATCTGGACGCACTCTTTGACAAGGGGCTAATCACCTTTGACGATAACGGCTGCATTATGCTATCGTCTCAGCTGAATGAATCTAATCTGAAAAGGGTAGGCATTTATCCCGATATGCGTCTTCGCTGGATAGACGCCCATCACTTGCCATATCTGAAATACCACCGCGAACACGTGTGGAAGGGATAGAGTATGCCAGAATTTTTTGAAGGTTTCAATGATTCGACCAAAGCCAAGCTTAGTATATATAAAGCGTATATCAAAAGATATCTCAAGGTATTAAGTAAAGCGTATAAACTGCCCTGGAATAAAAAAGATCGAATTTATATAGCTGATTTGTTTGCTGGCCCTGGCGAAGATGAAAATGGAAATCCTGGTAGTCCAAAGATATTGATGGACTATCTTTCGCAAACATTCTTGGATGGATTGCGTGTGAAGATTTGCTTTAATGAGATGAACCCCGAAAACTTCAAAAAATTGAATGCTTTAGTTGCAGAACACAAAATTCAAAAGACAAGTTGGGTAAAGATAAATGTTCAGAATCAGGATTATTCCGATTTTCTTCCTCTAATAATTGAAAATCATAAAACGCATAATTATTTCAAAAGGTTTTTCTTTATAGACCCTTTTGGTTATAAGAGTATACATCTTAATGATATAAAGAAAATTTTAAGTGATGGGGATACGGAACTTTTGCTTTTTTTACCCTTATCTCATATTTACCGATTTAAAAGTAATGAAGGTGAGACCAATGCCGTAAAGACTTTTTTAGAAGAATTCATCTCTGTACCGGAACTATATACAATAAAAAGCGATGTAGCCTTTCTTAGAAATATTTTAGATACCCTTCGAAACAAATTGAAGGTTTTTGTAGATAGTTTCATTATCCAAGATAATGCTGGTAAGGGACATAATTGTTTGATTTATTTTTCTAGTAACCGTAAAGGGTTGGAAAAATTTGTTGAAGCGAAATGGGAAATAGACAAGGAAGAAGGAACTGGATATGATAAGAGAAACCAAGGGCAAGAATCATTTCTTGAATCATTCTTTAGGGATCGTCTAGAAGATAAATTGATATCCTACTTAAAAACAGGTTCAAAAACAAATATACAGATTCGAGATTTTTGCTTTGAACATGGTTCCATGCCTAAGCATGGTAATGCGGCATTGAGAAAATTTGCCGAACAAGGGAAAATTCAAGTTTGTGCATACGATGAATCTAAAAAAATTAGACAGAATGCATTTTATCTTGATGATGATAAAATGGAAAGAATATATGTCAAGGCTATCTAGATGAAGACTACGAAGATTGAATGGACTGATCAGACATGGAATCCGGTTACAGGGTGTGACCGTTTATCTGAAGGTTGTGCAAATTGTTATGCGGCTACCATGTCTTTGCGTTTGCAGAATATGGGGCTTGATAAGTACAAAAACGGCTTTGATGTTACAGTACACGAAGAATCCTTAGATGAACCTCTTCATTGGCGTTATCCCAGCAATATCTTTGTATGCTCCATGAGCGACTTGTTCAATGAAAAAGTCCCTTTTACTTTTATTGATAAGGTTTTCAAAACAATCAAGAAGGCCACGAACCACCGTTTCCAAATTCTCACGAAAAGAGCGGAACGAATGGAAGAGTTTTTTAAAACTCGAAGTGTGCCGGATAATGCTTGGATTGGAGTAACTGTTGAAAATGCTGTTCGTAAAAGTCGTATAGCAGTATTGCGTAAAATAAATGCCAAAGTTCGCTTTCTTTCTTGCGAGCCCTTGTTGAGTGACCTTGGTGAAATAAACCTTGATGGAATCCATTGGGTTATTGTTGGAGGCGAAAGCGGCCCTAAGGCAAGGCTGATGCAAAAAGCATGGGTTGAAAATATCCAGAAACAAGCTTCGGAACAGAATGTTGCGTTCTTCTTTAAACAGTGGGGTGCATGGGGCGTTGATGGTGTTCGCCGTTCCAAGAAGGAAAATGGAAAACTTTTAAATGGGAAAATTTACCAAGCAATGCCAAAGGTGTGATAAGAAGAGTTTGAAAAGTTTAGGAACTAAATTTTTTAAATTCTCCCTATGCGCATCCCATTTCATTCCTCTTTCTTTATCACCTCTCTTTTCTTCCTCCTCTTGGCTTGTTCCGAGTCCTTCACGGATTCGCGTGACGGGCAGAGTTATGATGTTGTGAAGATTGGCGATCTCACGTGGATGGCGGAAAATCTGAATTACGAAACGGAAACAAGTGCTTGCCCAGATGGTGATACTCGCAATTGCAAACGGTTGGGGCGGCTCTATACATGGGCGGAGGCGAAAACGATTTGCCCTGAGGGATGGCGCCTCCCAACGAAGGCGGACTTTGCGGCACTCATTTCTGCGGTGAATCTCGCAACTTCTGGGGATGCCGCGACGTCTCGTGCTGGCAATTCCGGCGTGGTCCCGAATAAAGTTGGCGCGGCTTTAAAGGCAAAGGATGGTTGGTTCAAAAAAAGGTAACGGCTCCGATGAATTCGGATTCAACGCGCTCCCGGCGGGATATCGCAGCGCTGTTTTGAAAGCAGATGATGGTGCAATTACGGGTGGCAAGTTCGATGGCTTTGGCGGTTACGCGTATTTTTGGAGCGCGACCGAAGATCCTGAAAATCCAGAATCGAATGCGTATTATTTGTTCTTGTCGTTCAGCAGTGATGCTGCGAGTTTGAATGCGTTCGCGAAAGAGGACTATCGTTCTGTGCGCTGTGTCCGGTAAAATCCGCGCATTGGTGTCAACAAAATAATCCTATTTGTAAAATTTTCCCACACCCCTTGCCACATCTGGCGATATTAGGTACATTAATGCAGCACGTGATTCTCTGTCAAATGGAGAATCGCGTCTTTTTTTATTCTGGGTTTCTGGAATAAGGGGACGCCTCAACAGCCCAATGGAGGCGTAATGAACAAAGAAAATCATCTTGTTGAATACAAGCGCGAATTGTCCGAAACCTTTGAGCGTTCTGTAATCGCTTTTTTGAATTCTACAGGTGGACACATCTATATTGGAGTCAATGACGATGGCTCTGTATATGGCGTAAAGGATATAGACCATGTGCAGCGTCAAGTGGCTGATAGAATTTTGAACAATATCAAGCCGAATGCTATTGGGCTCTTTGAAGTCGTGACGGAGGAAAAAGACGACAAGGGTATTGTTCATGTGGCGATTTCTGGTGGTCCCGAAAAGCCGTATTACCTGAAAAAAGCTGGTATGACGTCCGAAGGTTGCTTTATGCGTGTGGGGAGTTCAGTCCATGGAATGAGCGAAAAGATGATTCTAGAGACTTTCGCCTCTCGCGCAAAGATTTCTCTTGCTAGAATTCCGGCCCCGCGGCAGGATTTGACATTTAGCCAGTTGAAAATTTACTACGAAGAAAGTAAAAAGCCCTTGAATAGTCAATTTGCCAAGACTCTAGAATTGCTTACTCCCGATGGGAGATACAATTACAACGCTTATCTCCTTGCTGATGAAAACGGTGTGTCGATAAAGGTGGCGCGGTACAAAGGCGCGGACAAGTACGACCTTATTGAAAATGAAGAGTTTGGCTATTGTAGTATTATCAAGGCTGTAAAATCGGTGCTCACGCGATTGAAAGTGGCGAACATTACTCATGCAAAAATCACTCCTATGGAGCGTATCGAAAAGCCTTTGGTTGATCCGGTTGCCTTGCGTGAGGCTGTAATCAATGCAGTCGTTCATAATGATTACACAAAAGAGGTTCCGCCCCTGTTTGAGATTTTTTCTGACAGGATGGAAATAACGAACTACGGTGGGTTAGTGGAAGGCCTTTCGAAAGAAGATTTCTTCAACTGTTGCTCGATGCCGCGCAATCGCGAACTTATGCGTATTTTCCATGATTTAGATATGGTCGAACAGCTTGGGAGCGGTATGCGGCGTATTCTGCGCTCCTATGACGAAAAAGCTTTTTCGTTTACGGATCATTTCATGCGGACTTCGTTCTATTTTGAAGGTCAACAGCGGTTGGGTGATAAGTTGGGTGATAGGATAAATGATAGGATAAATGATAGGATAAATGATAGGTTAAACGATAGGATAAATCTTACGGAAACAGAATCGCTGATTTACGCAGAAATAAAACGGAATCCGTCTATTACGGTTCCCTTGCTTATGCATGAAACGGGTTATTCCGAACCAACGATTAATAGAACTTTGAAGGCTTTACGGGAAAAATCGTACATTGCCCGCATTGGTTCTCGAAAGAATGGACGTTGGGAAATCTTGCAATAAAGCGGTCTTACAATAAATAATCCATTCTAATATTTCGCATGCTTTCGAATAAATTAGCTTTTAGCGTGGAGCTTCCTTTCGTCAAGCTCTTGATTTCTTCGCGGATGGTCTTGCGGTGGCTTGCTTTCGAGAATTCGCAGGTGCAGGTGAACTTGCGAATGTCTGCGTCTTCGGCGTAGGCGATGATTTCGCTTTCTTCGCAGTAGCAGAGCGGGCGGATAATGCTACACGGGTACTTTTCGTATGGCACCATGGGCGGCATGCCGCTGAACTCGCCCTTGTATAGCATGTTCATCAAAAGCGTTTCGACGATGTCGTCCATGTGGTGGCCGAGTGCAATCTTGTTGAAGTTGTTTTCGCTTGCGAACTTGATGAGTTCCGTGCGGCGCTGCGTGCTGCACCAGTAGCAATTGAGCTTGCGACCTTCCTTGAGGCGCGCTTCTACGGCGACATCCTTAAAGTAAAATGGCACTTGCGGGTATTCTTCTGCCATTCGTTGCAAAAATTCGCGGGGGGCCTTGTCTGCAAAATCGCTTTGGATGTGGATGGCGGCAAGTTCGCATTTTGGCCCGAATTTGCCGAGTCGCGCGGCGAGCTCCATCAACAACACGCTTGAATCCTTGCCACCGCTTGTGGCAATGAGCACGCGGTCTCCGTCTTCAATCAAATTGAAGTCGTGAATAGCTTTCGTGATTTTCTTATTGACTCTCTTGCGTATTTGACTCGACATAATTACTTTATCCAAAACGCGCGCGTTTTTCTTTGCGCGCGGCAGTCCCGATTAATTCTCTCGGCAATTCCGATTAAACTTGGCGCACTTCCATTTGCAGATACATTCCACTAAAAAAGGCTCTCTCGCGAGAGCCCTTAAATCTTTCCGAACTACGATTAGTTGTCGGTGAGGTGCGTCGGCATCAACAAGAACGAGAAGTTCATGTTCTCGCCAACCGGCTCGATGATGCAAGCGCCAAGCGGATTGTTCATCTTCATGATGACTTCTTCGCTCTTGCACATGCCGAGGATTTCTGCGAGGAACTGGCCGTTAAAGCCAATGCAGAAGCTGCCTTCGCCGTTGTGCGTGATAGCGAGTGCTTCGCGAGAATCGCCGCCGACATCCGGGTCCGTTGCGCTGAGTTCGAGGATGTTACCGTCGAACTGCAAGCGGATCTTGCGGGTGCGAGCGTTGGCCATAGAAATCACGCTGCGGATCTTGTTCTGGAATTCCGTGGTGTTGGCCTGTGCGGTACGTTCGAACTGCTGCGGGATCACAGAGCGGTAGCTCGGATACGGTCCTTCGTAGAGCTTCGAGATGACCTGGATGGAACCCGTGTTGAAGAGGATGTGCGTTGCAGACGTGCGGACTTCAACCGTGGAATCGCCCTTAGCCATGTGCAGGATGTGCTGCAAAGCCTTGTGCGGGATGATGACGCCGTTCGAAAGTTCTGCGCCTTCCTGGTCGATGGCGGCGCGGCCCAAACGGTGACCGTCTGTTGCGACCATGGAAATCTTGCCGTCCTTTGCTTCGAGGAACACGCCGTTCAAGCTCAAGCGTGTGGAGTCGGTAGATGTTGCAAACAATGTCTTTTCGGCGAGGAATGCAAGTTCGCTTGCGGCGATGTTCAATGTTTCGCCATTTTCAATTTCCGGGAACGGCGGGAAGTCGTTCGCGTCAAAGCCGATGATGCTTGCCTTACCGCGTTCGCTCCACTGGATCTTCACCAGGTAATCCTGTGCGTCAAAAGTGATGTTCGTGATGCTCGGGTCCACGAGGCTCTTCACTTGATCGAACAGCTTGCGTGCGTTGATGACGACTGCGCCATCACGTTCGCCCTGCACTTCCACCTTGACCCTGATACCGAGGTCGAGGTCTGTAGCGCTCACTTCGAGGAAGTTGCCTTCGAGGCGGAGCGAAAAGTTGTTGAGGATCTGGATGGTGGACTTGTTCGGAACGGCGCTAATTGCCGCTTGCAGTGCATCCTGCAAAACATTCTTCTGGATAGTGAACTTCATTAATTAGCCTCTCTGGATGATCATTGTTCCTACGAAAAACACAACGACAATGATGGCGAGGAGTACGATGACTCGTTTATCCAGCGCGTTTGACTTCTTTGGAACGAATTTTTTGACGTTTTGCTTTGCTCTTCTGCGATCGCTGCGACTCATAGAAAAATCTCCGTTGTTTTATATCGAAAAATCTACTATTTTAAAGGCTAGTCGGATGAAATTATGAACGAAAATACTCTAAATAAGCTGAAAATTACGGCTAAAGGCTGTGCATCCAACGTGCTTTCGCGCGTGGAGCTGTCCATGGTGCAGTCCAAGCTCAAAACCAAGTTCCAATTGCTCGGGCAAAAGGTTTACGAGGCTATCCGTGAAGGCCGTCTGGACGAAATCAAGGACGACCCGTCCGCTGTCGAAACGGTAGGTGCCATTTTCGAAATCCAAAAGCAGGTTGCAGAACTCGAGCAAAAATTGAACAAATCCGAAGGTTCTAGTGAAAAAGCTTGAGGTCCACATTTATCCGAACAAGGATTCGCGCGGGAAAACTGTTACTTTCTCGGTTAGAAAAGCAATTATTTACTTTGTCTTAACTATCTGTGCGATCCTTGGATTCATTATGTTCTCGCCAGTGCAAATTGTGGAGAATTTGTCTAACGGCAACCTGATGGATGTCTATCACCAGAATTCGGTCATCAAGGACGAAATCAAGAAAATCCGTACCGTGGTCGATACGACGATTTTGAAGGTTGAAGAAACACGTGTTGTCCGCGATAGTACACTCAAATTGGGTGGCCTTGGTTTCACGCTTGAAAATGTTCCTGAAGACGAGTCTCCGAAAAAGAATTTGCATGCAATGAGGTCTACATTCCGCAAGACGCTGAACAAGCTTGAGGCTGATTCTGCGCTTGCCGCGCATGTCCCGGTGTTGCATCCGCTCAAGAATCATCACGATATCAAGGCTCGTTTTGAAATGGTTTTCGATGCGTTCACGGATCAGGAACTCCCGCACAGAGGTGTGGACTTTTTGGCTGCTGAAGGCGATACGGTCTACGCGCCGGGTGCCGGTACTGTTGTCGAGGTTCGCAAGCATCGTGGCTTTGGGCTTTCGATGAAGATTGAGCACATGGAACATGTGAAGACATTCTATGCGCATCTCGGTGAAACGCTTGTGAAGCAAGGCGCTAAAGTTCGCCGTGGCGACCCGATTGCTCTCATTGGCAAGAGCGGGCTTCAGTCGAGTCTCGGCCTGCATTACGAAATCCGCGTGAACGGAACGCCTGTCAACCCGGAAGATTACTTTATTACAAAATAGCCGTTAGTAATTGGTTGTTGGTCGTTAGTCATTAGTTATTGGTTGATTGTCATGCTGGACTCTGTTCCGGCATCACCACTTTTCTCTCGCGTTGTTCGTCATTCTGAGTGAAACGAAGAATCCAGTGACTTTCATCCACTTTTGTACTTTCGCTTCGCTCAAGTACCAATAGTGTGCAAGGTTATGACGCAACTGAATACTTGTATTCAGATATGGCATAACCGCAGCCACGAACGCCAACGGCGTTAAATGCTGGTCTCGGTCATGCCAAAACAAGTTTTGTCGCGACTTTGACGCTTTGCGTCATGCAAAACGGCTCAGTTATAGGTCCGCAAGCGGCCCTGCAACATTCGCCTTGGAGCATACTCGACCTACGCATTTGTCCTACTTCCTAATTCTCCCTACATTTTCCCTTCTCTCGTCTCTCGTCTCTCGTCTCAAGTCTTCCTACTTATTATATTTTAGGTCCCCAGGCTCTGCTTTGCAGGCGGGCGGTACTTTCCGTCAAGAAACATCGGGAGCTCGGATGCGGTCCATACTTTTGGACTGGTCTTGGGGATTTCTATCAAGTTTTGCTTTACCCTTTAGGAGTTTTAATGGCAAATAAGTGTAAGCGCGGAATCTTGATTAGCAAAACACCGTACGAAAAGCGCATCGCGATCATGGAAGATGGCGAACTTGCGGAATTGGTTGTTGAAGGTGTTTCCTCTAATCGAGTTCTGGGCAATATTTATAAGGGTGTCGTTCAGAAGGTGCTCCCCGCACTCAAGGCGGCATTCATTGACATTGGTCTTGAGAAGGCTGGCTTTTTGCATCAGGAAGACGCCATGGACCGCAACGAACTGTTGCGCCGCGAATATGGTGACGATGATGATGAAGGCGATGCCTCTAAGGAAATTTCGATCGACGAAATTCTTCAGGAAGGCCAAGAAATCATGGTGCAGGTGGTCAAGGAACCGATTAGCACCAAGGGTGCTCGTTTGACGACACACTTGAGCTTTGCTGGCCGCTTCCTGGTCTGCATGCCGGGTACAAATTTCGTCGGCGTCTCCAAGCGTGAACGCGATCCGGTCAAGCGCCGCGAGTTCAAGAAGGTCGTGCGCCGCCTCAAGGGTCGCGACGTGGGCTACATCGTCCGCACCAACGGCCTCAACGAATCCGAATTCGAAATCAACAAGCAGATGCGCGAACTCGAAAGCAAGTGGGAACAGACGAAGTACAACTTCGAAACCATGCCGCCCGAGACCTGCATCTACGAAGAATCCGATTCCATCGAACAGACGGTTCGCGAATACTTCGGCGACAACACGGACTACGTGTATATCGACAACCGCGACGAGTACTTTGCTCTCCGCGATTACCTGAAGGTTCTCTCTCCGGATAAGCTCGACAAGGTCAAGCTCTGGAGCTCTAGCGAAAGCTTGTTCGAATACTTCAAGATTGAAAACGACTACGCTCGCTCCTTGCAGCGTCAGGTCCCGCTTCCGCGCGGTGGCAACCTCGTTATCGAACAGACCGAAGCTCTCGTCTCTATCGACGTGAACACCGGTCCGAAGGTTCATGGCAAGGACCAGGGCAAGATCATTCTCGAGACAAACCTCGATGCTTGCCACGAAATCGCAAAGCAGCTGCGTCTCCGCGATGTGGGCGGCCTCATCATCATCGACTTCATCGATATGGAAACCGATGAAGACCGCGAAGCCGTCTATCAGGAATTCCGCAAGGCAATCCGCCGCGACAAGGCCCCGATTAGCCCGGCCCCGATCAGCCAGTTCGGCCTCATGGAAGTCACCCGTAAGCGCGTCCGCGTGAACCTGATGACCGAAAAGACCGAATGCTGCCCGGTTTGCAACGGCAGTGGCCGCATTGCAACGCTCGAATCGACGCTCGGCATGATCGACCGCTGGCTCGCCCGCGCCCATACCAAGGGCCGTCTCCGCGAAGTCACCCTCGTCGTGAGCGCTCCGGTCATCGATGTGCTTTGCAAGGACTTGAACCGTATGTTCAACTATCTGGAATACAAGCATAACATCAAGATTTCCCTTGTGGAAGATGAATATGCCCACATCAACCAGTTCTGGATGTACGACAAGAATAACGAAGACATCACGGACCTGTACAACTTCGCATAAGTTGTCATCCGCGATTCTCGCGCAGACATTCCCGCGTTAAACGCAAAAAGTCCCAGCTCCGCTGGGACTTTTTGCATTGTCATCCCGGCTTTACTCTTTGTCATTCCCGCGAAAGCGGGAATCTCCCTTTTAGCACTTATCCTTAAAATTCCACACAAAAAAAAGACGCCTGCGTTGCAGGCGCCTTTTAGAGAGAACGAAACTTTATTCATTCAAGTCGATGGTAAAGCCCTTGGTCTTTCCGTGACGCACACCCCAGATGAAGTCTTGCGTGCGGTCAGCGACGGTCTTTCGGCCGATTTGAATCTTGTACGTAAGTCTAGCGATGTAAACTCCAGTACCGACCAGTCGTCCGTTTTTCGACTTCATGTTCCAGGCGAGGAATATCTTGCCATCATTGTCGTCGTCAAGGCAGTTGCCATTGAACAGGCTGTCAACACAACTGATCTTGTTCGAAGTGCTGTTCACGAACACGCCAAGGCTTGTGAAGTATTGAGTCTTGTATTCGAGCGTTGTCCTCTTGGCATATTCCCTCGAAACCTTTTCGATGATGGACGCGTTGCCATTTGCGATGCCGGTAACATCGGTCGCCTTGATGACTCCGCTCTTGTAGGCGCTTACGATTTCGTCACCAAGCTTGTATTTCTTGTTGGCGTTGTCGATGCTGATGGCGCCTGTCTGGACTTCGGTCAAAATCATTTCGAGCGTTTTGCCGTTCTTTTCAATGTTCTTGTTGTTGACGCTCTTGATGGCCGAGGTGAGGTTCGTGACTTCATCCTTAACAAGGCTCGAAAGGCTCAATTCTCCGAGGTAGTGGCCCTGCGTGCCGTAAGATGTCGCGACTTCCTTTGCGGTAAGCGGTCTTTCGTCCTGGACAATCTTTGGAACGGTCGGGCTCGAGCTTCTGATAATCGTTCTCGAAGAATCAGATTCGCCAATCGTTACGACCGGTGCGCTCGTGATGACCACGTTCTGTTCGCCAGCGATGCGGACATACGGGTTTTCTTCAGGAGTGCTTCTGTGGAGCAGGTCCATGTGGATGCCCGGAATCATCTTGATGGAGTCGCCCATGACAGGGATGTTGGCCTTGTCATTGTTCGTGCTTCTAAAGATGAGTCTCCATTTGGCCTTCGAAAGCTTGGCATAAATATCCGGAACGATATCGAATCTTTCTGTGCCAGATTGTCTGAAGAAGTACCTGAATACGCTGGCGTCGGCATCGTTTTCGCAGTCCAGACCTTCACTGAATGTGAGCAGGAGAACTGTCGAACCGTCGTCACTGTAAGAGATGTCGGCAGATGTAATCACAGGGCCGATGGAATCGAGCACATCGCTTGTGAGGCTGATGGGCGTTGACTTGCCAAGTCCTTCTGTGTACAGCCAGTACGGCGTAATCTTTCCGCTATAGACCTTGTCTGTGCCACCGGTAAACGGAACCGTGCCAAACCCGCCTTCAGAAGAGACAATCGCAATGGAGCTGTCGATGTCGTTAGGCGTAATGTTGCCTACAATCGTCTGGAACTTTTCGCCAAATTCCAGCTGCACGGAATCCATGCGGACCATGCTTGCGTTCAGCGTGCCATACGGCTTGGAGAGCTTGGCGTAAACGCTGTCGCCGCGGCCGTCTCCATTTCTGTCGAAGATGCAGGCAAACGTGATTTGCGGGACCGGCGGTTCCTGGAACGAAATGTTTTCCCAGATGGCTTGCTTCGTTTCGTCGGCGCTGCTGACAAGGAGTATTAAGCCGTCCTTGGGGGCGATTGCCTTGACGTAGAATGTCGCCTTGCCGTTCTTCAACGTGATAGCGGTAATCTTGTTGCCGTTTTCATCGCAAGGGATAAATACTGTCTCGTTGTTCGTCTTGATATACACGATATCGTCAAATGCCGATCCGTCGGCGAACACGATGTTTACGGGGTAGCGGGTGTTCACCCATTGGCCGATAGGTTCCGTAGTGCCGTCCACCTTGTCGCCGAGGAGAGTCCAGTCGCTTCTAGCGTAATTGATGGGAGGCGATGCATACTTGTCGATGACGAAGGTGATTTCTTCGTACTGAGTTTCGTCCTTCTGCAAGGAGAAACGCAACTGGTATGTTCCCGGCGGGAGAGCGCGTTCCCTCTTGATGAGGGCCGTATCGATGGTGAAACCTGTAAAGCCCGGCTTGATGGTTATGCCGCCGTACCAGACGCCTACGCTATCCAGGGCAACGCCTTCGGAATAAGCGCCGCTACCGATCAACGTGAAGTTCGAGGGGGCTTCTACAGTGTCCTTGATGGTCGTGCCGGAGAAGTCGCAGGAAAGTGCCTGTTCACGGATGATCTGGTAAATTTGGTAGTCGAGAATGGTTGCTGTAGAGAGGTTCTTGTAGAAAAGGCTAGCTTCGGTCTTCAAGTCGATGGAGGTTCTCATCATGAAGTTCGAAGAAGACGTGTGGCGTTCGGCGTAGAAAATGTGGAACGGGTAGTTTTGACCTTCGACGAGCTTTAGCGTATCGAGATCGACTGCGCCTGAAACCTGCGAATGCTGGCCACCGATATCAACAACGAGGCGGTTGTTGATAAATACCCAGACGTCATCGTCACCGAGGAATTCGAAGTATTGCCCAGGAACGTATTCAAACGTTGCCTGGATCTTCATGGCGAAACCGTAATTGTGTTTCTTGTTGTGGCCAGTGATATTGTCGAAGTAGGGGTTCGGGACTTTACCTTCGGCATCGAGGTACTGGAAGTCATCGAGCAAGAAGAGGCCACCTTCGGGGCTGTTACCGTCTTTCTGGCCAAGCCAGAGGCCGTCATCCTGGAGTTGCAATTCGATTGAGCGGCAGGTGGCGTTGGTGTACTGCTTGCCGTCTTGCTGGGCGACCACTTCGGGCAAGAACCACTTGTCGAGATGAGTCGTGATTTTGCAGTTTTCGGGGAAGTTGGCTGCCGGTACAGGGACTCCGTTGGCGCCGAGCTGTTCCTCGACCATGCCTTTCATGTAGCCTCTGTTCTTATCGTCTCTGGCATTGCTTCCGCCGCATCCGCCGGAACCGAAGTCGGCGCTTACGCCGTTGGCGGGGTCGCCGTTTTTGCCGGCTTCGGCGCCGTCACCCTTGGTGCCGTGGAGCCAGTCAAACATCATCACCGGGAGCGTCTTGGTGGGGCAATCGCCGAGGATGCCCGGGTACTTGTCGTAAATGGTAGTTGCTGTGCCGATTTCCTTGCCTGCCTTGACCCAGATGGTGTCTTTCTGGGCGGCTTCGTCGAGCGTCAGGAGAACGGCCTGTGCTATAGGGGCTGTCTTGGAGGAGTAATGTTTGTCGGTGACGTATTCATGCCCGATGGTCTGCTTGAAGTAGACCTGCAGTGAACCGCTAGGCGGTGTAATTTTAGCTTCGAACCATCCGCAGTAATTCTTGACGGTCGTCATCTTGACGGAGTCGCCTCCAGCGATATGGAGAATGGCGGAGGTGTTTGTCCAGGGAGCGAAGAAGCGGATGACCTTTTTCTTTGCGGCTGTAGGAGTGCCTGTTTCTGGCGGGGTAATGGGATCGGGGCTGTTCGCCTGCGTGACGGTCAGGTCGTTAATGGTAATGATTAAGTCACTGCCGACAGCTTGCTGGCCTTCAAAAATCGAAATGCTGCCAATTGCTTCTGTGGCTCTGCAAAAGCGGCTGGTGTAAAAGGTGAGTTTTGGGGTGTTGGTGGCACCGACGCCGTTGACGCCGACGTAGAACATGTCTTCGCTGTAGCTTCTGAGCTGGGTACAGTCCGAAGTCCTGTTGCGCGCGCCATCTTTGTATTGCATGACGACGTAGAGCTTTGCTCCACTGTTCTGTGTCGTTTCGTTTTTAACAAGAATATTGTAATCAGCGGCCATTGAAGGAATGACTGCACATAAGAGTAATAAAATGAAACTGAAGACAATATTTTTACACCGCATCCACAACTCCCTGAAGATGTTACCCTAATAGAAAATACACTCATTATTGTGATTTTTATCAAATTTTTTTAACCAAATTGTAAAATAAATTGCGAAGATTGCAACACGGGAATGGGGCTTTTGTTGCTAGGGTGAAAAGTTCCGTTTTTTGCAGGATAAATGTCTGTAGCCACTAAAAAAGCACCCTTTAGGGGGTGCTTCTAAGATTAAATGTATTGAACCTTGTCTATTTGAAATCGTCAATCGTAAGGTTCGGATGGCGGAATCCCAGGATGAAGTCCTGCGTGCGCTTGGTGATCTTCTTGCCGTTTACGATGAGGCGGATTTCGAGACGGGCGATGTAGACGCCGGTTCCGACGAGTCGACCCTTCTTGGAACGCATGTTCCAGGCGAGGAAGAGGTGACCTTCGTTTCCGAGGCAGTTGGTGGCGCCTTCTGTCTTGAAAATCTCGTCATTGCAGGCGATTCGTCCTTCGTCCTTGTTGATGTAGTGGCCGAGGCTTGAATAGTAAGTGGTCTTGTAGCTAAGTTCTGTCCTGTCGGCCAGGGATTCTGCAATCGTCTTGACGTCTTCGGTGGTGCCGTGCAAGTAGTTGTTCAGGTTGTTCTTGTTCAAGAGCCCATTGTTGTAGGCCTTGATGATCGTTTCGTTGAGCCCGAACCTCTTTTTGGCTTCTTTCGTCGTGATTTCCTTCCTGTCCAGCATGGAAATGATCGTCTCCAGCGAAACAGATGTCGATGGGCTTCCGTTCTTGACGGCTTCCTTGTCTTCGAACTTGGTGGAGCTCTTGACGACCTTCACGATTTCACTGATTTCGTTTTCGACGAGTTCGGACATGTTCATGTCGCCAAGGTAGTGGCCCTGCGTACCGTAAATCTCGCCGACCTGGTTTGCGGTGAGAGGTCTTTCGCTGTTGACGATTATCGGGACGGTTGCGTTTGGACTGCTGACAATTTCCTTGGTCTTGTCGAAGTTCGGGGAATCCTTGTGCATGGTGACGACTGCAGGGGTCGTGACTGTAATGCGCTGCTCGCCGGTGATGCGTACCCACGGGTTCATTTCGTGTGCCGGGTTACCGATGAGGTCAAGTGCAAGCCCGCCTTCTGAAGGAGGCTTGATGCGGATGGAGTCGCCGACGATGGGGAGGATATCCGAAGCGGATTTCTTGGAGAAGATCAGCTTCCAGCGGTTTGCCGGTGTTGTGGTGATATATTCCGCTTCCTGGACGATGGAGGAGAATGCGCCGCTGCCGTAGCTGCGGTAGCCGAACAGGCCGGCACTTGCATTTTCGGAGGTGAGGCCTTCGCTGAAGGTGAGCGAGAGTACGGTCTTTCCGTCATCGGTGTATGCAATTTCTGCAGCCATGATGATGGGGCCGATCTTGTCGCCAAGGATACCGTCCATGGAGGGGTACGATACCTTGTGGTCTTCAGGGTTGGTGTAAGTGTAGTGGGCTGTGATTTTGCCGGAGTAGGGCTCGTAAGCGCCACCTGTAGAAATGTCGATGCCAAAGCCGTCGCCGCTTGCAACAAACGAAAGTGACCTGTCGCCATCCTTGTAATCTGGCTTTAAATGTTCATAGCGGGTATTGCCGAATATAAATGAAATGGAATTCAGGACACTGTTGCCACCAAGCGGCTTGTTGAAACTCACCCAGATGCTATCGCCACGGCCGTCGCCGTTCTTGTCGAAAATGTATGCCGTGTCTACGCGCGGGACCGGAGGTTCAATAATGTTGATGTTCGTCCAGTTGATGCTTTTGTTCTTGGCAGATGCTGTCGATACGGTTAAGGTGCCGTTCGTTATGGCGGCGTTTGCCTTGATGTAGAACGTGTTCTTGCCGTCGATGAGCGTAAATTCGCTATTCGCAAGCGGAGTGCCGAGAGAGTCGCAGGCGACTAGGTTCGGATCCGATGACGCGACCTGGACTGTAATTCCGGTGTAGCTTGAGGCCCAGTCTTCAACGTAGGTGACGTTGACGGGGTAGATGCGGCCTGCCCAGAGCTGCTTTTCGTTCTTGTCCAAAGTAATGGGGAGCGTGTCGCTGCTGACGTCACGGCTGGCTTCGTTTCCGAGCGGCTTCCAGTACTTTTCAAAGCAGACGGTATCCTGGTTGATGACGTCTGCCATAATGCAGTAGCTGGAGTCAATGATGTTTGCATAGGCGATGTTCGGAAGTTCCGTCGGCGGGATGGTGAAGTAGACATCCTTGTATTCCTTCGGATTGTTCTTAAGCGAAACGCGTACAAAGTATGTTCCCGGCGGGAGTGCCTGTGCACGGGAAATTGTTTTTGTATTGATCGTGAGCATCGTATAGTCGTTTGTGACTGTAATGCCGCTGAAGTAGACGGAATCGAGCTTGCTTATGGCAAAGCCGCTTGGCGAAAGGCTCTTTCCGAACAAGGTAAAGTTCGAAGGTCCGCGTTCCGTGCGCTTAGTCTCGGAGTTTGCGGAGAAGTCGCAGGCGAGAGTCTTTTCGCGAATGTTCTGCCAAACTTCCTTCTTGATAAGCGTGGAATCTGTCGAGTGGTCGGTGAGAAGCATGCTGGATTCTACCTTCAGGTCGATAGACGTTCTCATCATGAAGTTCGACTGAGTGCGCTTGCGTTCGGCATAGAAAATGTGGAACGGATAAGTTTCACCCGGCGTAAGTCCCAGATCGTCGAGGTTAACGGACTTCTTGATCTTTTTGTGCTGACCGCCGATATCGACAACGAGCTTGTTGTCGATGAATACCCAAACGTCATCGTCGCCGTTGAATTCGAAGTACTGGCCTTTGATGTAGACAAATTCAGCCTGGATCTTCATGGCGAATCCGTAGTTGTGGTAACCCGGAATATCGCTTGCGCCGCTGATGGAATCGTAGTGGGGGTTTTCAATCTTTTGGGCTTCGTCTAGCCAGCGGAAATCGTCGAGCAAGAAGAGTCCGTGTTCCGGGCTTTCGTCATCCTTTTGGCCAAGCCAGAATCCGTCGTCTGTAAGCGTGAGTTCCAAATCGCGGCATGTAACGTTTGTGTAAGAATTCGTACCGTCGTTATAGAGCTCTTCGGGGAGGAACCAGCTGTTCAGGTGGGTGGAATTCTTGCAGTTCTGCGGGAAGTTCTTTGCCATCACAGGAACGCCGTTCGGGCCAAGCTGCTTTTCGACCATCCCTGTGACCGGAGAACCTTCGCAACCGCCCTGACCAAAGTCCTGGCTTACCCCTGTTCCAAACATGGGAACTCCGCGCATGTCGAATCCTGTACGTCCGGCGCCGCCAGAACCGTAGTTGAGGCCGTTCTTGGAGCCGTCGGAATTCATGGAACCGTCATACCAGTCGAACATCATCACGGGGAGAATTTTCGGGAGGCATTCGCCAAGAACGCCTGGGTATGTTGCATGAACTTCAGGAGCGCCGTACTGGTATGCAACGACCCAAACCGTGTCGCTAATGGCAAGGGCAGAATCCAGATTGATCGGCGTGATTGTCGATTCGTCTTCGGTGGTGCCTTCGGCGCCAACAAATGTTGTACCGATAGTCTGCTTAAAGTAAACGTTGGCCGTGGAAGGCTTTGTAAGCTTTGTCTCGAACCATCCGCAGTACGAGGGGAGCGAGCTCATGTAGCTTTCGGCGCCATTCATGTAGATGATGGCGTTCGTGTTTGTCCATGGCGTTAAGAAACGGATATGTTTCTTGGGCTTGACCGCGACCACTGGTTTCGTGTCGGAAATCGTCAGCGTCTTGTCTTCGTTGATGACAATCCAGACTTCCAGTTTTTTTGTCGGGGTCACACCGTCTGTATAGCTTCCGTCTGTGTACTCCGGGAAAAGTTCGCCCAATAGAGGCTTGTTGTCAGGACTTAAGTCGATGCGGCATGTGTTGCCGCTGCAGCCTTGTCCGAACTGAAGTCTGCGAGTATCTTTCTTGCCGTTAGCAAGACGCTCGTTGGTGAATTCGATGGTAAATGTACCATCTTCGTTTTTTTCAACGGCCTTGTACACGAAATTGCTTTCGTTGTCGGCATAGTACAAGACGTTGCCTTCTTCGTAAATGATGTGTGCAACAGCAACCGTCTGCGCAAAGGCGTAGGCACTGAATATAGCCAAACACACCAAGACCCTGTAAAAAAGTCCACTGATCCTCATCCGTGACTCCTAATTATTAAATCCCCTATCCCACAGTGTTTTCCCATACACTTTCGACGCCAAAGATAACAATAAAATTATGTTGTCAATAGAGCTTAAATAGTTATTACATCGAAAAACCGCTCGTTTGTGAAAATTTTTGGCATTGTAAACAGAAATTAACATGATTTTTTCTTGCGTCATTCTGACGCCGAAGGCGGAAGACTACTCAGAAGGCGAGTGTTGCAAAAATGAGGCTCATTTTTATAACCGAGCCAAGGAGTAGGGGCGTCGCACCATCCAGTCATGTCTCGTTATTCTATGAATATTCTTGTCCGCCAAGCAAAAAAATCCTACCTTTACACTCGTAAATTCAAAATTGGAGATTAAAATGAATCGTGTTTACCTAGTTGCCACGGCTGCCTCCAACATGGAAGCCAAAGTCCAGGAACTTGTCGACGCTGTTACCAAGGCTGGTCTCATCGCTACAGTCTACAAGCCGCTCGAAGTTTTCAATGCTGCCGATAGCGTTGCAGAAATCAAGGCCGGCAAGTCTGCCGTGCTCATGGAAAAGATCTGTGCCGATTTCCTCAAGCAGGATTTTGACGATGTCGACGCTGTTGTCGTCGAAGGTGCAACCGGCATGAACGATGTCATTGCTCACAAGTTTAACGACGACCTCGCCTCTGCCCTCGATGCAAAGATTTTTGCCGATGGCGAAGATGCAGAACTCTTCTGCCCGAAGCGCTTGCTCCGTTGCGAAAAGTGCGTTGCTGGCGACCTCGCAGAACCGGCTGCTGAACGCCGCGTAAGCCAGGCCATGTTCCGCGCAAGCCTCCTTTCCAAGGCTTCCAAGTGCGTGAAGCGCATTGTGCTCCCGGAAGGCTCTGAACCGCGTACCGTGCAGGCTGCTTGCCTCGCTGTCGAACGCAACATCGCCGTGCCGGTCCTCATCGGCAAGAAGGCCGATATCGAAGCTACCGCAAAGTCTGTGGGCGTAAAGCTCCCGGCTAACATCGAAATTATCGAACCGAGCGCAGAACTTGCTGAAAAGTATGTGCCGACTCTCGTGGAACTCCGCAAGGCAAAGGGCATGACTCCGGAATCTGCACGCGTTGCTCTTTCTGACAACGTTATGCTCGCTACGATGATGCTCAAGTTCGGTGAAGTCGATGGCCTCGTTTCTGGCGCTATCCACTCTACCGCCGACACGCTCCGCCCGGCTCTCCAGATTATTCGTACCGCTCCGGGTGTGAAGTCCGTGAGCTCCGTGTTCTTCATGTGCATGAAGGACAAGACCTACATCTACGGCGACTGTGCCATCAACCTGAACCCGCTCGCCGAAGAACTCGCCGATATCGCTCTCCAGTGCGATGACACGGCAAAGGCTTTCGGCCTCCCGAGCCGCGTTGCCATGCTTTCTTACAGCACCATCAATTCGGGCAAGGGCCCGGATGCAGACCTCGTTGTGGCCGCTACTGCCGCTGCAAAGGCTGCCCGCCCGGAAATGCTCATCGATGGCCCGCTCCAGTACGATGCTGCAACAGTCCCGAGCGTTGGCGCCCTCAAGGCCCCGAACAGCCCGGTCGCTGGCAAGGCTACCGTGTTCGTGTTCCCGGACCTCTCTGCCGGTAACATCGGTTACAAGGCTGTGCAGCGCTCTGCCCACGGCACGATCGCTATCGGCCCGATGCTCCAGGGCTTGGCCAAGCCGGTGAACGACCTTTCCCGCGGCGCCCTCGTCGAAGACATCGTTTACACGATCGCTTTGACTGCTGTGCAGGCCCAGAAATAACTCTCTACATTGTCATCCCGGACTCCGTTCCGGGATCACCATTAAAAAAACGGACTTTCAAAGTCCGTTTTTTTGTTTGTGTGTCATTCCCGCGAAAGCGGGAATCTCCTTTATAACAAATTATTTTTTCTTATTCTTCGCTCTCAGCGCTTCGATCGCTTTTCGGATGTTCTCGCCGTCTTCAAGGTGTTTTGGCGAGAGCTTGTCCCTGTGCTTGTAATCGATTTTCTTCCAGAGCTCTTTTAAATGCCAGCGGGCGCGCTTGTCTTCAAGAATGTAGCCAGGGCGCACGCCTGCATCGAGACCTTGTACAATCAGCTCTACGGCATCATCAAAACGGTCTTGGTCATAGCGCAAGTCTGCAAGGAAGTAGTAGTTGTAAATGTCCTTGCGGTTCTTTTCGAGTGCCATCGTGAGGTATTTGTCTGCAAGCTTTTCATCAGGCCACGAAAGAATTAGCGGTACATACGGCAGCACAAAATGCGCACGCCCGAGAATCTGCCAGTCTTCTGCGGCTGTGGCGACATCGCGGACTTTACCTGCAATGCCTTCCTTAATCGACGAAAATACGTTGCGTTCCGAGCCCCACATCGAAAGCGTCGAAGCGTAAACGTGTGCGATTTCTTTGTTCTTGGGGAACTTTTCGTAGGCGCTCTTGCTTGCTTCCATCAGCGTGTCCAAATGGAGCTGGCGCTTCTTCTCGTCGAACTGCACGAATCTGAAGCAGAAGTACAGCGTCTTCACATAGCCTTCAGTCGCTTGTTCCAGAACGGTAGAATCCTCCATCGCCTTGCGATAGGATTCCTTCATGATTTTTGCATTCTTTGCATCGGCCTTGTCGCCGTTGGCGCGCACGGCTCTTGCCGCATAGCAGGAATCTGCTATGTGCAAATAGTCGTTTGCACTTGCGAAACTAATCGCAAGCAGCAATGCAAAAATAATGTTCCGCGTAATTCTCATGAATACGCTTAGACTTTCCAGTTTTGGAGCAACTTGTTCACCGTGGCAATGCGAGTCTTTTCTTCGTCAGTGCCGTGGAATGTCTTGAACAAGAGATTGCGGTATTCCATGAGTGCGGTACGGATGATGACTTTTTCTTCTTTTTTGAGCATGGTGATAAATTAATAAAAGGATTACTTGCTGCGTTTGCCCTTGCCGGAGAAATAGTCCTGCTGGCGTGTGATACCGAGAACGGCATGCCACAGGGGGCCATTGGGGTTGATTTTCTTGCGTTCGCTGACGGCGTATTCTATAGGCACGTGCGAGAATACGTTGTTCATGCTGCCAACGACCATGTCCGTCTTGCCTGCCATGCCTGCATGTACTGCGTTTTCTGCGAGCTGGAAGCAGAAAATGGCGTCTGTGCCCTTGGCGGGGATGCTACGCACCGTGTAGCTCGGGTCAAAGTACTTGATGTTGATTTCCTTGCCGACGCTATCGAAATGTTCCTTAATCTTGTGGGTCAGGAATTCACCGATATCGTTCTTCAAGATGTTGCCGCTTGCGTCTCTGCGTTCTTCCTGGTTCTTGAAAAGTTCCTGTCCGGCGCCTTCGGCGACGGCGATGACGGCGTGAGTCTTGCCGCTGGCGTAACGGCTTTCGAGAGCCTTGAAAAGCCCATCCAGTGTGAAAGGTACTTCAGGGACAAGGCAGATGTTCACAACGGTTGTTGCAAGCGATGCATACGCTGCGATAAAGCCGGAGTCGCGACCCATGAGCTTCACGAGGCCAAGGCCGTTGAACGCACCATTTGCTTCGATGTGCGCGCTTGTAATCACGTCTGTGGCGCTGAGCACGGCGGTTTCAAAACCGAACGTCCTGTCGATCAAGTTCAAGTCGTTATCGATCGTCTTCGGGATGCCGATAATCGAGATGGGCTGCTTACGCTTCTTGACTTCTTCGGCAATGGCATGTGCGCCGCGGAGCGTACCGTCACCGCCGATGCAGAACAGCACGTTGATGTTGAGGCGCATGAGCGTATCGACCATGATGGCCGGATCCTGCATGCCGCGAGAGCTACCGAGAATCGTACCGCCGTCTTCCTGAATGGCGTCGACCACATCCGGGTCAAGCACGATGGGGGAGTAACCGTAATTCGGGTTCAGGCCGCGGTAGCCGTACGGGATACCGAAGATGTTCCTCACGCCGTAGTCGAACCAGAGCACTTGTACAAGGCCCTTGATCACGTTGTTAAGGCCTGGGCAGAGACCGCCGCAAGTGACGATACCTGCGCGCGTCCAGGCGGGGTCGTGGAAAATTGTCTGTCTAGGGCCGGCGACTTCGAGTGAAGGTACCGGAATGCCTTTCGCTAAGTATTCAGAGATGAGATTGACGTCAGTGGTAAGGCTGACCTTGTCGTTTTCCGAAACGAAAGGAACGCCGTTCATCGGGGACTTAAGCGTACCCTTGCCAACGGTTTCAATGGAAAGATCATAATCCAACGGATTCTTGATGATATCGTCCTGAGTCATACCGCGCCTCTTTGAATTTTTGGGTTTCCGCCATACTGACGGAACGCCCTAAAAATACATAATGAAAACTTAAATGGACAGACTTGGGAAGTGTATTTTTGTGCGCAAACCGGGGTTAGCGTTTTCCAATTCTATGTTCATATTACATAAAGTGCACAATTTCTTTACCATCGAAAGTCCGATGCCTGTGCCACTCGTCTGTCTTGTCATTTCGTTTTCGACTCTATAGAATTCCTGGAAGACTTTCTTCATTTCGGAAGGCGGAATGCCCGGACCGTAGTCGCGTACGGCGAGGTACATGTCGGTGCCCTTGATGCGCAGTTCCACGTTGATCATCTTGTAGTCTGCGTTCTTGGAGAACTTGAGCGAGTTGTCAACGAGGTTCATCAGAATCTGCATGATGGCGTCGCGGTCGATCATGAGGCTGATGTTATCGGCATCCGTGTCCGAAGAAACTGTAAGCTCGAAACCCTGCTTTTCGACGTTCTTGCTGTAAGTCGAGACGAAGTCGTCGAGGACCTGCTTTGGCTTGTCCATGCGGAGCTGCACGTTCCAGCGATTGCCATCGAGCTTCGAGAGGTTCAGCACGTTCTGGATAAGTCTCGAGAGACGGTCGGCTTCGCTGGCGATTTGGCCGTAATACTTTTGCTTCTTTTCTTCGCTAGCCACCCAGGAGTTCTGCAACAGTTCGGCGTACATCTTGATGGCCGTGAGAGGCGTCTTAAGTTCGTGCGTAATGGCGGAGACAAAGTCCTGGCGCTTCGCGGCGAGCTTCACGCGGCTCTGTGTCACATGGTAAATCGAGATAAGGCCGATTCCAAGTACCGCAAGCATCAGGAACCCGATGAAGAATACGAATTCTCCGCCCGGGGCGCGCTGTGTGGTGTACATCTTGAAAGTGATATCCGAGAGAGGCGCCTGCAACGATTCGGAGAGGAGTTCCGTCGTGATGTTGTTGCGTTCACCAAAAGCGACAAAGGACTTGTTCTTGTGGAAGAAGGCGAGCACGAGCGGGTCTTGCTGATTGCCTTTTGTAACGCCCTTGTACTTCTCGATTTCGTTTTTCACGAGGTTCGTGAGGTAAGCTCGTGCATCGACGATAAAGCCCTGGATAAACACGTCTGTACCGCGTCTAACTGTGCGGTGGAAGATGATGTAGTTCGAATCGACAATAGCCTGGAAGAAGTCGATTTCAGCTTCCATGGAATGCGTCGTTTCGGTATTGATCAAGCGGACCAGAAGGCCGGTCGTA
Source organism: Fibrobacter sp. UWB16 (assembly GCF_900215325.1). NCBI lineage: Bacteria > Pseudomonadati > Fibrobacterota > Fibrobacteria > Fibrobacterales > Fibrobacteraceae > Fibrobacter > Fibrobacter sp. UWB16. The sequence continues at coordinate 40,120 of NZ_OCMS01000006.1, read as the reverse complement.
TCGAGCTTTGTGGATTCGACTCCAAACGCAAAGTCGCCAGTTTCGGTAATTTGTTCGACACGGTGCTTGCTGTTCTTTTTCTTTTTGCGTGTGCTCGCAATGTCGAGGTCCTGCTTGTAAATCTGGTCGATAAGTCTGCTGTCGTTCTTTTGCGTCGAGTCCGCTTTTTCCATGCTGCTCGATGTCGATGCGACTGCAGGCGAGGAGATGGCGGAAAATCCCGAGGTGTTGAGAATAAGGCTTATCTTGTTACGGATGGCGACACGTTTGACCCTGTCGACCATGGGGATCTTTTCAAGCACGCCATCTGGGAGAACGGGCGTGCTCAACTTTCCGGAGGGATCCAGCTGGAAATGCCCGACGAGCCCAACATAATGGCTCCTCTGCGGAAATTCCGCAAGCTCGGACATCGTGATTTCTTCGCCGCCAAACACAGGAACCGAGCGTATAAAGCGGTAGTCCGCATAAGAACGCCTGTCTTCGATGGCGAGGTCAGCCGTGATGTTCTTGTTTAAATTCTGGAGCACAGAGAACGCGTGTTCCTTGTAGCCAAAGAGCGACGACGCTTGCAACTGTGCATAGGAATGGCTTAAAAGCATTATTACGGGAATCGCAATAACGATAAAAATCGCCACAAAAATGAGACGATCTTTAGAGGCAAGAATAAGGCTCCGAAGAGCCTTGTACTTGCTAGAGAGGTATGTAGAGAATTTATTTATACTGACTTCTCGCATTCTGGAGCCGAGCGCATCTGGTAACCTTCACCGCGGAACGTGACGAGCAGCTTCGGATGAGCCGGATCGTCTTCGATCTTCTTGCGGAGCTTGGTGATGTGGATGTCAACCGTACGGGTATCCACAGATTCTGCATTTTCGTAACCCCAGACCTTGCGGAGGAGTTCGGAACGCGGAATGGCATGGTCGCGGTTGTTCCAGAGGTATTCAAGAATTTCAATTTCCTTGCGGGTGAATGCCAGTTCTTCTGTACCGCGGACGCCCGTGTATTCACGGAAGTTCACGCGGAGGTTGCCGGCAACAAGCTTGCCTTCATTTTCCATCGTCTGGCGGCTACGGCGAAGCACAGCTTCGATACGCGCAAGGAGCATCGGCACGGAGAACGGCTTCGGGATGTAGTCGTCGGCGCCGAACTTGAGCCCGTTGATGATATCGTCATCGGAATTCTTTGCAGAAAGAATGATGATCGGGAGGCTCTTGTCTTTTTCGCGAATTTTGTCGCAAACGGTAAAGCCGTCCATGCCCGGGAGCATGAGGTCCAGGAGTACAAGTCCGTACTGTCCGGAAAGTGCTTCGGCAAGGCCGCTTTCGCCGTCAATGACGTGTTTGACGCGGTAACCGTTGAGCTCGCAGAGGTCTACGAGGCCTTCGGCAATGGCAATTTCATCTTCGATGATGAGGATGTTGGTGCTGCTTGTATTCTGAGTCATTCTTGGATACCTACTCTCTTCTAACCAATTATATTATATACAAAATTTGATGGATTAAAGTGCGAAACCGCCACCGAGTTCGAATGCAAAGTGACCTGCATCGATATCGTCGTCGTAGTCGCCACCGAGGTAGCACTTGACGTTAGCGTATGCTGCAATCGGGATGATCGGGAGCTTGAAGCGGACACCGGCGAGCAGGTGGATGCCAATGCTCTTGGTGAGGCCTTCGTCCTTGGCGTAGTCGACAACCTTGTCGGCAAGCTTGCTTACGTCAATTTCATTTGCGTTGGATGCTGCTGCTTCACCATAAGCGTCCTTGATGACATTTGCCACAAAGGCCTTGTTCAAGACGAAGGTGTTCCAGTGCATCGTGAGACCGCCGCCAACATACGGACGGATCGGGAACAGCGGGATGGAGAACGGGTAGGTGACGGAAATGTCTGCGTTCATGGCGATGTACTTCGGGGTAGCCTTTGCAAACGGAGTGCCACCAAGTTCGATTTCCATCGGGATTTCCTTGAACGTGCCGTCGTCACGCATTGCCCAGAGAGAGGCGTTGTAAGAAGCGAACTGGATATTGAAAGTACCTTCGATATCGATGAACGGGAGGAGGTCTACCCAAGCCTTAAAGCCGAAACCCTGGATATAGTCAAAGTTGCCATGGCTGAACTGGAGTTTGTCCTGGCCCTTGAAAATTTCGGATTTTTTAGCTTCATTGAGGGAAGTTCCTACAGCCGGGGTGTAGTGGGCGCCGATACCTGCAATGGCAAAGGACTGGGTGGCAAGCAAAGCTGCCGCTGCGAAAATGATTTTAAAATTCATGGATTTATTGCTCCTAGGATGTTTTGCCTTGAAACTAAATAATTATTTAGAAAAAAGGTGTTTACAATTCAGAAAATGGTGCTTTTTCGCCTATTTATGTCCAAGTTACTTGATTGCCGGTACAAATATGAACTTCTTTTCGCCTTTTTTTACGGGGATACTGCCAAAATTGAATACCTTGACTGTGCCGCTGTCGCCTTCGGCTGCGACGGAGACTTCGTGTGAACCCGGTTCTACAGGAATTCTTGTCATCTGGAAGGAATTCGGCAAGAAGAGGGCTATACGGAGGTCTGCTTTTTCCATCTGGTCCTGTGCGATGTCTGTACCGATGTTTGTGAAAAGGTTAAAGAGGGCGTTGTCCGTTTCCATGGCCTTCTTGGCAGCCTGAGCGGCAATGGTGCGGAGCACGACTCGGATGGCTGTGCGTGTCATGGTGTTTGCAAAGTCGTCCTTGAGGTTCATTTCGAGTTCCTTGTCGAGCGCCATCACCTTTTCGGGGCGTATGCCGGACTGGTTGTCCACAGTGACGTTAAAGCGCTGGACCTGACTTCTGAATGAATGGGCTTCGGGGAGGGCAAAGCTTATATGGAATGTCTCGCCGTTGCTTGCTCCTGCGACTGGCGGGGCGCCGAGATTGGTGCTTGTAATTTGGCCCGTCTTGCTGTCTTTGTAGGTGAGGTTCAGAAGCCCTCCGCTCACGTAAGTACCTGACATTTTGAGTTCGGTGAGGATGGGGCCGTGGCCTGCATAACCAACGACGATGATTTCTTGGCCGAGATCGTAAGCGGCTTTGGCTTTTGGCGTTTCGATGGAGTTGTCGAGCTTGAGTGCCTTGAGATCGTCTTCGCGGTCGGAGCGCTTTAAATTTTCAATGACAAATTCGCGGGCTTCTTTGGGGAGGTTCAGGATGTTTTCATCGTAGGCCTTGACCGTCTTGTAGTAGGCGATTGCGGCTTCGTCCGGTTCGCCAGCCATTTCGTAGACGATTGCCGTGAGGTAGCGCAAGAATCCGTTGTCGTTTGTCTTGTCGTTATCCTTTTGATAAAGCTCCGTCATTGCCTTTAGGGCGCGATTCACTTCGACCAAAGCCCCGTCGACATTCTTTTGCGCGAGATAGTTCATGATTTGCATCTCGTGAAGTACGAGTATTTCAAAGGGGCGGGCTCTGTAGGGGCGGATGTTGTCGTTTGTGACGATGGCGGCCGCTTCGTTTGTTATGGATCGAGTGTAGAGGTCGTCGTAAATCTTGTCTGCCTTATCGAAGTTCTTTGCGCTTTCTGCGTAATTCCCGTTGTAGTGGTAGAGCACGCCCAGGTCAAAGTAATAGAGGAACTCGGTCTTTTCGCCGTAAAGATCGTCTTGCTGTTTCTTGATTTCGGAAATCGTGGCATCGTAGCCGTTGTGCTCAAAGACTGGTGCAAGGGCTTCGTAGCGGGTCATGGACTTGTTTGCACAAGCCGTAAAAAACAAAGTCGCTGCAAGGAATAATATAAGTCGTCTCATATAGGCAAATTTATATAAAAAATGCTCGCTGGTGCGAGCTTTCTCAGTTATTAGAACTTTGAGCTTAGAATACGTCATCCTGAACGAAGTGAAGGATCTAGTTCAGAATGACGGTGTCTGATTAAGTCTAAAACTTCACGCTGCTCTTGGCTACGTATTTCTTGATCTTCTTGTCGCCAAGCCAAACCTTGCGGTGGCTCTGGATGTCAGTGAGTTCCATGTCGATCTGGTAGAAGACCACCTGTTCGCCACCTTCCTGGTCGATGACGGAGTTGATGGTACCGGTGAGCATGAGGTCAGCACCGATTTCCATGCCGGCATCCTTGGTGGTTTCTTCGGTGGTGTTGCCTTGCTGGTCGGCGAGTTCGTTGCGGAGATCTTCGCGTTCGTTGGAGTTGGCGACGAATTCAGCCTTGCCGGAGTTGATGAGGGCGCGTTCGATATCCTTGATGAAGGTTTCGACGCGGATGTGCTCGTGGCTCTTGTTGCGGACCTTGCCAATCACGATGGTCGGCACAGAACCTTTCTGTGCGGCAAACTGGCTGTACCACGGACGGCCAAGGCAGTCATTGATCATTTCGTCGGCAACAAGGCGGGAATCAGTATCGTTCCAGCTGCCAGAGAGATCGGTAACGGAATTTGCATCGAGGCGGGAGACTTTTTTGCCACCATCACTGGCGCAACCGGTAAAGAGAGCAAAGCTTACACAAAGGGCGAAAAGCCAAATTTTTGACATTTTTTTCTCCTAGAATTAAAACATTATGTTATAAACATACAAAAAAAACATAAAAAAAACTCCCCAAAAGGGGAGTTCTTTGAAAAAAGTCGCTTTTTTCGTCATCCTGAACGCAGTGAAGGATCCAGGAATTTCGAATTGCTATTAGCGTTTTTTCTTCTTGCCGCTGGTAGCGTCGAGATGGACGTCGACCGTTTCTTCGCCAACGACCTTCACGAGGGCTTCGGCGCTCTTGCGGTTGCTGCACTGGGCACGCACAACGTGGTCACCAGCATCGAGGCTGCGGACAACGAGTTCGGCACCGTCAGTCTTGTCGGCCTGTTCACCGTCAACGAAGATGAGGCAGCGCGGCGGATTCGTCGTGATCTTGATGTTGCCCTTCGGAATCTTGGTGCTGAAGTCGAGATTGTTGCGGCTGTCCTTGCCCGGCCAAATGTTCACGCGCTTGTTGACGAGTTCGAAGCCCTGGTCAATGACGACGAGCGTCTGGCGGCCAGACTTGACTTCTCTATCCTTAATCGGGCTTTTGCCGAGAGGTTCGCCACCGAGGAACACGTCGCTGTTAGGCGGTTCGGTAACGATGTTGACAATTGCGGACTTGCCACGCGGAGGTGGATCTTCTTCGTCAGCGACGGCGGTCGTGAAGAGGAATGCCATCATCAAGGCAAAAAAGAAAAGCTTTTTCATGGGTTGTACTCCTGATTTGCATGTAAAAGAGTTAGTTCACTTCTAGAATTTAATTCTTTTTTTACAGGACAAATGTTAAAGTGCCGTAAAATGTGCGTAAATATTAGGTGTATTATTGGTCTAGATTAATTACTTTTATGTATATGAAAGCTCTTTACCAAAAAATTCGCAGTTTACAAGGGAAAAATTACGGTCTTTACAAATCCTTGGCGGACCGCTCATGGGATTTTGGAGACTTTGTGCTGGAATTCCTGCATGTGCAGGGGGACCCGTATGCGCCGGCATCTCGCGTGATGATCAAGGCGAGTTTGCTGATGCTTGGGTTCCCGAGCGAATGGGGTGGCACTTTTGAACGCCGCCTGGCATTGAGCGATTACCTTTACCGTAGGCTTTCGGCGCTTGTGCGCGAGAAGTACCCCGACAGGGATGCTGCGGTCGTCTTTGACACTGCTGGACCTGAAATGCTAGTGCGAAATGCGCTCTGGGTGGATAATGGCGAGCTGCGTGCTTGTTTGCAGGTGCGCTTGCCGGGCGATGGCCGTAAGATTCAGGCGGAAGCTGCTGCCGAAATTTTGACGATGGTCTTGCCGGACTTGGTGTCGGCTGCGCTGTACAATTCGGGCGAATCGAAGAAGGATGGCGTGGAGCCGGAACTTGTCGAGCATTACCGCGTGCTTGCCGAGCGCAAGGAAATTTTGTCGCAGCTCGAGGAACGTGGACTTTGTGCGTTTGTGCCGGATGGCGCCGTGCTTCCGCGTGCATCGGGTTTGAGTGAACTCCCGATGGATGGGGCTGTCCCGTTTGTATCGCCTGAAGAAATGGCGGTGACGTTTGTTGCGAATGGCCGCGAGATTCGTGGCATGGGAATCCCGAAAGGCATTACCGTGATTTCGGGCGGGGCGTTCCATGGAAAATCGACTTTGTTGCAGGCTTTGACGAAATCTGTTTACCCGCATATCCCGGGAGACGGTCGCGAAGGCATTGTCGTGAGCGAATCGGCTGTGCGCGTAGGCGTCGAAGATGGCCGCAGCGTGCGTGGCACGGACCTTTCGCAGTTTGTGCGTGACCTGCCGGGTGGAATTTCGACAAAGAACTTTACGACTGCCTGTGCGTCGGGCTCGACGAGCGAGGCCGCGAACTTGATGGAAGCAATGGAAGCGGGGAGCGATGTCTTCTTGATTGACGAAGACTCTTCTGCCGTGAACTTCCTCATTCGCGATGTGCGCGTGCGTAAGCTTTTGGGCGATGACCGCGAACCGCTTATCCCGTTGACGGACCGCATCCGTGAAATCAAGGGACGTAGCTTTATTCTGGTGGCGGGTGCCTGCGGAGACTTTTTGGACTTGGCGGACAACATCATCGTGATGGCATCGTACAAGGCGGAATGCGCAAGAATCAATGGAAAGAATGTGGCTGCTGGATTGGTTGGCGGGGATGGCGCAAAAATCGTGCCGGGATTGCCTGCGTTTGTAGAACCGCAGTGCCGCGACTTTGCGGAATACGTGAAGCCATTGCTCCCGTCACTCCGCCCTGCGTCTGCTGTAGAGCGTCAGGTGAAAGTGAAAATCTCGGGCGATACATTACTGCAAATCGGTTTCCTCGTCTCGGATACGTCCAAGGCGGGTGCGCTTGTGGATAAGCAACAGCGATTCGGTGCAGGCTTCATGTTGTTGAACCTTTGCCAAAATGCCGCAAGCAACAACGATGCTAATGGCGAGTCTGCGAAGGCGACAATCATGGAGCGAATCAATGCGCTCTGCGAAAAAATCAAGAACGTCGGGTTCCGCAACTTGCCGCAAGGCTTGAGTCGTGAAATGAGCTTGCCGCGCCCTATCGACATTGCGTGCGTGCTCTATCGTCTGCGAGATAACGGAAGGTAAGGAACATCTCTCGACAAAAATGTCCACACCTGAATCAATTTTTTGAGATATTTGCCCCATAATAATTTATTTTTCCGAAAAGGTATTTAAGTTTTTGGGGTGAAAATATGGAAAAACAAAAGTTTGCGCGCGTATTTTTGAATGCCGCGCTTGTTTCTGCTTTGAGTGGAGCCTCCTTTGGGGCATTTGCAGCTACATCGAGTCCGAACGTGAGTCTGGGCAAGAATCTCTACGTGGCGGGCGCTGTCAATTCCAACTGGAAACCGGAAGTCTATACCGATGGAAAGCTCGACTTTAACCAGGTCTCGTCGGTGTCGGATTTTGCGTTGAACGTGGGCGAGGGTCCGACAAAGCTGTTCATCACGTGGGAGACGCGCGGTGACGAATCTTGGGCTGGCGAAAAATATGTCCACGCGGCAAGCTGCCAGCATTCCGTGGATGCATCGGCGAGCCTCCAGAATTTCAAGGTGATGACGTCTGCGAATTCGACAAACGGCGTAGATGGCGACTGGGAGACTGTTGCCGAGGTGGGCGAGAGCGGTGCCATGTCCCGTGGGCTTGCAATTGATTTTGCTGGGAAGTCCTGGTTCCGCATCGTGGCGGAATCCCCGGTGAAAAATCTCGAGGAAGTCGGCGCTTACGACATTAGCGATGGCGCAAATGATACGTGGTTCTTCATGGGCACGAGCATCAGCCAGATGGGCATGAAGCAATTTGCAGTCGATTCGAATTTTGCGCAGTTGATACACGCGCGTTTTGCAGATTACTACCCGGCGATGCTTCGCGGTGGCATTGGTTGCGTCACGAGTCAGGGAGTTGTCGATGCGCTCAAGTATTATGCAGAATACGTAGGGAACGTGAGGTATTGGGCAATTGAAATGGGAACAAACGATGCCTGGGGCGGCAGCAATGCGAATGTCGAAACATTCACGAAGAACTTGCAGACGATTATCGATACGGCAAAAGCTCATGGTATTACTCCGATTATTGCCCGCATGATTGCAACGAACCCTGAAATTGCAAAGTGGCAGGTACATCAGGATTACCTCGATGCCATCGACAAGCTCACGAAAGATAACGAATTGCCTGCCGGTCCTGATTTCTACAGCTACTTCTTAGAACATCCTGAAGAACTTTCTACAAGCGATGGAGTGCACCCGGCAGAACCTAAGGGCGGACAGTCGATGCACCGCTTGTGGGCAGAGGCGGTGGCGCCTTTGTACAAGTACGATCCTTGCGCTGGTTTGCCAGATGTTGTTGGCTGTGGAGCTACTTCGCTTCCGAAAATGCACAACGTGAATTTTGCATTGCCGAAAGTGAGTGTGAACGGTCGTGAAATTTCGATTTCTGGATTGCGCGAGAATGACCGCGTGACGGTTATGGATGCGATGGGACACGTTGTATGGAACGGTTCGGCGAACGTTTCATTTGGAACGTCGCAAGTTTTGCCGAAAGTGCGCGCGGGAAATTACTTCGTGAATATTCGCGGTGCAAATAGCAATTACTCGACGAAAATTTTGATAAAATAGAAGGTTCTGTAAATTAGGTGAGTCCGGCGGAAATCTGCCGGATTTTTTTATTGCGCTTTATCCTTAATTTTTGCTAGATTATCAAAAAATTTTATTGTGCTATTGGCGAAATAAAGTCGTGGCTTTATATTACGAGTATGAGTTTAATGAGAGCCGTCATATGTATGTTGCTTGCGCTTAGCCTTGTAGGCTGTGCCGTGAGCAAGAATCCAAACCCCATGATTCGTTACGGGGCAAATACGGGTGCATCTTTGGCGGTTCCTGGTTTGGTGGGTGCTGTGGGCGTTACAGCGCTTGCTGCCGCGTTGGATGACGATGATGACGACGATTGTCATAGCTATAGCTGTAAGACCGAAAGCCAAAAGAAAGCTGAGGATGATTACATAACGGTTCTTGGAATATCGCTAGGTATTGCGGGTGCCGGTTATGTAATTGGAGCCATATTAGGTGGGACCGTTGGCTTTTTCAAGTGGATGTTCAACGGATTTAAAAATGATGACATTGAGGAAATCGGTCCTTTGCCAGAAGAAATTTTACCACCCGCAAATTCTGATTCTGAATACGGAGCAAAAATAAGGTAAATTCAGAATCCTGGGATTAGAAATCTATATTGCGAGTATGAGTTTTTTGAAGTTTGTTGTTTGCATGTTGCTTGTGTTGAGTCTTGTTGGTTGTGCGGCGAGTAAGAACCCGAACCCCATGATTCGTTATGGTGCGAATACGGGAACAACATTGGCAATACCCGGTTGGTTCATGGCTACGAATGGTAGTGGTCATCTCCGTGCAGTGGATGTAATGGATATTCGCCTGTTTCCTCTCAAACTTGTTGCACTGAGTGCTGCTGGGGTAGGCTTTGCAACTGGTGCCGTGCTTGGCGGAACTGTGGGGTTCGTCAAATGGATGATCAATGGATTTGAAGGTGATAAAGTCTCTAGCTACGGATCGTTGCCCGAAGAAATTTATCCACCCGTGAAAAGTGACGAAAACGGGGATAATTTGTAGTACGATGTCATTCCCGACTTGATCGGGAATCTCCTTTTTAAGCCTTACAAGAAGGAGATGCCCGCTCAGTGGCGGGCATGACAAGATTGGTAGCGGGCATGACACAAAGGTGCTTAACGTGCGAGGTGCAGCTTGCGGAGGACCTTTCCTAAGAGCTCGTTCAGGATGTCCTTCGCGTCTTTACTGCCGAGGTAACGCTGGATGATGAGCGTGAGTGTAAAGAGCGCAATCCCTGCGGCGCAGGCGTAAACGACGAGTGTTACAAAGCTTGCGTTGCGGACGAAATCTCCTGAAATGTGATCAAGGCCGACGGCGGCTGCAATCATGATACCGAATGCGACGAGTGCGCGTGCCATGTTGAAAATGGCCTCTTTCATGCCGTCGGTGCCGTTCTTTTTAGCCCACATGAAAATCATTGAAATCACTTGCAAAATAGCGCCTGTAGCGCCGATAATCGGGACGCTCTTGATGCCAAGACCCACTTCGGGGGCGCCAAGCAAAATGTAGGCCGGGATGGTTGCCGCAAAAATGCCGGTGTTCAAAAGTGTCGGGACCCACATGCGTTCGCAAGCGTAGAAGCTGCGGACGAGAACTGCCTGCAGGCAAAGTCCAAGGCTTACGGGCAAGTACCAGCGGAGAATTTCAGAAATCGCTTCGGTCGTTTCGCGGTGGAATGCGCCACGTTCAAAGAGAATGCGCACGGCCGGGAAGCTCAAAGCCCACACGGCGACAACTGCCGGAATCAAGATGCAGAACATGCGCGAGAGGCTTTTCCATATTTTGCGGTTGAGCTGCGGGAAGTCGCCTTCCTTCACAAGACGCGCCATGTCGGGGTAGCTCGTGACGCTGACCGAGAATCCGAATACGGCAACGAGCGTGTACATGACGCGGTAGGCGTAGTTGAGGCTCGAAATGCCACTTGTACCAAAGTTTGCACCAAAGCTACGGATGATAAATTCAAGGCCGAACATGGAGCCCACGCCAAGAGACATCGGGAGCATCATCTTGAAGTAACGTGCGATATCCGGATGCTTCGGTTCAATGATAAATTCATAATGGACACCGCCGCGCTTGGCGCCAAAAATCTGGAGTGCGAAAAATCCGATGAATGCGCCGACCGGAACGCCCCAGGCAAATCCGGCGAGACCGTAATCGTTGCCTGTGTGGTTGCTGAGCCAAAGGCCTGCGGCACCGCCGCCCACAATGGCGATGTTGTAGATAAGGCCCGTGAGGGAGGGGATCAGGAACTGCTTGCGAGTGTGCTGGACGGCAACGAGGATGCTACCGACAAAGATGAAAATCTGCCCCGGCAGAATAATGCGTCCGTAGTAAGTTGCGCGTTCCAAGAGCTCAGGCGTCACGCCATCGACGGTCAAGAGCGAGATGAGTTCCTTCATCCAGATGAACGCCGGAATCACGAGAATCAAAAGTGCAAGTCCGAACGTGTTGAGCACGTTGCTGAAGAACTTCCAGCCCGCCTTCTCGTCACCTGCGACTTTGTAGCCTGTGAAAATCGGAATGAAGATAATCGACAAAAATCCGGTGCTGACCACGTGATTCAGGATGTCCGGAATCATGAAAGCGAGGTCGAGAGCGTTTTTTTCGAGCGACACGCCGGCGGCGTGGGCGAGGAGCATTTCACGGAAAATCCCGAGTACGCGGCTCAGGAGCATCGAAACGGCAACAATAATAGCGGCTTTATTCATGTTGATTGAAAATTTATATATTTCTTACCATGAAAAAGATATTAGTACTCATTACTTTCCTCGCCCTTGCGGCATTTGCCCAGAACTATGATACTGTTGAACCGGAGAAGAAACTCCAACGTCCGGTCTATAGTTTCCAGACGGCTGCGTTTGGCCTTTCTTTCTGGAGTAACTATAAAGACGACGTGAAGAATCCTGAAAAGGACAAGGTCACGGCTTTCCCGCTTATCCGCTATGGTCACATTTGGGAAATGACGACTCATGGCGCTATTACGGCGATTTCGAACTGGCATGCCGAATTTGGCACGGATTGGGAACTTGAAGGCAATATGCTTCTCGGTGGACGTTATTCTCCACTTGATGAAGTCATGTCTCCGTTTATCGGCGCCGGTATTGGTCTTGGTTTCCAAGTTGACGCATTCTTTGATGACTGGATTGGTGCTTTCGGTATGTGCTTGGGTGGTGAAGTCGGTTTGAACTTCTTCCACAATTCTGCCGTTCAGCTTGAAGCTGGTTTTGGTTTCAACATCCTTGCTACGAAGGTAGACTTTAAGAAGAGCTTCAAGAGCTGGAATCTGTTCTTCGGTGTGAACTATTAATTTGTAAAAGAACCCGCGAGCGTTTTACGAGACGCGCGCGACTTTTTGTTGTCAAGCCCGCCTCCGAGCGGGCTTCTCCTTTTTATACGAGATGCGCGCGTTTTTATACCGCGATTTTGAAATCGTTTAAAAGCGTGCGGCGGTTGAGCTTGCCCTGTTGCTGTAAACGCTCGACAAGGATGCCCGGGCGCACATGGAATACGCCGGAAAAATGCTGGATGCAACGGCGTTCGTAAAAGCGACCGCAACAGATGAGCTCGCATTCTTCGGCTTCGGAAAGGAGAATGTCTTGCGCGAAACGGTCGGCTTCAATTTCGATAATTTCTTCAGGGCGTGCCGCGTGCATTTCAGAAACTTTTGCTTGTTGCGAGAGTGCGCCGAGTTGCAGACACGAAGTGTGCTTCGCGTGCAAAAGCAAGTGCCCGACCGCGTGGAACAAAGCTTCCAGGAATTTGGAATCTTCCATCTTGGTTGTCGGGAACTGGATGACGGGGCGTGAGCCTCTCCAGAAGAATGCGCAAATGGGCGTGGGTGCCGTGAGGAACGGTTCTACTTCGATGAGCTCGATACCGCAAGCGCGGAGTGCTTCGCGAGCGATGCTGCGGGTGCCTTGGTTGCGCAAAAATACGTTTGTTCGCAAAAATCTCAAGTTCGCAAGAATCGCTTTGCGATCAGGCACGAAGTCCGTTGCTAAGCGCTTGACTTGAAGTTCGCCAAGGCGGATCCAGGCGGCGTAAGTCTGTGGATTTGCAGATTGCAATGTGGCGCAGTAATAGTTTTCGAATCCGGCGACGCTCCCGATTTGCATGAACTTGAACACGGCGCGAACGAGGTCTGCGTCTTTGGCGTTCTCGGGAATATGCCCCATCTTTTGCAATGCGCGGATTGGGAACTTGCGAACCCACGTTAAAATTTTTTCGAGCTCTTCTTCGTTCTTGAATGACGGGGCTTCGGAGATGCGTCCGGAATTGTTCCCGAAAGCGAGCTGGAATGCGGCTTGCGCTTCGGTTGTCGCGTGATCCATAAGGCTACTACGGGAACAGCCGAGACGACGCAAGAGTTCGTCTTGCGTCATGTGCTCCCTTTTTTGAAGTTGCTTAATGGAATCTTTCAAGCTCATGTTTTTAAAATAAATAATTAACGCGCTAGGTGTCAAATTTATTTCAATAATTCTTCGGGGACGCATTCGGCCATGGCTTCGTACGCTTTGGCGCTCGGGTGCAAGTGATCGCCCGAGTCGAATCCGGCGGCAAATGCTTTCGGATCATCGTGACCACGCACAGCCTTGTCAAAGTCTACGCAACCGTCGAAATCTGGTGCGGTACGGAGCCATTCGTTGAATGCCGTGCGGATGATATCGCGGTTTTCGTTGTAGGTGCGCCAGCCGTAAATCGGGAGGAGCGTGCCGCTGTAAATCTTGAGGCCGAGCTTGCGTGCATGCGTGATGTAGAGCGAGCGCACGCCGTTGATGAGGTCGTCTGCGGTGGGCATGTCGCTCCACGGACGGAACTTGTTGACTTCCACGCCGACAGGGTGGATGATGTCGTTGATGCCGTGTTGTACAATGACCGTGCGGGCGCCTGCGACATTCATTTCAATCGGGAAACGCGTAGCGCCTTTGAGACCGTAAGCCGCGTAGGTGATGCAACTGTATTCACGGAGAATGCGTGTGCCGCTCACAGCGCGACGGATGATGGCGACGTTGTTGAAACCTTCGCGTGCGCAACGGAGCGTCAGGTAATCGGGCCAATCCTGTGCCGTGATGGAATCGCCAAAGCAGACGAGCGCAAAGTTCTTTTCTTCGGTGAAAATGTCAATCGTGTTGAGGAAATAAATCCAGTTCGTTTTGCGCGTGAGATCATCGGGGAGAGTCGCGCTTTTGGCAAAATTGCCGTAGCTGTACTTGCCGCCAGAAAGCGGGCCCGTGATAGCTGTGCCTGCGTTCATTTGTGTGAAATTAGCAAAGTAGAGGCTCACATCAAATGTCTCACCTGCGGTCACGTTGAATGCAATTTCGTCACTCAAGATTTCTTCGCCCGCGGGGATGGTGGCAGAAGTACGACCGCCGAACGTAATTGCTGTAGGTGCGTACTCGAACTGCGCGGCACTTGTTTCGCTGGCAGTGGACTGCGCGGACTTTGCAATGTACGCTTCGCTAATTTGTACGGAGTCTGTACCCGTGAGGTTAGAAAAATGAAAACGCAACTTGCTCCCTGAAAAGCAGGCGCGAATCGGATAGCGGAGTGTCAAGTCTTTAGCGTAAGTCGCTTCTTTGCGGTCTGTAATGGAGGTGGCGTTGCCCCAGCATGCGACCCATTTTGAAAATTTTTTTGGCATATTCCAAATTATAGTAAATAGCGGTGCATCATAGTTTTATGAAAAAAATTTTTTCGTTGCAGAACGTAAAAAACATTTATCCAGATTCGAAGCTGATTTGTTGGTTTCGCAAAAATGAATGTGCTAGTTTGAGAGAAAACAAGGAGGACATCATGAAAAACAAATTCTATTTAATCGCAGTAGTCGCATGTGCATTGTTCTGCATGAACTGTGGCGAAGCTAACAAAACAGAAGAAACGGAAAAGACAAAAGTCGAAAAGTCCAAAGAAGACAAAGTCTCTCTCGCAAGTGAATCAGAAGTTGCCTTAACGACTATGATGACTATTGACGGTTCCAGATTGTCTGAATCTAGTCGCAAAGAAAAGGCGATGGTAAAGGCCAAGCGGGCGGCTCCTGCGGGCGGTGCGCTGAAGTTGATGGCTTCATCATCAAAGCCCGCGACGTTTCCGACGGATGCTAAATACGCAAAGGATATAGATAAAGTTCTTAAAAAAGTAGAAGGTATACGCTCGACGGAAAAAACAACTCTCGGTGGCCGACGCGGAAAAGTCGCCGCTGGGTTTAACGAAGGTGTTGCAGGCTCTGGCGGAATCGGTGATGCATTGGCCGGGCTGATGGCCGGGAGTGCTTCGCGAATTTCAGAATCAAGAAGTGCCGCCAAAAAATCAACGGTAAAAGCAAAGTCTGCACCGAGAGCAAGCCGTAAATTTGCCGAAGCCTCGACAAGTGAAGTTTATCTGATGTCGGATAGCGACGGAAGTAGTGAATGGAGTAGTGACGAACCTGCTCCTAGAAGAACCGGAAGACACTACGGCGAATCCAATGAACGCAGGTCGGGACTCCTCACCGCTGGCGAGTGGAACGATTTGGAACATTGGTATTTCTGGGACGATGTCATCAATGACGAAAACTTCAGCGACAAAACCGATTATTGGCAGTTCTTCCCGAAGAAACTTGTAGCCGTTAAAGTGGTTGACCAAAATGGCAGAGGCGCTGCAAATGTTTCCGTGATTCTCCTCAATGGCAGAAAAGTTGAATTTGTCACAAAGACAGATAATGCCGGGCGTGCCTATTGTTGGATTGGCCTGATGGACGGCGAGTTCGATGAAGTCAGAGCAAGGGATCTCATGTTGGTTGTCGATGGGGCGCTAATCAAGGAGCAAATCCAAATTACTTCTAGAGGCGATGAAAGACTCAACATGAACGTTGTTATGCACAAGAACGTGAAACGCCCCAAAGCCAGTGCCGATGTTGCATTTATCGTAGATGCGACAGGTTCAATGAAAGACGAGATTAAGTTCCTCAAATCGGATCTTAGCTATATCATTGACCACGCGAGCTCGGAAAGCAATATCCCGCTGCGTACGGCTGCCGTGTTCTACCGCGACAAGGGCGATGATTACCTCACTCGACATCATGACTTCTCCAAGAATGTTTCCGTGACTCGAGATTTCGTTGCTGAGCAGGATGCTGATGATGGCGGCGATTATCCTGAAGCAGTGCACTCTGCGCTTGAAACCGCGCTGAAAAAGCTTTCTTGGGATGAGTCAGCCCGTGCGCGCGTTGCGTTCCTGATTCTCGATGCTCCCGCGCACCATGAGGATGACGTTATCGAAAGTCTCCAGAAGTCCATCACGCTTTTTGCTTTAAACGGCATCAAATTGATTCCTGTGGCGGCAAGCGGTGTTGACAAGGATACTGAATTTATGCTGAGATTCTTTGACCTTGCAACAGGCGGCACGTACGTGTTCCTCACGGATGACAGCGGCATTGGCGAATCGCATATCAAGGCAACGGTGGGTGACCACAAAGTGGAACGACTCGCTAAACTGATGGTGAAACTGATTAAGAAATATGTAGAGTAAAATGCTCGCAAGATGCGGCGAGTGCTGCAATGCTAAGGATAATGCATCGAGATGCGTCGCGGAAAATGCCGCGAGATGCAGCGAGTGCTGCAACGCAAAGGACAATGCGGCGGCGAGAATGCTCGCGAGATTCGTGACGGGATTGCGCGCGGGATGCGCCGGCACTGGGTACAACATTTCATTCTCTGGCTTTGGAGGGAGCCGGAGAATTTTTTTACTGCTTTTTCACCAATATCTGGATATCAAGCAACTTTTCCCAATCGGCTTTGGCTCGCTTTTCTCGGGGGATGTTCCAAAAGTTTTTCCAAATTTCGTTGTTGAGGGAATCGATTTCGGCGGCTTCAGCATCGGTGACGGTGCCATTGGCGGTATTGTACATTATTTTCTCCTTTCTGCGTACATGCTTTTTCAAACGCAGATGTTTTATCAAAGACTATTTAAAACTATACTTTTGTGCAGTATTTGTCAAGGGGTGCGTCTGTGTTTTTTAAAATTGCTTAAAAGTGGGCGTTTTTTCGTTGAATGTCGTTTTATTGACACTGTAAAAACTTATATTCTTGTTTGGTAAGTATATACATACAAGTTTTGTTGATGGGATGATATATGCCTAATCTTTTTACGGAAGCGACGCGCGTTCAACTGACTGCGATTCAGCATTTGGCTCGCATTGGCTATACGTATTTGGGAAAAATTTCAGAGTCTGGCGCAACGCCGGCGATTCCCTACGACCCAGAGACGAACATCCTTGTGGACATTTTTGCGGAACAGTTCAAGAAGCTGAATCCGGCTGCAACTGTTTCTGCGCAGAGCGTTCTTTCGGATATTCAAAAGGAACTGGATGACGATGATTTGGGTCAGCAGTTCTACAAGCGACTTACTAGCTATTCTCCGCTTCGCTTGATTGATTTTGAACATCCGGAAAATAACACTTATCATTGTACGGCGGAATTCACTTGCAAGAATGGCGATGAAAGTTTTCGCCCCGATATTACGTTGTTCATCAATGGGCTTCCGCTCGTGTTTATCGAGGTCAAGAAGCCGAACAACGTAGGCGGCATGGTGGCCGAAAGCAAGCGGATGAATGACGAACGCTTCCCGAAGAAAAAGTTCCGCCATTTTATCAACATCACGCAGTTGATGATTTTCTCCAACAACATGGAGTACGATGCCAAGGGCGGTGTTGTCCCGATTGAAGGCGTATTCTATTGCACAGCTGCGAAAAACGAAGCGCGTTTCAACTGCTTCAGGGAAGAGAACCCTAAGCGTGCGGCCATTGCGCCGTTCCACGCCAATTATCCTTATTTGCCGATTCCTGCGGATCTCGAAAAGAGAGTGCTGATGGATTTCAATGTTCCGGTCTTGAAAGAGAATCCGGAATACAAGACGAATCTCGATATCAACACGCCCACGAACCGCGTGCTTACTTCTATGGTGAGCCCGGAGCGTTTGCTCTTTTTGCTCAAGTACGGCATCGCTTACTTGCATGTCGAAAAAGAGAAGGATGGCCAAATCGAGAGCCGCCACGAAAAGCACATCATGCGTTACCAGCAATTTTTTGCGGCCATGATTATCCGTGAAAAACTGGCAGCGGGTGCGACATCCGGCATTGTGTGGCATACGCAGGGTTCGGGCAAGACGGCGCTTTCTTTCCACTTGAGCAAAGTCCTCAAGGACTATTACGCCAAGCAGAACAAGGTTGCCAAATTCTACTTTATTGTGGACCGCCTGGATTTGCTGGAGCAGGCAACCGAAGAATTGAGCAACCGCGGCCTCAAGGTGACAACGGCAAATTCCCGCACGGAACTCATGGAACAGTTCCGCACGCAGCAGGCCTTGCAGGGCAACGCCGGTGTCGATGAAATTACCGTGGTGAACATCCAGAAGTTTGAAAATGACACCGAGAAAGTGGAAATCCCGAATTACGCCACGAATTTGCAACGCGTGTTCATTATGGACGAAGCGCATCGCGGCTACAAATCGGGCGGATGTTTCCTTTCGAACCTCTTCAATGCCGACAAGAACGCCATCAAGATTGCACTTACCGGCACGCCGCTCATCGGGAGCGAAAAGGCGAGCTGCAAGGTCTTTGGCGATTACTTCCACACGTATTATTATGACCGTTCCATTCAAGACGGCTATACGCTAAAGATTATCCGCGAAGATATCGAAACCAGTTACCGCAAAAAACTGAACGATGCTTACGAAAGCGTGCAGAAACTGGTGGAGAAGGGTTCTGTCTCGAAGGACATGATTATTCGGCACCCCACATACGTTAAGGCGTTGCTCCGCTACATCATCAACGATTTGGCGAAGTTCCGTGCCATGCAGGGCGACAACGACCTTGGCGGCATGATTATTGCTGAATCTTCGGAGCAGGCACGAAACTTGTACAAGTTCTTCAATGAGATTCAGGACGAACTCAATGAAAACCGCATCCAGAAAATCAACTTGAAAGCGGGCCTGATTCTCTTCGATAGCGACGACAAGGAAACCCGCAAGCAGATTATCAACGATTTCAAGAAGAACTACACGATTGATATTCTGATTGTTTACAACATGTTGCTGACGGGCTTTGATGCACCGCGCCTCAAGCGATTGTATTTCGGTCGCAAAATCGAAGATCATAATTTGTTGCAGGCAATTACGCGCGTGAATCGCCCGTACAAGAACATGAAACGCGGATTCTTGATCGACTTTGCCGACATCAAGAAGAATTTCGACGAGACCAATGCCGCGTATTTGCAGGAACTGAACCGCTACAACGATGCAGATGCTGACCCAGACGATAACTTGCCCGACATGTACAACCAAGTCATGGAAGATAAGGACGCCCTTATCAACCACATGAAGGTGGCTCGCCAGGCTTTGTTCAGTTACACCACCGACAATGCGGAAGTTTTCTCTACCGAAATTTCTAGCCTTGAAGACAAGAAGGTTTTGATTGAACTGCGCAAGGCTTTGGAACTCGCGAAAGATGCGATGAACCTTGTGCGCACCTTCGGTGACGATGCCCTTAAAAAGGACTTTGAAAAGCTGAACATCGAAAAGTTGCCGCTCATGCTTTCGGAAGTGAATCACCGCATTGCGATGATTAACCAGAAAGAGGCATGGACCAATAGCGAAGCGACTCAGTTTGCCGTGAACGAAGCCATGATGAACATCGAGTTCAACTTTAGCTGCATCGGCACTGAAGAACTGAAAATCATCGACAATGGCACGGAACTGCGTGAAAAATACAAGCGCGCACTCCGCGGATTTCTGGATAACTTCGACCACGAAGACCCTGTGTTTGTTGAATTGGAACAGGAGTTCAAACGCATTTTTGACAAGCACGGCTTTACTCCGGAAAACCTTGCCGTTTATAACGAGCAGAACCAGGCGATGAACGACATTCTGAAACGCCTTGAAGAACTCCGCAAATCAAACGACGCCCTCTTGCGCAAGTACAACGGCGACACGAAATTCGCCTACGTCCACAAGCGCATTCGCGAAGAGAACAAGGCTCGCGAACCTAAGCATCAGGCCCCGATTATCTCAAAGTTCGACGAAGAAATTGTGCAGGCTCTTTTGACTATCAAGGGAACGATTGACGCGAAGGTTTTCGACCGCAACGACATCCTGAAGCAGGACGCTTACTTCGGCAAGACCGTGATGAAAGAAATCGCAGACGGACTTGCGCACTTCCCGCAAATCAAGCCCGAAATGCCCGATTACCTGTTTATCCAACAGCGCATCGCCAAGCAGTATATTAACCAGTATAACGCCTACTACGGAAACTAAATGAACATCAAAGACAAGACCATTGCCCTTATTGACTCTCTCAAGGCCACTTGCCAGACGTACGGCATGGGCAATGACGGCAACGAATACAAGATTATCACACAGGTGTTTCTGTACAAGTTTATGGCCGACAAGTTCGGCTACGAACTCAAGAAAATTAACGACCCTTGCCTGAAGGCCCTCAAAAAATCCGACAAGTGGGAAGAGGAATACGCAAAACTCTCCAAGGCCGACCGCGAAAAGGTGAGCCTCTTCTTGCCGCCCGAAGTCCCGGTGTTCAAGCCCGACTACCTGATTGCAAACCTCTGGAACAAGCAGGCCAAGGGCGATTTCGATGTGATTTTTGACGAGACCATGGTCGCCATCGCGAAGGACAACTTGGATGTATTCTACACCAAGACCGCGCAAGAAACGAAAATTCCCATCTTCGAAAAACTCACCATCTTCGTGACCGACGATGCCCAGCGTGCAAACTTCGCCCGCGCCCTTGTCGATAAACTCGTGAACTTCAGCTTCGAAGACGCCTTCGCCGAACACTACGACTTTTTCTCGGACATCTTTGAATACCTGCTCAAGGACTACAACACCGCAGGCGGCGGCAAGTACGCCGAATATTACACGCCCAAGGCCATCGCGAAGATCATGGCGCGCCTCTTGGTGGGCGACAACGCCGACTTGCACAACGTAGAATGTTACGACCCCAGTGCAGGTACCGGCACATTGCTTATGGCGCTCAGCCACCAGATTGGCGAAGACCGCTGCACCATCTTTGCGCAGGACATCTCGCAGCGCAGTAACAAAATGCTCAAGCTGAACCTGCTCTTGAACGGACTCGTTTCGAGCCTCGATCACGCCGTGCAGGGCGACACCCTCCTGGAACCCTACCACAAGAGCGACGACGGCAAGAACCTCAAGCAGTTCGATTACGTTGTGAGCAATCCGCCCTTCAAGATGGACTTCAGCGACACCCGCGACGACATCGAGAAGAAATGGAATGCCCGCTTCTGGGCAGGCGTGCCGAAAGTCCCGAACAAGAAAAAGGAGAGCATGGCCATTTACACCTGCTTTATCCAGCACGTGGTGAACAGCATCAAGGCAGGCGGCAAGGGCGCCATCGTCATCCCCACCGGGTTCATCACCGCGAAATCCGGCATCGAACACAAAATCCTCGAACGCGTCGTTGACGAACACATCGTCTATGGCGTGGTCAGCATGCCGAGCAACGTATTCGCGAACACCGGCACCAACGTGAGCGTGCTCTTTTTCGACAAGACCCGCAAAAAGACCGACAACGACAAGGTCACCCTCGTTGACGCAAGCAAACTCGGCAAGGAATACAAGGACGCGAACGGCCTCAAGAAAGTCCGCCTCGAAGACGACGAAATCGAGAAAATCGTGACCACCTTCCGCAAGGCCAAAGCCGTCGAAGACTTCAGCGTAGTCGTGACCTACAGCGAAGTCAAGGAAAAAGGCTACAGCCTGAGCGCCGGCCAGTATTTCGACATCAAGATAGACTACGTGGACATAACCGTCGACGAATTCAACGCCCAAATGAAAGCCGACACTGAAGAACTCGCCGCCATGTTCGCCGAAAGCCACAAACTCGAAAAGGAAATCCAGAAACAGTTGAGCAACTTGAAATTCAATTAAGGCTGTGTCATCCTGGAGCGTAGCGATAGGATCTAAAGAGCAAGTGTCATTCTGAGCGCAACAAAGTGGAGTCGAAGGATCTAGTAAAGGACTATTATGGAAATAATCGCAATTGTCATTAGTTTAGCGTCTCTTATTGTGTCAATAAGGGCTATTAGAGTTTCTAAAGATATTGCTAAAATGCAATTGGAATATGAGGAAAAAGCAGAAAAAAGAAGAGAAGAAAAAGAGAAATTAGCAGAAGAAAAGCGTAAACGCGAAAAACGTCAAGAACAGCTTGATTGGCAAGAAGCAGAAAGAAGAGCCCATGCCTCTCCATTTCCTATTACTGAAGGAACTATGAAAGATCGTATAGAAGAAGAGTATAGGATTATTCGCTCGGAAAGAATACTACGTGGAAGAGGTTGATTTAATAAGAAGAAGGTGGTTTGACTAGTCATTGCGAGGATTGATAGAGACGAAGCAATCTAAATGCAGGTTTGAGAAAAATGGAATGGACGAATAAAACTATAGGTGATATTGCTTTTGTTACAAAGCTTGCTGGCTTTGAACATACTAAATATATTCAGGGTAATTGTACCCACGAAAGAAAAGATGATTCTTTTATTCCATTGTTTATTGGTAAAACTGTAAGAGATGGCAGAATTGATAAAAACTTCGATTGGTATATTCCCAAGAGTATTGCTGATCAATTGCCAAGAAGTTTTTTGAAAAGAAAATGTCTTGTATTGCCTTATGTTGGAACCATTGGCGACCTTGCTGTTTTTGATGCTTCGTATGATGCCTTGCTAGGAAGTAACATTGCAAAAATCGAATTGAATCCTAATTGTGGATATTCTGAAGAATTTATTTATTACTATTTAAAGTCACCACGTGGACAAACTGTTTTGTTGAAAGATGAACAAGGTGGAATACAAAAGAATATTACAATGGAAGCGATTCGTAATGTACTTCTGCCAGATGTTGATGAAAATAATCAGAAAAAAATAGTGTCCGTTCTTTCCGCATTAGACGACAAAATCGCCCTGAACAAAAAGATGAACCAGAAACTCGAAGCAATGGCAAAACGCCTATACGACTACTGGTTCGTCCAATACGACTTCCCCGACAAAAACGGCCGCCCCTACAAAACCACCGGCGGCCCCATGACCTACAACCCCACCCTCAAAAGGGAAATACCAGAGGGGTGGGGAGTGAAAAGCCTTTTTGATTGCTCTGATGTCTTATACGGATTTCCGTATGCGACAGAGCCGTTTGATGAAGAGAATCTGGATACATCAACGAAACCATATCCTGTAATTCGCATTCGTGACATAAAGGACAATACAATTTCTGCCAAAACAACAGAAACCGTTGATGATAAGTATAGGACGAAAGTGAATGACCTTTTAATTGGTATGGACGGCTACTTCCATATGAGCTTTTGGCCTAGAAATGATGATTACGTAAATCAGCGAATCACTCGTATTCGACAAAAAGAGTTGTCTGTTATGATAATTTATCATCAAATTGCCCCGTTTATCAAGTTCAAGGAAGATCAGGCGAAAGGGTCAACTGTTGGACATTTGAGTGATAAGGATATGAAGCAGATTAATATCCTTGTGCCGAATAATCCGCGACTATCAGAAAAATTTGATAGCATTCTAAATCTTATCACGAAGAATAAACAAAAAATCTATCGCCTCACAAAACTAAGAGACAAACTTTTGCCACTATTGATGAACGGACAAGTTGAGGTGGAATAGAGGGTTGTCAAAATGAAATTATCTAAAGAATTTAGAGATTTTGCAAAAAAACGTCGTGATAATGCTGTTCTAGGAGGAACAAGTTTTGATCACGCATTAAAAGCCAAAATAGAGGAAATAAAAAAAGATCCTATCAAAAATTCTCTACTAAAATCCAAAAAAGAGGATGCTAAAATTATGACTTCTGATTTGGAATCTATCCCTGAGATTATGGCATGGATAAATTCTGAATCTGTTATTCGCCTAGACGATTTTATAGTTTTACAACCTTGGTTGATTACGGTGATAGCGGCACTTTTGAGAAAAAAGAAAGGGCCTAAAATTATTTCAGGCGACAAAAATCCTTCTAGATTTGCAAATGCAATGGGTTTAGGACCCTATTGTGGAATTGAACAAAATTGTGTTTATACAGAGTACAAACGTACTGTAAAATTATCGTCTATAGAAAAAGGTTCAAATTACGAACGAAAAGCTTCTGAAATATCAAAATTACTAATTGAAAGTGTTGATGCCGATGAATTACAATATACCGATGCAACTGATTTAAAAGATACAATTTACTATGTACTTAATGAATTGATGAGAAATGTTATTCAACATAGTGAGGACCCTGATGGCGGACTTTTGATTGCACAGAAAATGCGTTCAGGCTATTTTGGAGATTCTAAACCCTGTGTTCAAATAACGGTTGTTGATAATGGTATTGGAATATTGAAATCATTACAGACATTTCATAAAATCGATGACCCTGAAAGAGCTTTGTTAGCATCTGTAAAGCCTCATTTTTCGGGAGCGTTTCCAGAAGAACGAATTGGTGGAACGGATGTCAATGCTGGTCTTGGTCTTTTTATGATTTCTGAGATAGCAAAAGAGTTGGGCGGTTATATGGCTATTTGTTCTAGCGGAAAACTTTTATCAATAAAAGGTAATGGGGATGAGAATAATACCACTGCAATCAAAGATGCTCCGTTTGATGGAACATTTGTTGTTTTTGAGATTCCAGTAAATTGTACGTTGGCTGATTATAATGAAATGCTGAAACGTATTTATGCGAAGGCGGAAGAACGTTCTCAAAAGAAAAAACATCGAATACCAGTTATTAATTTTGATACAAATTCTATGGGTGAATGTAAGAAATTTTTAGTTAAAGCTTGTGCTGAAAATGTCACTAAGGCGAAACAGAGTGTAGATGAATTGTTGCTCCCAATATTAAGAAATAAACAGAATCTTTGTCTAAATTTTACAGGCGTTTCTATTGCTACGCAAAGTTTCGCTCATTCTCTATTAAAACGGTTGATTGTCGAAGCTAGAAGAAGAAAATGTACTTTGTTTATTGAGGGCGCAAATGCAAAAGTTAGAGATGCCATTGAATTCGTTGATGGATATGTGTAGTTTGGAGTGAATATGTCAGATTTAAAAATAAAGAATATAACGATACAACATTTCCGTGGGATTACGAAGGAACTTCGTGTAGATTTCCACAAAAAAAATGTAGCCTGTAGCCATCTAATCTATGGTGAAAATGGGAGTGGAAAGTCTTCAGTTGTAGACGCAATAGAGTTGTGTTTGCTGGGTTCGATTAATTTAAAGGGAATTCTTTCATCTTCTGTATCATATGAAAATCTTGATGTTAATTCTGAAATTACAGTTGAATTAACAGATGAATCAAAAAATGTGGCTCGATTGAAATATGAAACAAATGATTATGGAAATAGAAAACTTGTAAATGAATCGACAAGATTAATTCAGTTTGGTAAAGCTCCGTTTATTTTAAGAAGGTCTGATATTTTAACATTTTGGGCAACTGAAGCTGTTCAACGATTAAAAATTTTTTTAGGATTTGATAATACATCCTTAAAATCTGAAAAAAGTCAGAAGTTGTTATCTTTGGGAAAAAAATATGAAACGTTAACTTTCAAACGCTCAAAGAATTTAAAAACATTGTGTTCTTATTTTAAGCTTGACAAAGACTCCGTCTTGAAAGTGGATGATTTTCTATCAGAATATAAAAAGAAATATAATGATACTTATTTTTCAAATTTTAAAAAGTACCCAAGGAATATTCTTCCTTTAGTAAAAGATGCTCAATGTATGGAGTTAGAAATAAAAAAAGTGAAGAAAGAAATTGGTGCCTGTAGAAATAATTCTATCGATGGACGACGGTTGTCGCCGTTAAGAAAAAGATTAAGAGAGATATCTACAAATGTGACAAATGATTTTTTTAAACTGTCTACAAGAACGGAGCATATTGAACAAATTTTTTTAGATATTGGCGTCCAAAGTGAAATTTCTCTTTCAATTAATGTAAAACTGAAGAACGGGTTGTTTTTAAATCCGCAATATGTTTTTTCGGAAGCTAATCAAGATTTATTGGCTTTATTGATTTATTTGGAATTTACATATGATTCTGCCCAATTTGGCCAATCAAAGGTTCTTGTTCTTGATGATATTTTTCAAAGTGTCGATTCTGCATTTAGATATCGTATTATGGTTTTTATTTTAGAAAAATTTATGGGGTGGCAAATTATTATGACCACCCATGATCGCTTGTGGAAAGAACAGCTACAGCAGTTATTTCAGAGAAAAGGGCATGTATTGTTATTGTCAGAAATGAAACAATGGTCTTTTACGGAAGGGCCTGTTCTCGTCAACTCTACAAATATGTTTGATGATAAGTTAAAAAGAGATTTAACGTCAGGAAATGTTGTTGATATATGCTCTTCTGCAGGTTTTCTTTTGGAATATATATGTGAAAATTTGAGTGCAATTTTGTCTACATCAATCCATCGAAAAAAAGGTGATCGTTACACAATTGGTGATTTGTGGCCAGGCATTTATAAGGAATGTAAGAAAACGGCTTGTGCAGATACTTTTAAAAAAGTGGAAGATTTGTTGTATTTGCGCAATCTTGTTGGATGTCATTTTAATGAATGGAGCTTGTCATTATCGCAATCAGAAGCAGAGGATTTTGGTAAAGCTGTGTTAGATTTATATTCTGTTGTGTATGATTCAAAAAAAGCGAAATGGATTGAATCTACAAATGACCTGACAGTTTCTAAAGAAATTGTAGAGGTTGGAAATGTTGACTTAAAGTGAGTGCAAATATTCTCTATATGAGATGCGTTTATTGCAAAAAAGAAATCTTTGTTAAAAGCAGTGAACATGTTATTCAGAATGCCATAGGGGGCATTTTGGAATCTGAGAATATTTGTTGTCCAGAATGTAATCTTGCGGTAGAAAAATTTGTCGATAAGGATTTTGTAAAAATATTCAGTCCTATAACGAATAATATTGACTATTTGCCTAAAAGATCGTCAACAGAATCTTCTTATGATGGTCAAGTGATGTATGCTGGACGATTCTATGATGCGAAATTTAAAGGTCGTAAAATAATTTCTGTTCCGAAATTGCAACAGGAACGGAAGTGTGGGCTTGCTAAGATTAAAGGTATTGTTCCAAAACAATTCTACTTTAATCTACAGAATGAAGTTTTTAAAAGTGGAATTTCTAAAATCGCGTTTAATTTTGCTGTTCACTCAGGCATAAATCCTGTTTTTTTGAAAGATTTTGTTAATGTTGAAAAAAATGGTTTTAATGTAACTTCAATCAAATTTAAAAATTTAGTTGTTCCTTTTTGTCCTTTAAATATTGTTGATTCTGAAATTGAATTTCGCGATGAAATCCAGCTGTATCATAATTTGATTTTGTTTAGCAATGGAAAGGAATTATGGTGTTATGTTGATTTATTTAATGTATTCCAGTTTTATGTATTGTTGTCCGAAAAATTTGAATCATCTGAAAAGGTTTTAAGGATTTACGCACAAAAATGCCAGAAAATTCCATTGTCTGAAAAGCATTATGTGGAAGATCTTCACTATGTTAAACCAAAGCATATATCTGCTTTATTGACTATTTTCGGAGTAACTTATGAAGAGTGTAAGGCTCAGCGAAAAGAAGGCGAGGACGATTTTTCATTAATCCGTCGTATCATCAATGAAAAAATACGCAAAGAGAGTGTTGTTTCTAGTTTGAGCGATTTAGTAAATATCGGTGGCATGGTAGAGTTTGTTGATTTGTTGAAAAATTCATCTGATACTGGAAAAATTAATTTATATCATAATTTTTCATTCTATTTTGATGAAAATGATAATCTGATTGAAAATAATTTTAGACAGTATTTTATAGATGGTGATGGGCAAGTAAAGTTTTACCCCCATGAAATGATTGATGTGATGCAATCTAATCCTGAAATGATAAAAGAATATGGTTCTATGAAATTTAAATTGATGTGTAATTATATTTTGAAAAATTCGTTATTGAAATGATAATTATAATTAGAGTCATTTCATTAAGATTGTTTAATTCTTTTATTTTGAAATATATAAAATAAGGATATTCTTATGGAACAATTTATGATAAATTGTATAGAGATTTTACCAGAAGCAGATAGGATTGCGAACCATTCTCTATATAAAAATTTGAAAGCAGGAAAGTATCTTTTAAATGATTATTACAAACTGGACAACGACAATAGTAATTTGACGAAAAATAAGAAATTTTTATCGTCATCATCCTTTTATGAGAAAGGGATTAATATTCAAGCTATTGTTGGTAAAAATGGGTGTGGCAAAAGTACTTTAATGGATTTGTTGTTCGCTGCTGCAAATAATTTTGCTTATATGATAGAAAGAAAAGAAAATGCGGACACAGATTCTAGTGCTCTATATCTTGCTGATTTGTATGTGAGAATATTCTATACACGTCAGACTTCGGATTATGTGTTGACTATTAAGGATAAAGAAGTGTATTTGTCTATTTTGAGTGGTGAAGCTATTCTAGATGAAAGTGCTATAATTCGTAATCGTATTAATGACATTTCTTTTTATTTTGATCCAAAAGATGAGAAGGTTTTAACTAACGAGTACAAATGTGGGCTTTCAACCAATGAAAAACGAAAACGGTGTCTAGGAAATTTTTTTTATACGATCGCTTCGAACTATTCAATTCAATCATTTGTTTATCAAAACTATCTTTCTACATACTATGATTTAATAAATGAATGTGATGGTAGTAATACAATAGTTAATAGAGTGGAGGCTGTGTCCCCCACGGAATCTTGGATTAAATCAATTTTTCATAAAAATGATGGGTATTGTAAACCTGTTGTTTTAAATCCATTCCGTGATAACGATGGTATGGTAATATGGAACAATGAACTAAATTTATCAATGGATCGATTGACCGCTTTGCTTATTTTTTATACTAAAAACAAAGAGAATGTGTTATTTCCTTATGTATTTAAAAAAGTGAAAGTAACGTATAATCCCGTTAGGATTAATTTAAAATTTAACGATTTATGTGATAATTGGATAAAAAAAATAATCACTGAAGAAACGAGTAAAAGAATCGAATCAGCGAAGGATGCTTTTAGTGCTGCGACAATCCCTTCCGCAACAGACGTATTTAATGAATTTGAAAAGTATTTTGTTAGCAAAAATAATGCTTTTTTACAAATGATACTGTGCGAATTTGGATTGAACTATGTAGAGAATAACGAAATTGTAAAAACAGCTTATATTTATTTGCAACAGAAAATTTTAAAAATTACTGGAAATTATTCGTCATTTAAAAGCTACAATGATATAATTGAATATGATTACTCACGAAATGCTTTTAAAATTGATGAATCCCGTTTAAAAGATTTACTTAATTTTATTAAAATAGACAATTCCCATATAACAAGAAAAATCCGTCGCACGGTGAATTTTTTAGCATTAGCGAATAATGTGTTTGATACGTCTTATACATGGGATGAGGATGCCTTTTTCGCTCGATTTGACTTTATGGACAATTCCATTTTCTTAACAGGGAAAAATAGAGATTGCTTAACTGTTGATGACTTAAATGATTGTCTAGCACCTCCTTTTTTTGAATATGAATTGTACATGGATAAAAAAGACGAGTATTCTTCTGTTATTGAAAAAGATGTAAATTATCGTCAGATTAGCTCAGGTGAAACGCAGATGCTGCAAACATTGTCTGTTCATGCATATCATATATCCAATTTGTTGTCGGTTCCTCATAATAGAATTAAGTACGATAATATAAATTTGATCTTTGATGAAGTTGAATTGTGCTTTCACCCAGAATTTCAACGTCAATTCATCAATAGATTGGTGGTTATGCTTGAAACCTTTATAAATGATTATAAAAAAAGAGGCAAGGCTAAAGGAGAAGATTGGAAATGCTTTTTTAATGTAATGATTCTTACGCATTCGCCTTTTATTCTATCGGATATTCAACCTGGCCGAACTTTATTTTTGGAAGAAAATGGTGTGCCAAATTACAATTTGTCAAAGAAAAGTACTTTTGCAGGGAATATTGGTGAAATGTTTTATGAATCGATGTTTATGAAGAATACGGTTGGCCAATATGCGGAGCGAAAATTGAACAAGTTGATTTCTGAATTTAAGGGGCTTAAAAAAAAGCCGGTCAGATATCTTGAAGTGAAAAAAATAATTGATGGTGTATCTGATTCAATACTGAAGCATCTGTTAATTGAAAAATTAGAGCGAGAATCCTAATGAAAAAAATAGAAATTTCAGAAGAATGCGTAAAAAAAATAGAACGTATTTTAAGTAAATATAGTAGCTATGATGTCTTTACTCAAACTCAAAATAGGAAAGATGCGTTTGAAGTTGCTTCTCTATATAATGTTAGGATTTGTCCTTATTGTAATATTAATTATGCGTATACAGTAGAAGAAGATTTGACATGCAGGCCAGATTTTGATCATTTTGAAATGAAATCGGTTGCGACAGGGCGACAACTTATTTGGGATAATCTTATTCCTTGTTGTCAGCAGTGTAATTCTCGTATTAAACTTCGAATTCCCTTTTCTAGAAAAACTCATTTACATCCGATATATGATGATTTTGATTCCCTTGTTGAATTTATTGTTGATATAAAGAGTGTTGGGAATATTATGGATAAAAATAATTTTTCAATTAAATGTAATACATGTAATACAAGAGCTAAAAACTCTATTCGGGATTTAAAAATACGACAACGCTATAGTTTTCATAAAGATGTTGTGCAACGAATAATAAAAAATGGATATATAAATAACCGTTACCGACTTAGTGAGATTGGTTCTATGCTAAAAATGAAGTCTCTAGATGATAAGGATGATTCCTTAAAAAATGACTTCGAAAAAGCTCTTGTAATACAAAGGTTATTATTCCCTGATATTGATTGTGATATAAGTAAAACATCCTTAGGTAAATTAAAAAGAGATGTCTCGAAAAAGATAAGAAAGTGGTCTTCGGAAAAATAATGCTATATCTTGTGAAATGGTGTAGGACAATAATTGGGGGAAGCCTACATCTTAAGAACCCCTGCCCATGGGGTCGTAAATCTCTACCTCCACACGATTTCTTCTTCAGCCTTGCGGTACACTTCTGCGAGGTTGATTTTCTTTTTGGGCTTGTGAAAGAGTAAATTGGTTGCGTTCAAGGAATGGCATTTCTGGTGTTCCTTGAAGGCGTTTTTTGTTTGTCCGTCGCCGTTCAAGATTCGTGAAACTTGGCTTTTGGAAATGCCGGAGAGTATTTCGATTTCGCGGACGGTGAAGCCCTGCGTTTGCAGTTTATGCAAGTCATCGGGGGCGCTGCCGACAAATGACTTGTAAATATTCTTGAGATAATCGCATTCAATGGTTGCTTCGCTGAATGTTACGTCTGCTTTGATGATTTTTCTCAGGTCAGCGGGGCTGGGCAACTTCTTGTTCAAGCCGAGAATCTTTCGGAATAGGCGTGGGTTTCGGCCTGCAATTTTGAGATCATCGAGGAAGTTGTTTAGGATGGATTCTGCGATTTCTTGCAGGTCTTCTTGCGTGTATCTGTTGAAATCAACGATTAAATCAAAACGATGGGAAAGAGCCTTGTCAAAATGTTTGAAATGGTTCGTTGTGGCGATAATGGTAATTTGTTCTTTGAGGTTGTCAAGACCTTTTAACATTGCGGGCTGCACTTGACCCATAATATCCATTTTTTCAAACAAGACAATTGTGTTCTCGGGGCAGGTGAAGTGATTGATTTTATCGAACAGTGTGACGATATTCTTTTGTGTTTGGCCGAGCTTGCTGTCGATGATGGTGTCGAAATTGACGCAGAACAGGTCGCGCTCTAGAATGCGGGCGATTTGCCGTACGGATTCGGTCTTGCCCGTCCCGGGTGCGCCCTGGAAAAGGAACTTGTTGATTCCCATATTCCGCTGGATGGCGTTGATAATCCCGATGACATCCTTTTCAATAGGCGTGGGGAGCGGCAAAGAATCGTGCGAAGGTGCGATCTTGCGGAAAAAAGTCATCTGGTCTTCGTGCATTTGCGGCACAAAGGCGTTCGCGCTGGACATAAGGGCCATGATGTATTCCGAAAGCTGAAAATCGCCGCTAGCGTCAAAATCCCGAGCAATTTCGTATGCCTCCTCGCGGAAAGCGGGATCGTTTTTCTCGGCGTAATAGCGAATCAGATTGATGACATTCTTCTTTTTCATGGACTTGACCTACCTTATTTCGTAATATAAATAATTACGGGACAAAATACAAGTATTTTGGGACAGAATGTTTAAATTTGATTTGAGCTGTTCGGAAATTCCGAACAGCTGCGGAAGAATTGAAAAAAATTTGCAGTTAACAACTGCACAATTTAGCTTATAGTAGATTTTTCAACTATTTCCATTTTGGAAACAGTTCTGCTACCGAGGAAAACTCGGCAACTGCAAAGTTGGTCCCAAAAATGACTTAAAATTTCAATTTGTCATCTTTTGACATTTGAGTGAAATTATATTTGTCAGTGAACGATTTACTCCGCTTTTTTTTTGCTTGTAGGCGGAAAGGATGTATATGCTTGTTGAATTATTTGCCTTGAGGTGGGCGCTTCATCAATTTCTCTGGACAATGCGGTTTTGGAGGCTTTTATCCCCTTTGAGGTTGTCTTTTTGTTGTCAAAGTTTTATATTTTTACACATAATGTGTAAATAGGGGGCGTATGGAAGCGCAAAACGATGAAATCGTTGCCTTTTCTTCGCCTCCGAAGGACCCTGTTGAAATATGGCTACAGTTACTGAGTTACTGCAAAAAGAAGCGTGCCTTAATACAATTGTATGCCAAGGCCCCTACGGAAGAAGTAAGTTACCGGTTAAATATCATCAATCCCCGCGAGGATATTTGCCGATGGCTGTTGCAAATCAAGGATGTTCCTGAATGTCTGGGAGTAAAACCTTTGCGCAGGCCTGAGGTCGGCGTAATCGGCACTCCGGTGTATGCTTATAGTATTCCTTACGATGATCAACATTACTATTTGGCTTTATGCGAAAAGGTGAATCAAAAGGCGGAAAAGATTATCACGATAATGTTTATCAAGTCCTTGAAATTAGATAACCGTTTCCCGATGTTATAGAGGTTTTTATGATTACAAAATGTCCTGTATGCGATTCAGAAAATATTGAAATCAAGAAGGATTTTCGGACCCTGATTGTTCCACTGGCGGAACCTGTGCAACAAGAAATTTCCGTATGTCATTGCAAGGATTGCATGTCAGATATTTTGCTGGATTCCGAATCGAAAAAGGTTGTGCAGAGTAGAATCCTAGAACGGGCAAAGGAGAGTGTCCCAACCTTGTTGAAAAAAGTGAACGAGTGCGGCTATTCCGACAGTCGTTTGGAGCGTGCTTTGGGATTGGCTCCGCATACGATTAATCGCTGGAAACAGGGGACTCAAGTATCTGCTGCGGCAATTGCTTTGTCTAGGTTTGTTTCGATATTGCCCGAGTTAACTCTTGTGGCTGAGGCTGGTTTTGACGAATCATACGCACGAGCTGCAATTCTTAAAAAGACCGTGGACAAAATAAAGGCGGTGGATTCATCGGTAAGATCGTTCTATTTGAATACTGACGTTTTTAAAGCGGCCGGAATTGTGGCATTCAATAATGCCGCAAGCAACGAAAAAGCTGAGTTGTCTTCCTTTGCTCAGCCTGCTTTGATGGAGGTTTAGAATGCAAGTAAAGTCTTTTGTGTTGTGCGAGCAGATTCGCCAGGAAAACACGGGCAAGTTCATGCTTATTGGCGTGTTTGGTACGGATGTTATTGAAAATAACATTCCGCAGGAAAATCGATGGAATAACCCGTTGTTTTTCGGAGTCTATTTTGCGCTAAAGGTGGATCGCGCTATTGATGCGGGTTTTTATACTGTCAAGGTTGAAGTCGATAATGGCGTGGTTCACACTCCTGAATTGACTCTTGAAATAAAGAAGGACGGAGCGTCAAATTTGCAGATTCCGATGAGTATTGCTTTGATGTTGAATGGTCCGTCTGAAATTCGGCTGAACATTTATAGGAAAGATTCCTTGGAGCTCGTAGCAGAGCTTGGAAAATTTTCTATTGTTAATGCGGAAAAGTAATATGCCCGATTTTGAAATCAATAACCAATCCCCGGCCGATAAGGTCGTTTCCTCGGAGCAAGCCTCTGCCGCTTCGTCCCAGACTCCTTCTTCTGCGCGCATCAAGCGGATGCGCGGTTGGTTGGGCGTGAAAAGTACTTCGTCGTTTGGTGGCTATGATGATGGTGGCGGTGGTGTTGTCTACGGCGATGGACATTCCGGCTGGAACCGGTAAAAAAATAGGGCTCCGTATGGAGCCCCGTTTTGTATAAAGTGCCGCACATCTCGAGTCACGTTTGACGTGCATCTCGTTAACGCGCGGCGCTTCTCGCTTTTGCGTCTCGCGGCACTTGCCGGCCGCGATTCTCGCATGACACTTCTTTCGTCTGTAGCCAGCGAAGCTGGCGTCCTCTCGACTAGTAACGGTAGTGATCAGCCTTGTACGGGCCTTCGACCGGCACGCCGATGTAGTCGGCCTGGGCCTGCGTGAGGCGGGTGAGGTGAACGCCGAGCTTTTCGAGGTGGAGGCGTGCGACCTTTTCGTCGAGGATCTTCGGGAGCGTATAGACGACGCCGCTTTCGTACTTGATGCCAGCGACGGTGTCCTTGCCCTGAGCGTTGAGCCAGAGGTCGATCTGAGCGATGGTCTGGTTCGTGAAGGAGGCACTCATCACGAAGCTCGGGTGACCAGTAGCGCAGCCGAGGTTGAGGAGGCGGCCTTCGGCGAGCACGAGGATGCTGTGACCGTCGGGGAAAATCCATTCGTCGTACTGCGGCTTGATTTCGTTGCGCTTGATGCCCGGGATCTTCTTGAGGCCGGCCATGTCAATTTCGTTGTCGAAGTGACCGATGTTACCGACGATAGCGCGGTTCTTCATCTTTTCCATCTGGGCAGCGCTGATGATGCCGGTGTTGCCGGTGGTGGTCACGAAGATGTCGGCGTAGCTAACGACTTCGTCGAGAGTCTTGACTTCGTAGCCTTCCATGGCGGCCTGCAGAGCGCAAATCGGGTCGATTTCGGTGATGATCACGCGGGCGCCTTGACCGCGCAGTGACTGTGCACAGCCCTTACCCACGTCGCCGTAGCCGCACACGACTGCGATCTTGCCTGCCATCATCACGTCGGTGGCGCGGTTGATGCCGTCGATGAGGGAGTGGCGGCAGCCGTAGAGGTTGTCGAACTTGGACTTGGTCACGGAATCGTTCACGTTGATGGCCGGGAACTTGAGGCGCTTGGCTTGAGCCATCTGGTACAAACGATGCACGCCGGTAGTGGTTTCTTCGGAAACGCCCTTCAATGCTTCGCGGGCGCGAGTCCACTGCTTCGGATCTTTTTCGAAAATCTTGCGGCAGGTGGCGAGGAACACGCCCCATTCTTCGCTATCGGTTTCCGGGTTGAAATCGGGCACCTTGCCGGCGTCTTCGAATTCTGCGCCGCAGGTCACGAGCATGGTCGCGTCGCCACCGTCATCGACGATGAGGTCTGCGGTCTTGCCGTCCGGCCATACGAGTGCGCGGGCGGTGTTTTCCCAGTATTCTTCCAAGGATTCACCCTTCCATGCGAAAACAGGCACGCCCTGCGGATTGCTCACGCTGCCGTTCTTGCCTACCACGACGGCGGCTGCGGCGTTGTCCTGCGTGCTGAAGATGTTGCAGGAGACCCAGCGCACGTCTGCACCGAGGTCCACGAGCGTTTCAATCAAAATAGCGGTCTGCACCGTCATGTGGAGGCTACCCATGATGCGCGCACCCGCGAGCGGCTTCTTGCCTGCATATTCCTTGCGGAGAGCCATGAGGCCCGGCATTTCGGTTTCGGCGAGGTCGAGTTCCTTGCGGCCTTCGATCGCAAGGTTGATATCCTTAATTTTGTATTCCATAAAGAATCCTTTTTTTTGCGGCACGGTTTTGGCGACCATCTCGTAATTGCCGCAAACCGCGCATTTCTTATTTATGCGTAAATATAGTTATATGCATAGATTTAGTCAAGTTAAATCGGTCGCGCAATGACCCTAACGGCCAATTTACTCAGTAAACAACAGTCCCTTGATGCGGAGCGAGCGCCCTGTTTTGGACCATTGGCTCGTATGCAGTTCTTTGATTCCGATGGCGGCGTGGTCCGAGGCGATGGACTCGAGCGAATCGTTCAGTTCTTGCTTTGTCGTGTAGAAACTGTAAACCTTGCTTTTTGTTTTTGCGGAATCCGAGGCATTGGAGTCCGCGGCGCTTGGATTCGTAGCGCTTGAGTCCGCAGCATTTTCGTCGCTTTCGTCATCTTCCGAGAGCGTAATCCGGAAGGTAATCGTGTCGCCCCGGTATTCAAATTCGCTTTTGTCAAAATAATGGTCCAAGATGGCGACTTCCTTGGTGCCTTCGGGAATGATGAACGAAGTGATGTCGGAATTTGATATGTCCGCTTCGAAGGAGTCAAATGCTTCGGTTGTGTCTTCTTTGACTGGAGTTGTCTTGGTGTTGCTTTGTTGGGCCAGTTCGCTTTCGATTTTGCTCGGTTCTACGAGATCAGCGATGTTGTGTGCGTTTAGCGGGCTGATGGTGGTGATGAAGAACAGTGCGCAGAAAACGATGGCGATGTACCTTGATTTGTGCTGGATTTTTTCTTTCAGCAGGATGGCAATGATGATATAGAAGTAGATGTTGATCGTGATGACCCAGATGATTTCTGGCGAGAGGCTCTCTTGGATGAATATGTGCATGACGTCGATGGACATCAGGACGACGAGCGGGATGCATGCGGCGGGGAATATTTTCAGGAGCTTCTTTTCGGTGGTTTGCTCGGTCGAGAGCCGCATCGGGTGCATGGCAATAATGAGCGCTATCAAGTAAATGATAAATCCCGAGACGAATGCAGATACGGTTCCTTCGTCGGGCATGTCCCACAAGACGATGAACTTGATAATATAGGCGTAAAAGAGGAGGATGCCGATGGCGAGCACCGGAATGAACAGGAACCGAATGGTGCTTGATGCGAACTTATTGAGGGCGGGCGGTTCTTCGATGCATTCGTCAATGGACGGAATGCCCGAAAAATAAAGAATGGGGGCGACAACGCTGGCACAGAAATAGAAAATGTAAAGGTAGATGGTTTCGCCGGGGTCGGAATCGAGCAGTTCAGCAAAGCCAAAGACGAACCCTTCAATGGCGCCGAGCAAAATTGCCGAGACGAGAATGGCAATAATGGCTGATTTGATGTTCTTTTGCAAAAAGTTCCAGAAGCCGTTTTCGTTAGGCTGCTTCCAGAACGGTCCGAGAAAAACTGCAAAGGTGGCGATTAGGTAAACGAGGGTGACGGTACATCCAAAGTAAAATGGATCGTCGTCAAATGACAAGCCTGCAACAAGTGCAATGGAAAGCAAGAACCATGTGCCGCTCGCGATAGCTTGTGGGCGCGCGTTTGCGCTTTTTCGGGATTCCTGGACGAGCGATGTCGCAAGGGCCGTGAGCATGGCCGCGATGGGGTAGATGGCGAGCCATACAAATAGCCGCGTGAAATGGTCATTGCCGAATCGTGCAAATTCAGTATCGGTGACCAGCGCGATAAACGTGAATAACGCCATCGCCGATGCAAGCGGAAATCGCTTGAATGCTGTCGAGATTTGACTCGGGTATTTCTTGATTGTCGCTAAGTCCATTTTCCCTCCTCTTGTCATGCCCGCCACTGAGCGGGCATCTCCCTTACTTTCCTTCTCGCTCGTTGCGTTCCTTTTTAAGTTGCTTCAACTGCGCGAGTTTTTCACCGAGCGCCTTTTCGCGTCCATACGGCTTGGGTTCGTAAATCGTCGTGCCGACAAGTTGCGTGGGCAAGTGCTCCTGTGCAGAATATCCGCCCGGGCTGTCGTGGTCGTACTCGTAGCCGTTCCCGTAGCCGAGCTGTTTCCCGACGCGGGTCACGGAATTGCGGTAGGCGCGTGGCACGGGGAGCGTACCGGTCTGCTTCACGATGGAATCGGCCTTCATTCCCGCAAGTTCAACGCTGTTGCTCTTGGGTGCAAGCGCCAAGTAAATGGCGAGCTCGTCGAGTGCGATCAAGCCTTCCGGGATGCCCATAAAATCGTATGCTTCGCGAGCGCTTGTCGCAAGCAAAAGTGCGTTCGGGTCTGCAAGGCCTACATCTTCCATGCTCATGCGCATCAGACGGCGCAAAATGAATCGCGGGTCTTCGCCGCCCTGTAACATTCTGTGGAGCCAGTAAAGAGCAGCATCCGGGTCGGAACCGCGCACGGACTTGTGCAATGCCGAAATCAGGTTGTAATGCTCTTCTCCGCTTTTGTCGTAGCGCAGGGGCTTCTTGTACTGGAATTCTTCGAGAAGCTTCTCGTCAATTTTCTTATTGTCGCCGAGGTTCTTGCCAATCCATTCAAGCTGGTTTAGCAAGAATCTTGCATCGCCTTCGGACTGTGCAATGAGCTTATCTACAACGGCGTCTTCGACTTCAACATCCTTGAGCTGTAAACCGCGTGGGTGGTCGCGCAATGCGCTGAAAATCAAAGTGCGTAAATCTTCTTTGCTTAATGGCGCAAAAAGGATCAGCTGGCAACGGCTGAGCAAAGCCCCGTTCACCTCGAAACCCGGGTTTTCCGTTGTGGCGCCAATGAGCGTCACTGTGCCGTCTTCCACGGCGCCGAGGAGTGCGTCTTGCTGCCCCTTGTTAAAGCGGTGGATTTCGTCGATGAATAGGATTGTATCCATGAACGCGTGCTTCATTTGGCGAGCGTCCGCGAGAACTTCCTTGACTTCCTTCACGCCGCTTGCAACTGCTGAGAGCGCGACAAAACGCTTCTTGGTATGCTGCTTGATGACGTGGGCAAGGCTCGTCTTTCCGCAACCCGGAGGTCCCCAGAAAATCATGCTGGGGATAGAGTCGTTTTCAAGACTCTTGCGCAACAGGCTCTGCTGTCCAAGAATCTTGTTCTGTCCGAGAAACTCGTCCAGGTTTTGCGGGCGTAGGCGTTCTGCTAAAGGGGCGTCCATGATTATACTATATAAAAATTAATCGCTAAAAATCTTGTCTTCGACTTTCTTGATACATTCGGGCTTGTCGCGTGTCGGGACTCCGCCTTTCGTGAATACGTGTACGGAATAACCGGTTGTGCAGAGTTCGCCGTTCAAAGTCACCTGGTAGAGGAATTTGTACTTGCAGCGTCCATCGTGTACGAGCTTTGTTTCGACATCGACAAAGTCGCCAAAGCGGCACGGGCGCTTGTACTGTACGTTGAGTTCGAGCACGGGGCTTGCGAACCCTTCGCGTTCCACTTCGTCGTAGGGGGCGCCTACAGCGCGGAAAAAGTCCACGCGGGCCTGTTCAAACCAGATGGGGTAGGTGGCGTGGTGTACGACGCCCATGGCGTCGGTTTCGGCATAGCGGACTTGAATGCGGGTCTTGAAAGAAAAATTGTTTTCCATGTGTAATTATATAGGGGGTGGATTAAGTTCGAACAACAAATTAGAAAAGCTAAAAGGGTTTGCTTATTGTACTCTGTCATGCCTGCCGCCTTTGTCATCCCGGACTCCGTTCCGGGAAGGCATTTCCTTGTGTTAGTGTAATTTACGAGACAAATATAGAAAAATTTCCAAAAATTAGTGCTCATTTTTTCACTTAAAAATCTATCAACACTCAACTAACACTCTTTACTCTAGTTTGTTTACGTGTATTTTGAAAAATTTCATTTTTTTTCAAGAAAAAACGCGATTCTTGTTGACAAGACCAGGTAAATCTTATTAAATTTGCCACGCTTTAGTTCCTCAAGTGAACTGAGGCGAGAAGCGCCAAAGTAGCTCAGCTGGTAGAGCAGCTGATTTGTAATCAGCCGGTCGTAGGTTCGATTCCTATCTTTGGCTTTACATAATGGGTCGTTGCCCGAGTGGTTAAAGGGGACGGACTGTAAATCCGTTGGCTTACGCCTACCGTGGTTCGAAACCACGACGGCCCACGACAATCAGCCCTACGGTGTCTAAGGCATCGTAGGGCTTATGCCCAGGTAGCTCAGTGGTAGAGCACTTCCTTGGTAAGGAAGAGGTCTCGGGTCCGACTCCCGATCTGGGCTCTCACTAAAATGGAGATAGAATAATGGCAAAAGAACATTTTGACAGAAGTAAGCCGCATTGCAACATCGGCACCATCGGTCACGTTGACCACGGTAAAACCACTCTTACTGCAGCAATCTGCACGACTCTCGCTGCTAAGGGTCTCGCCGCTGCAAAGCGTTTCGATGAAATCGACAACGCTCCGGAAGAAAAGGCTCGTGGTATCACGATCAATACTTCTCACGTCGAATACACCACCGCAAACCGTCACTACGCACACGTCGACTGCCCGGGGCATGCTGACTATGTGAAGAACATGGTGACTGGTGCTGCTCAGATGGACGGCGCTATCCTCGT
>NZ_OCMS01000005.1 GCF_900215325.1 Fibrobacter sp. UWB16 | reverse complement strand
ACTTGCATGTATAAGACACGCCACCAGCGTTCGTTCTGAGCCAGGATCAAACTCTTCATTGATTTTCTAAATAGTCTGTCCTGTTTTTCGTAAATAGACTTCCAAGAAATTTTCTTGGGCCGTCACTAAGCACATCTCCGATTCCTTCAATCTTCCCGAAAGTCTCGCGGGCTTTCGTCTCTCGTTCAGGTCGTTTTGGGTGACCCGTTCGAGGGTGAGACCAATTATAGAATTTTCAGGAATAAAAACAAGGGGTCAGCGTAAAAAAAATCAACTTTTTTTCACTTTTTTCGATAAAAACGGGTTGTCTTCCGGTTCTACATCATGATATTCACATTCTATTCACCACTTTTTTAAGGGCACCCCAAAAGAAAAAGGGCAATTTGCCCTTTTCAAGTCCAATTTTTGGAGAAAAAATTTTCTGAGAGTCCTAAAAATGCCCCTTTTAAGGAGCAACTACCCTATTATGGATATATTCCAAAGGGTTTGTACAAGTATCCAAGTCTACTTCAGTCGATTTCACCTGCCAACGGAACCACGTCAACTGTCGTTTTGCGTAATTTCGCGTTTTTCGCTTAACTTCTTCGAGGACAGATAGCACTTGATTGCCGTCTTTTGCACACAAAAGTTCTTTATAGCCGAGACTCTGCCATGCAGGAGCGTCTAACGGCACGGTTTTAGCAAGTTCATGAATTTCATCAAGCCAACCATCTGTCATCATCTGGTCCACGCGAGCATCGATCCGCGCATAAAGGTTTTCGCGACTACGGTTCAACCAGAACACAGGCAGTTCACCAATACCACCTTCACGTTCCTTTTGCCAATCCGAGAGCTTACGCCTCGTCAGCTGAAACACTTCCAAGACGCGTATAATGCGCTGGACATTGTTCAGTTCAACTTTTTCCATCGCTTCGGGGTCTGCCTGTTTTGCCTTTTCGTATAAAGTTTTACTTCCAAACTTAGCAGCATCGTCTTCAAAAGACTTGCGCACGGATTCTTCGATTTTGGGAATCTGTGGAAGTCCAAGCATTAAGGACTGGAGATAAAGGCCAGTTCCCCCAACCAAGATGTAATTTTGACCTGGGTTATCGGCTAAAAGCT
Source organism: Fibrobacter sp. UWB16 (assembly GCF_900215325.1). Taxonomy (NCBI): domain Bacteria; kingdom Pseudomonadati; phylum Fibrobacterota; class Fibrobacteria; order Fibrobacterales; family Fibrobacteraceae; genus Fibrobacter; species Fibrobacter sp. UWB16. The sequence continues at coordinate 194,510 of NZ_OCMS01000005.1, read as the reverse complement.
TTTTCACATTTGCACAAAAATCGCCCGCAGAAAATGCCTGACGAGGATCCAGGAAATCAACTAGATGGTGTTTTACCCTAGCCATATCTTTTAACGACGGCTGGGCAGTTCCAATGGCAAAGCCCTTGTAGATTTGACGTGAATCCACGCCGATAATTTCGGCATTAAAGCGTTCCGCCAGTTCCAGTGAAAGGCGAGACTTGCCAACACCGGTAGCTCCAACAAGTGCAAATAGAATAGGCATGGACTCAATGTAGTTATATTTATATATGAAATGATCAAACTAAAACACATTGTCGCACTTTTTTTAGCGTCGGGGATTTTTGCTGGTTTAGCATTTTTATTGAACAACCAGGATAAGGCGCAGCACGTTCTTGAAAAGCTCGAGGAGACCACAGGCATACGAGAACCGGAGGCCGCCCCAACCGAGCAGGACACCATTCCGTTCAGTCAAAAATTACAAGATGAAATGAAGATTATTTCGTCTTCGTACTCCAAGCGTTCCAAGCGAACCATCTGGACTCTCGCACGCGGAAAGACTATTGTCGTTTACCTTTTGCAGGCTCAAAAATTCATTCAAAAGCATGGCGGCAAAATTCTCCTGATGGAAGAAATAAACGAAAACCCCAACGCCTACCAATCCGCAAAAGTCGATATTCTTACGCCCAAAGGCGATTCGTTAAACCTGATATTCCAGGTTTCAGACAATATTTTCATGAAGAACGCATCGCTGATGTCGATTGCATTCCAGACAACAAACTTAACTCCAGAGATTATTGAAGAGCTCAACAAACTCGATTTTCCATTTGACTTGCTGATTCCACCCTTCGGTCTCAATGACGAAGTCTATAAAAGCCTAGACAAAATCAAGAACAAAGAAATCGTTCTATGGTTAACGATGGAATCAACAAAGTTGAACAAAGTCCATAACAAATTGCGTCCGCTCCGCATCCACCACACCGCAGAGCAAATCGAAGAAACAATCGATGCGGCAAAACAGGTCCTCCCCAATGCGGCAGGCATCGCAACTCGCTACGGCGAACAGGCGGTCAAGCATAAGCAACTTTTACAGGCCATTTTAAAACCGACAGAAAAAAGGAACATGTGGTTTATGGATTTATCCATGGAAGAACGAACCGTCGTTCCGCAGACCTGTAAAGACCTTGACATCACCTGCAAGATTGCATTTCCGTACAATCCGGATAACAGTTCCATTGAGGACTACGTCCATCAAAAACTTAGAGAAGCCCCCAAAAGCGGAACTTCTATAATGATCTTGCCTCTGACAGAAAAAAATTTGTCTAAAATTGAGGATATCGCCAAGAAGGCAGCCAAGCAAGGCACTACCCTCGTAGAACTTTCAACGTTATTAAATTCCAAATAGGAGAGCCTATGTCTATCAAACTCGGTGTAAACGTAGATCACATTGCAACAATCCGTGAAGCCCGTAAAGGCAAGGAACCTGATCCGGTCGCAGCAGCCATGATTGCCGAACTCGCCGGTTGCAATGGAATTACCGCCCACCTCCGTGAAGACAAGCGCCACATCCAGGACCGTGACATCAGGCTCCTCCGCGGAACAGTCACAACAAAGTTAAACCTTGAAATGGCTCCGACACAGGCAATGGTGCAGTTCGCCATCAACCGCCAGCCGGATATGGTAACGCTCGTTCCAGAAGTCCACACGGAACTTTCTACTGAAGACGGCTTGAACGTTTCTGCAAAGATTGACGAACTTGCAAAGTACATCATGACGCTCAGAAACAACGACATCCAGGTGAGCGTGTTCATCGACGCCGAAACAGAACAGGTCAAAGCAGCCAAGAAGGTCGGCGCAAACTATGTGGAATTCAACACCGGCAAATACGCAACCGCATTTGAACTCGGCAGCCGCGAAGAAGTCGATCGTGAAATTTCTGCACTGCAGGACATGACGGTGCTCGCCCACAAGTATGGCTTGAACGTGCTTGCAGGACGCGGCCTCAACTACAGAAACGTAGAAGCCGTTGCACAGATTGACGGCATTGACGAAATCATCATCGGTCACAGCATCATAAGCCGCGCCACACTCGTCGGCATGGAACGCGCTGTAAAAGAAATGATTGAAGCAATCAGGGGTTAATAATCCCTATATTCCACGTTTTCGAGGACAAGCCCCTGCGGGGGCGCCCACGTGCGTTCGCCTTTGAACTTTTTCTCGAAAATCTGGTTGACCGTACCTTCGGGATAGCGGCCTCGACCAATATCAAAAAGCGTCCCGACCATCGCACGCACCTGACGGTGCAAGAAGCGGTTCCCTTTGATATGGAACATGCAGCTCCAGTCGTTCAAGCGTTCCAAGCGGAACTCGCTCAACGTGCAAAGTGTCGATTTTCCATCATTACGCGGGATGCAAAAATCAATAAAATCGTGTTCGCCAAGGAAAGACTGAGCCTCGCGGCCCATCGCCTCGATATCCAAATTCAGCGAACCGCACTCCCAGCCAAAGTCACGCATCAACGCCACCGGGCGCGTAAATATCGTGTACTGGTAATAACGTAAAACGGCATCGTAACGCGCATTGAAATCAGGAGCACAAGGCTCCAAATCGCGGATGCGAATCAAGCGCTTAGTAAGACCATTCACAGAACGTACAACCTTCTGCGGATCCAATTCGCCATCAAAATCAAAGTGGACACACTGGCCGCGGGCATGGACTCCCGTATCCGTTCGGCCCGACCCCACCACGCGGATGGGCGCACGTAACGCCGTAGACAACGCCTCTTCGAGCGTTGACTGCACGGTTACAAAGCGGAGCTTGCCACCACAATTTTGTTCTTGCCAGCCGTAAAAGGCGCTGCCTAGATATTCACAACGAAAGCGGTAACGCATTAGTTACCTGCTTCTACAGCTTCCTTGATAACAGCCTCGACCTTAGCCTGAGGAATCTTCAACTTCGAAGCAATAGCCGAAGCCGGGAAACCTCTGCGAGACATCTGCAAAATCTTGCTGTTCACCGAAGATTCGCGATCAAAGCGGTTCATTTCAAGCGGATGGGCAACAGCTGTTGCAACAACTTCGGGCTTTGGCGCAGCTGCCGGAGCAGCGGGCTTAACCTTGGTGCGGTCATGATGTAGCACATCAGAAAGCGACTGCATTGCAGACGTGATGCGTTCTCTCGCCGTCGGGCGGAGAACCGTTCTACCGTTAAACGGAGACGTTAAAATTCGATTTTCAGGAACGCCATGTTCATCTTCGAAAGCAGCCTTCGTGGCGTTCACGTTCGAAGCATTCAAACTTGATGCATTTGCGCTGGAGGCATTCAAATTCGTTGCACTCTGGTCAACTGGATTTGCACCTGCGGCAGCCTTCGTCTGAAGAGCCATCGTTTCACGGCGCTTTGCGGCAAATTCTTCGGCTTCATCGATAATTGACTTTTTAGGAGCATGAACACGCGGAGTAAGGACCGTTTCTGTATCATCCACAGAAGGCATCTCCCCAGTTTCTCTCGATTTCGCAAGAGCTTCCATCATGCGCGTTTCAACAATCTTTTTACGGTGGATAAGCACGAGCACAAGAACCACGGAGCAAAGGAGCACGGCAAGCGTTCCGCCGATAATCCAAAGCCAAACGCCACCAGAGAAGCCTCCCACATTTTCTTCCGGAGCATCAGCCTCATCAGCCGTATTGGTGCGCATCGCCGAAAGGTCTTCCCATGCGTTAGAAAGTTCGTCGCGGATTTTCACCTGAGTATCGACATTGCCCTGGGCGTTCCAAAGAGCCACTTCCAAGGAATCAATTTTTGCGCGCGTCTGCATGTACCGGCTAACGTCAAAAGAGGAGGACGAACCAGAAAAATCAACCTTGAGGTATACAATTAAGGCGCAAGCCAAGACAAAAAGAACAACTGGAGCAGCGTATTTCTTCATGCCCGAAAATTTAGCAATAAAACCCTTTTCGTTATCAAAGTTTGACACTGAACAAAACCTCTTTTTTACATACCTAATAATAATTGTAGCAAATTTACAACACCCCATTGAGAAGTTCACAACACTTTTCAACACGAATATGACAAAAAACACATTATAGAGCCAAACTTTAAATACCTTTATGTTCAAGAACTCTTTGTTCTCCTCCTAACCCCAAAAGAAACACTTTAGCCCCAACAGCTAAAGTGTTTTTTCGTTTTTTAAGACATTCAGCCACATTCACGGCACACTAGCAATTGTCCATAGCTCCAAAAAGGTTTCATTGGCATATTATGCATAACAATAAGCGAGATAAGAGGTTACATAATTTAAGGATAACGATAAATCGTCAATAAAATGGAGGCGTCGGCCAAGGTATTGTCTTCGCAGTAGCGTGCAAAACGAGAGTCGCGGGCGACTGCTTGCAGGCGCACATGACCAAGTGAAGCCGCTGACGCCGTAGGCGTCAACTCTGAGCTGGGGCCCCGCCCGCATGAAGTACTTTTAGCATCAAAAAAGACTTTTGGAGGTCATTCCCGTACAATCATTCCAATTTATACGGTCAATAATTGCACTTTTTCGCTTGCAATTGCGCCAAACACAACTTTTTCCGAAAAGTTTTTATAGTTTCAAGCTATGCAACCGCAAGCACTTAGATTGTCCCGCATTACAATTTCGAATCTCCGCTCTATCCAGCGCGAGACTTTTCCGCTTAGTGATTTTACCGCCCTGATTGGCTACAACAACGCCGGAAAAACGAATATCTTGATGGGAATCCGCTGGTTGCTTGCCAATTTCTCGCTGGACATCTCGTATTTTGATGACCCGAACCACCCCGTAGAAGCGGAAGGACTTTTTGAGGGCATAACCGAGCAGGTTTTGAACCGTCTTGGAGAAGAAAAAGCAGCCGAAGTAGAGCCGTTCCTCTCGGGAACAACGCTCCGCGTCAAGAAAGTGCAGCGAATCCCGGGTGAACTCCCCGGCAATATTGAATTTTGGGCATTCTGCCCGCCAAACGGCAAGCGCAAAGGCAAAGACTGGGTACGCGTCAATGACAAGTTTACCGCAGCCTTTAATCGCATGTTCCCGGAATCCATCGCTATTTGGGATTTTGAGGGGAACCAAGCCTACACCAAGCTCATGCACGAGATTTTCAAGCCACTGGAACGCAGGTTTGGTGGCGAATTGAGCCAGGTCATCGAGCAGTTTACGGAACTGCTCTCCCCCGGAAGCGACTGCCAGGCCGAAGAAATCAAGGCTTTCGATAAAGAAGTCAACTCGGCACTCCGTCCGCTATTTCCGAGCGTTCGCGTGGAGCTCGACATTCCCGTGCCGACTCTCGAAACATTCCTCAAGAGCGCAACGATTAAAGTCGTCGACGAAGATGACGGTTTTGAACGCGATATTTCGCGCATGGGTGCAGGTTCGCAGCGCGCCATCCAGATGGCACTTATCCGCTACCTCGCCGAAATCAAGAAGCACCACAATAACCATTACCTGAGCCGCAAGCTTTTATTGATTGATTCGCCGGAACTCTTTTTGCACCCGCAAGCAGTGGAACTCGTGCGCGTGGCGCTGAAGAACCTTTCGAACGAAGGCTATCAAGTCGTTTTTGCAACGCATTCCGCGCAGATGGTCACGAGCGAAGACGTGAGCACGTCTCTCTTGATTCGCAAGAACAGGGAACGCGGCACATTCATGCGCAAGCGAATGGAAGATGCCGTTCGCCAGGTCGTGAAAGATGCTCCGAGCCAGTTGCAAATGCTGTTTAGTTTGTCTAATAGCAATGAACTTTTGTTCGCCGATTACGTGCTACTCACCGAAGGTAAAACGGAATGGCGTGTGCTGCCCGCCCTTTTCGAGCGCATCACCGGGCAATCTTTTGCTCTGATCAAGTGCGCACTCGTGCGTCAAGGCGGCGTGAGCAATACACGCAAGAGTATGCAGGTTTTAAGCGCAATGGACATTCCCGTGCGTGCGATTGTCGATTTGGACTACGCATTTACCACGGCAACCCGCGACGGATTTTTGAGCGCCAATGACCCAGACATTACGGAATGCCGCAACTTGTTCCGCGAGCTCGCTTGCCACAACCATTTGCGATTGGTAAACGGCCTCCCCGTCAACAAGCACAGCAATATCAGCGCATCCACGGCATACGCAATGATGGCATCCATGCCCGAAGCCGAACGCCCCATCCGCAATATCCACAATAAACTTTGCGAGCAAGGCATTTGGGTCTGGACTCGTGGCGCAATTGAAGAACACCTTGGGCTAAATGGCAAAAACGAGATGGTATGGCGCAATTTTATTGAACGCAGCAAGTCCAAGAACTTTGTGCAGACGCTCCCCGACTACGATGGCATTGAGGCATTGTGCCAATGGATTATCAACGGGAGCCGCGGGCAATTCTAAAAAATTCACAGCGAAGCAAAAAAAGGGAGTGCGCATTTCTGCGACACTCCTTTTTTGAAAAGGCGATCCCGGCACAAGGCCGGGATGACATTCTAGATGTTGTCGATAATTGCGTTGAACGCTTCGACAGGACGCATCCACTTCTTGAGAAGTTCTGCCTTCGGAACATAGTAACCACCGATATCGGCAGGCTTACCCTGTTCGGCAGCGAGAGCGGCGACAATCTCGGATTCCTTTGCGGAGAGAGCGGCAGCGATCGGAGCGAACTTTCCGGCGAGTTCCGCATCGTCCTTCTGGGCGGCGAGAGCCTGAGCCCAGTAGAGAGCGAGGTAGAAGTGGGAACCACGGTTGTCGAGTTCACCGATCTTACGAGCCGGCGTGCGGTTGAATTCGAGAATCTTGCCGTTGGCAGCATCGAGCGTATCAGCCAAGACCTTAGCCTTCTTGTTGCCGTCCTTGAGCGCGACCTGTTCGAATGCAGGCACGAGTGCGAAGTATTCACCGAGAGAATCCCAGCGGAGGTAGTTTTCGGCGAGGAACTGTTGCACCTGCTTCGGAGCAGATCCACCTGCACCCGTTTCATAAAGGCCACCACCAGCCATAAGCGGCACGATGGAGAGCATCTTTGCAGAAGTTCCGACTTCGAGAATCGGGAAGAGATCCGTGAGGTAGTCACGCATCACATTACCCGTCACACCGATAGTATCGAGGCCAGCCTTGGCACGCTTCATCGTTTCGACGATAGCCTTGCGCGGGCTCATAATCTTGATGTCGAGCCCCTTGAGGTCATGTTCCGGCAAGTAGGCTTCCACCTTCTTCTGAATTTCGCGGTCGTGAGCGCGTTCCGGATCAAGCCAGAAAATCGCCGGCGTGTTGCTGAGGCGAGCGCGCGTCACAGCGAGCTTCACCCAGTCACGCACCGGAGCGTCCTTGGCCTGGCACATACGGAAGATATCGCCAGCAGCGACTTCCTGCTGCAAGAGGACTTCGCCCTTGCTGTTCACAGCGCGAATGACGCCCTTGCCCTTTGCGACAAACGTCTTGTCGTGGCTGCCGTATTCTTCGGCACCCTGAGCCATGAGGCCCACGTTCGGCACAGTACCCATCGTCTTCGGGTCGAATGCGCCGTTCTGCTTGCAGAATTCAATCGTTTCGTCGTAGATACCAGCGTAGCAGCGGTCCGGAATGCATGCCACAACTTCTTGCAGCTTGCCTTCCTTGTTCCACATGCAGCCAGAATTGCGGATCATGGCCGGCATAGAAGCGTCAATAATCACGTCGCTCGGCACATGCAGATTCGTAACGCCCTTGGCAGAATCGACCATCGCGAGATCCGGGCCTGCGGCGAGGGCGGCGTTAATAGCAGCCTTGACTTCGGCTTCCTTGGCATTGCCTTCGAGGCGCTTAAACAAGTCACCGAGACCGTTGTTGGCATCGATTCCGAGTTCCTTGAAGAGGTCAGCGTACTTCGTGAACACATCCTTGAAGAACACGCGGACAAACGCACCGAACAGCACCGGGTCAGAAACCTTCATCATCGTGGCCTTGAGGTGCACGGAGAAGAGGAGGCCCTTGGCCTTGGCTTCGGCCATCGCATTGGCGATGAACTTTTCGAGAGAAGCCATGCGCATGACGGTCGCATCGATGATTTCGCCCTTGAGGAGCGGCTTTGCGGCACGGAGTTCCGTCACGGCACCAGCTTCATCGACAAATTCAATCTTGAACGTGTCGGCTTCGGCCATCGTAATGGACTTTTCGTTGCCGTAGAAGTCATCGGCCTGCATGCTCGCGACATAAGTCTTCACGGATTCGTTCCACACGCCGTTGCTATGCGGATTGTTGCGGGCATAGTTCTTGACAGCGTTAGGAGCGCGGCGGTCGGAGTTGCCCTGACGAAGCACCGGGTTCACGGCGGAGCCCTTCACCTTGTCGTAGCGGGCGCGGATAGATTTTTCTTCGTCGTTGAGAGGAGCATCCGGATAATCCGGGAGAGCGTAGCCGTTCTTCTGGAGTTCGGCAATCGCGGCCTTGAGCTGCGGCACCGAGGCAGAAATGTTCGGGAGCTTGATGATGTTTGCATCCGGTTCAAGCGTGAGCTTGCCGAGGAATGCGAGGTCATCCGTCACCGGCTTACCAGCAAACGTCGTACCTGCCGGGAGCGTGTCCGCGAAAGCGGCAAGAATGCGGCCCGGCAAGGAGATGTTCTTAGTTTCAACATCGATATCTGCGGTCTTTGCGAAAGCAGATACGATAGGAAGCAAAGACTGAGTCGCCAAGAACGGCGACTCGTCCGTAAGGGTGTAATAGATTTTAGTATTCATACAGTGCAAAAAATAGAAAATCCCAGCACTGTAGCTGGGATAAAAAGAATTCAATTAGACAAATCCATACTGATTAATCCACTCGCCATACGGTTCAATCCGTTCAAGACTTTCTTGATCGTCGCATTTCCAAAGTGGGCTTACATAAGTCTCCCTCACAATTTTCTTTCCGCTCACATCCCATTCAGGCGAGCCTTTTATCAAATACACGGAATAATAAACATCATTATTCTCCGTGCACGATTCCCCACTTTTCACAATATCCAAAATACGAATTTCATCGGCACCAATACTTTTCAAAATATGACCTTTAGCACCAATATCCTTTAAAACAATTATATAATAAGTTTCGTTCCTCCGTTTAAGAACTTCGAACACTTGCGGACTTTGGGCCGCCTCTGGGAAAAAAACTTCGACCAGAGAATCAGGCAAATGATACACGCCCTCTTCACGATATGCACTTACCACATCTGTTCCATTCGGGAAAGAATTGTATGCAACACCATCCCCAAAAACAAGTTCTGGATAATGATACGTGTGTAAGGTTCCATCAACCGTATCCTTAAATACATTAAATTGTTCCCTATAAGCATCAAATGTACGTTTCAAGCCTATACGCCAAGCAACTGATAAACTATCGAGCACAGGATCATAATTATTTTCAGGTTCAGGACAAGTGCTATAAAAAGACGATTCCATGTCTACGTATCCACCACCAGAACACGCTTGAATCACGTCATCTGCATTTTCAACAGATGCATATTTTACGGAATCATCTTGGCACATATTCTTATATTCTTCCGTAAATGAATCCATAACGGCATCTTCAGTCAATCCATCTAGAGCAAACATCGAGCAAGCCATAGTCAGCCTTAAACTTCGGCATCCATCTCCAAAATCTTTGAAGATTCCATTAGACTCGCTACAAGATTGTTTAAACCGATTCAAATATTCGGAACAGGACACGCCGTAGCCCCAATATCCATTTTGAAAGCTCTCAGTTCCGACCGATTTTACAATAACAGGAACACCATCCACTTCGACAAGTTTTGAGGATATAACACTTGAAGTTTTTTTCTGCGGACCACTGAAACTAGCACTAGCGTTAAACGACTGTTTCAGCACTACACCTAAATCCGCTGGATATGTCGAAACATTGCATTTTCGACGGCCATTTTGGCTTGGATAAGCAAAATTCTCTTCTGGCTTTGAATCAAACGGATATGTCAACCTAAGGATTTCCAAATAATTTGAATCAGGTTCCCAAATTCCGTCGTCATCAACCTCATCGCTATTAGACAGAACATACTTTGCAGAATCAACAAGAGTCTTGAAAGACTTTGTCAGAATCACCTTCTGTTCATCCGTCAAATTTGCCATTGGCGAAGTACTCGGTTCAGTCGTCGCCCCAGAGACCCCCGATTCAGCACCCGCATCGTTGGAACAAGCAGCCCAAAAGGCAGTCAAGCCTACTAGTATTACTTTATTCAGGTTTTTCATATTAGGCCTCCACCCCACTAGCGAGCGGGAATAGCTGTAAATTCAATCGATAAACTTTATCGTATTCTTTTTCTTTAGCTGCCATGGCAACCACCTGCAGCCTAAGCGTTTCAAGCTTTTGCACAAGCCACTGGTACGTCGCTTCGGACATTCCAAGCGTCACGCCTGCGATGTGGCGCTTTTCGGGCGGCACTTCGTCAATTGCCTCAGTTGCAAACTTTGACATTTGGCGGTTCATGGAACGCAGTGCCAACGGGATGGCCTCGGAAGATCCCGTCACGACTTTCTCGGTCTGCACGTAGGTATCTTCGCCGATTTTCTTGAGGAATTCGGCTTGGCACATAAAGTCAAGTGAATGGCGAACTTCGGCGGCACTCACAACCGGGTAGCAATGGTGTGCAAGTTCCAGCGGTTTTGCGCCCGGCATAATCGGGGCAAGTTCGCGCAACACCGGGTTCACCCACGATTCGAAATACTTGAACGCCTCGGCATCAACGACTCGCAAACGGTTTTCCTTTGCGATTTTTTGCATTTCGTTAAACGCCTGAATTTTGCTTGCATCGTTTTTGGCATCACCAAAACGCTCCATCGCGAGAAAATAATCGCGGTCAGCACCAGCAAGCCCCATGGCTTCGGCCACTTTTTCAACACCATTCTTGCTCAAGCGGCTTTTGCCTTCGCACACGAGCTGAATGTAGTTTGGTGAGGTAAACCCCGCCAGTTTGGAGAATTCGCGCCACGAGAAAAAAGAACTGCGTTTGCGTTCTTCGTAGAAGTCGCGCATGTATTCTCGGTAGTCTTGATATTCGGTTATCGGTTTCATACCTATAAATTAGATTTTGCGGCACGTTCCCGCAATAGATTTTACTATACAAAATCAAGATTTTTAAAGAAATTTCGATATTTTTTAATTTTTTTAAAAATTTTTAGAAAAATATTATACAGAGTGTATTATAAATTCGAGATGGCGATGCAGTCCCCATACGCGGATCATGACCACGTAAGAGCTAGTTGCATTCAAGGCGAGTGTCGCGACAGGCTGCTTGCAGACTGTCATGATTGAGCCGAAGATGCTGACGCAAAGCGTCAAAGCTCTAAGTGGTCAAAGAGAACGGAGTCCGGCATGACAAAAAGCAGAGACCGGGGTGACAACGCGACCAGCCCCATTGTCCAAAGACAACACTTAAAAGAAATTCTTAACAAAAATCGGCCTATTATAATGTAAATTATAGAAGCGGTGTGGGTTTAAAAACTCTTCTATAGGTCTTTTATGAAGAATTTTGGGTTTGGTAACTACAAGTTTTTTGTAGCGGCAATGTCTGTCGCGTCTTTTTCGTTTGCGGCAACCTATGCTCCCCCGTCAACAGCAGTTTCGAAAATCAACAGCTATCGAGGCTATTCGGAGCTGACTTCAGCTGCATCAGGCATGGATATCGACCAGTACACCTACAACATGACCACTTGGCAAATCGCAAACGGCGGTTTTTACAAAGCCATGGCCGACAAGTATAAAAGCGCGTATGGCGGCGGTCAAAAATCCGAATGGCGTGCACAGGGCGGGGCCGACCTCGGCACGATTGACAATAACGCCACCATTCAAGAAATACGTTTGCTCGCCGTGCGTTACAAAGAAACGACGAACAACAATTACAAATCCGCATTTAAGACAAGTTTCAATAAAGCCGTCAATTTTCTTTTGACCATGCAGCGCTCCAAAGGCGGACTCCCACAAGTTTGGCCCAAACGCGGCAACTATTCCGACCAAATCACGCTAAATGACAACGCCATGATCCGTGCAATGGTCACGATGATGGATATCGCCAACAAGACGAGTCCATTTGATTCGGATATCATCGACGACGCCACCCGCAGCAAAATGAAATCGGCTCTCGACAAAGCGGTCGATTACTTGCTCAAGGCCCAAATCGTGAACGACGGAAAACTCACGGTTTGGTGCGCCCAGCACGACACCAACAGCCTCGCCCCAGTTGGCGCACGTGCTTACGAACTCGCCAGCAAGTCCGGCAATGAATCCATGGGCGTGGTGTGGTTTTTGATGAACTGGCCGGACCAGAACGAAGCCGTTCAAAAAGCGGTCAAGGGGGCGATTGCATGGTACAGAAAGAATAAACTAAAAGACAAGGCGTTTAGCAAGACCGCTGGTGTCGTTGACAAGGCGGGCTCATCGCTGTGGTTCCGCTTTTACGAAGTCAACAACGACAACTACTTTTTCTGCGACCGCGATGGTGCTAGCACCAAGACGCAGGACTTCATGAAAATCAGCGAAGAACGTCGCAAGGGCTACCAGTGGGCAGGCGATTACGGCTCTGCAATTCTAGGCACCGAAAATGCATACCTCGAAGCACTCGCCAAGATGGACGACAACTATGTTCCACCTCCGCCAGCACCAGCTATGTGCGGAAACGACACATGCAAAACGTACATTGACGGTGTAGACTTTATCGACATTCAAGGCGTCAAGGAAACAACCAACACGGGATTCGTTGGCGAAGGTTACGCAAACGTTGACAACTCCACAGGAAGCTACGTGACTTACGGCGTCACCGCATTGAAATCCGGCAAATACACCTTGTTCATCAGCTTTGCAAACGGCGGCGGTTCTGCGCGCGGTTACAGCGTTTCTGCAGGCGACAAGACTTTGCTCGCCGACGGCAGCATGGAATCCACAGCAGCGTGGACGACATGGAAAGTGCAATCCATCGAAATTGAATTGCCACAAGGCTATAGCGAACTCAAGTTCACAAGCCTTTCAAAAGATGGCATGGCAAACATCGATTACATTGGCTGGATGAGCGATGATTTGAAAGCAGGCAAAGTCGAGATTCCGCCTACCTCCATTGAGGCAATGCGCACGGTACACAATGCGCAGCAAGGCAATCGCTATTTTGTGGACTTTGGTCGCAACAATAATAGCGCAGGCGCTTACTTTACGAGAAGTAATGGAAAAACGTACAGAGTGAACGGAAGGAATGCAAAATAGGCGACCCCGGAACAAGTCCGGGGTGACAGCCGGGGTGACAAACAAAAAAACGTCATTGCGAGCCGAAGGCGAAGCAATCCATGCATTAGAATTGAGGTAATATGTTGAATAGTTGGGTTTACAGGTTTGCAGTTTGTATGCCGCTTGCAATGGCGGTGAACGCTTCCGCAATCGCGAAGCACGGTTTTGACTTTGTCCTGGGCGTCGATGGTGATTTCAAGGCGGCTATCGCCAAGGCATCTTCTTCGGGCGCCACCGAATCCAAGCGATTCATTCTCTTTGTACCAAATGGTGAATACAACATCACCAAGGTCACCGGTGACGAACACGGCAAATCGACATTCAGCGGCTCGAACATATCCATTATCGGGGAGTCTGTCGACAAGACGATTATCTGGAACACGACCGACACCGAAGGCATCAGCACAACGGCAACGCTGTACTTCCCCAGCAACAAGAACATGTACATGCAGGACATCACCCTGCAAAACAGAGGCACCTATAACTCTGGCAGCGCTGCACGCCAGGTTGCTCTGCAGCAAAATGCAGGCGACAAGTTCATCTACAAGAACGTGCGTCTTTTGAGCGGTCAAGACACATACTACACCAAGAAAGGCCGCACGTATTGGGAAGGTGGCGAAATTGACGGAACTGTAGACTTTATCTGTGGTGGCGGCGATGTATTTTTCGAAGGCACCAAGCTCGTGATGACGCGCAACGGCGGCTACATTACGGCATCGCAAAACCCAGACACCTGGGGTTACGTTTTCAACAACGCGATCATCGAAGTCAGCAATTCAGGATTCAACAAGACATTCTATCTCGGACGCTCCTGGGGCCGTGCAAAAGTCGTCTTCTTAAATACCATCATGCGTGCAGAGCCCAAAGCCGAAGGCTGGGGTCCCGACATGAATTCTGCCCCCGTAATTTTCGGCGAATACAACAGCAAGAACGGGAGCGGCGGCGCAATCAACACAAGTCAACGTAAAACGTATTTTAACGGAGGCAAAGACGCATCGACAGCAACAACACTCAAGACCGTGTGGAATGCAAACGATGCCGCGAAATATACATTGAAAAACGTCTTAGGCGGTAGCGATAACTGGGAACCGAACAAACTCACAGCGCAAGTCTCCGCTCCTAAGATTTCTCAGGAAGGCGCCAACATCATTTGGAACGATGACGACAACGCTATATGCTGGGCGGTCTTTGTGAACGGCAAATACCACAGCAATACCACGACAAATTCCATTGATATCGGAGGTATTGCCGCAGGTTCCAAAGTCACCGTCCGCGCCGCAAATTCCATGGGCGGTCTCGGCGCAAGCTCCAACGAAATCACCGTTCTCGAAGCAAATGTCACCTACTACAACTTAACAATCAACTCTTCTATTGGCGGCTCCGTTATCGCCTCCCCGAATCGCGAAAAAATCGCCGAAGGCACAGCAGTCTCGTTCATCGCAGAACCCGCTAGCGGCTGGAAATTCGCAGGTTGGACAGGCAAAAGCGCAAGCGACGCCGGCAGCGAAAGCACTTGGAAAACAACGATGACCAAGGACATCGAACTCGGTGCCATCTTCGAAGCCAAGGGAACAACAACGTTCCAGGCCGAAGACGGCATCATCGATAACGCCATCAACGAAAGTACAAACGCAGGCTTTGCAGGCACCGGCTACATTAACTTCGGCACCGGGAAATCAACCGTCCAAGTCCCCGTTTATGTAGAATACCCCGGCGAATACACGATGGAAATGACATACGCAAATGGCAGCGGCAAAACACGCAACCTCGCCTTCGCTCCCCCCGGCACATGCTCCGCAGGCGTTGACGGATGCAAAGGCGCCGAAGTCATTTCGTTCGAAGCCACCGACAAGTGGACCACATACCAGACAAAAGAAGCGACCATTACGCTCCCCAAAGGCGCAAGCTACATCACATTTTCCATCGTTGACGGCAATGACGGCCCGAACCTCGACCAAATCAAGCTCACAGAAAAGAACGTCGACAAAGGCACAACAAGCATCGCCCAAATTAATCGCACAAACGCAACTGTTAGCGAAAGCCGCATCTACGATACGAACGGAAAACTTGTGCGCTATACGAAAGGGAACGCTAATTTGACCGTCCTTGCCCCAGGAATCTACGTCGTAAAGACCTCTGCGCAAGGTTACAGCAAACAAAAAATGGTCCAAGTCCGCTAGATTTTGTTAATTTTAGTCCATGCTTGGAATCGAACAGAAAAAAGGAAATGACGAAAAACTGTGCGGCAGAATGATTGCCTATGCGCGCATTTTGCCCTCCCCCGACGCCGAACCCAACGAAACGCCGTTTGACGACATGATCAAAAACGGACTTTTGACGTTGGAAGGCGATTTTCGTCAGTTCGAACACAAGCCTAGCAGAAGAGAAGTCAACCGCGCCGTCGATGCAAAGTTCAACAACTTTCTCAAAACGATGGAAGAAAACGGCGTGGAACTCCCCGAGAATTTGGACGTTGACGCCATGCGCGAACGCCTCCATGAGCTTTCGAACATGGAAGTGATCCCCATACCCGCCCGCATCGGGAACTTCAACAACGAAGAAGATATTCTCAAGGAAGACGCCGACATCTACTACATCGGTGAATTTATCGGTGCAAACCAGGCGCATTACTGCCTCACGACGCTCCCGATTTATTACCAGGCAAAGTATCGCGAACAAGCTAAGCGAAACGAAATGGACATGCTCAACGAAATGCTCCTGCAGTTTGAAGAGGGCGATTTCGTGAACACCGAAGACATCCAGAAGGATACGGAAGAACTCTTCCCAAAGGGTCTCACGCTCAACACGTTCATGGGAGACCTTTCGAAGCTCCTCAACGTACGCGTCATCCCGTTCTTGCTCGCCTGCGAATCCGACAGCGAATACAACACACAAATTCAGCTTTTCTACGCCTTCATGAAGGGCTATCCCGACCAGAAGGACATCGAGAGAATCGACAAAGCTCTGCGCGAACTCCGCAAGCAAAGCGATTCCATCGAGGCCCGCAATCTGCTCGAACTCAGCTGCAAGCGAATCAACGCCATTTACAACGAAGATTCACAGCAAGCAAGCGAACTCGGCAAGCAGATTGAAGCTATCGAAGGGGTGTAAGGGGGATTTCCGCTCAAGGCGGGAATGACACGCAAGGGTATCAAGCGAGAGGTCACTTGTGAACTCGCATTTGATACCCGCAGCAGTCAAGCCCCGTTAGGGGAATGACAATGGAGCCGAGCGATGCAGAAACATGCTTGCATGTTTCTATATCCGAGGCGAACAAGTCAAGCCCCGTTAGGGGAATGACAGTATCAGCTCGTTTTATTCTTTCACGAGGAAGCCCGCGGTGGACTTTTCTCGGACAAATGTTTTCTTCGCGACGCTCTGCACGTCGGCAACATTTACCTTGTCCAAATTATCGGCCCAGTTGAGGAAGATGCGGTAGTCACCGTAGACTTCGTACCATCCGAGCATCGTCGCGACGTTTTCCATGTCGGTCAAGCTGCGGACGAGTCCTGCGTAAGCGCGGTTCTTGACTTTCTGGAATTCGCGTTCACTGACTTGTTCCTTCTTCAGCTTTTCAAGTTCTTCCCAGACGATTTTTTCGACCTTTTCGCGGTTTGCGTCAGGGCGGAGGTTCACACGGACGGAGAACTCGGAAATGTACTTGTTCGGGCTATTGCTTGCGCTCACGCCGACAGCGAGTTTTTCTTCTTCGACTAGGCGCTTGTAAAGGCGGCCAGAACGTCCATTCAAAACGCCTTCAGCAATATCAAGTGCGTAGAGAGTGCTATCGCCCACTGCGGGGGTCTTAAACACAAGCGTATAAAGATTCGGAGCGTCCTTACGCTTGACGGTCAAACGCTTTTCGCCGGCCTGTTCGGGGTCACGCACGGTAAGCGGAGGGAAAGCTTCGCCAGCCGGAATTGGCGCAAAATACTTCTTGACGATTTTCATCGTTTCAAGCGTATCCAAATCACCAGCCATCACAAGGATTGCATTGCGCGGCTTGTAATACTTGCGGTAATGTTCTTCGGCTTGTTCGCGAGTCAAATTTTCGATATCGCTTGGCCAGCCAATGGTCGGCACTCGGTACGGGAACGCTTCGTAAATCATGGAATTGAGCGTTTCGTAGAATCGGCCTGTCGGGCGGTCGTCATAGCGCATGCGGCGTTCTTCACGCACCACAGAGCGTTCAGAATAGAACTCGCGGAGCACCGCATTTTGCATACGGTCGGATTCAAGCCACATAAAGAGTTCCGTTTTATTCTTGGGAAGCGTTACGGTATAAGCGGTAACCAAATCGCTCGTAAAGGCGTTAAGACCTGTTCCGCCAGCAGCCTGGTAGGCGCCCCACAATTCATCCTTGACAAAGATTTTGCGGTGTTCGTTCAGCACAGAATCGTGTTCTGCGGAAAGCTTTTTCACGAGAGCGGTATCGTCAGCAAGTCTTGCCGAGCGGATCAAAGCCTGCAAAGAATCCTGGGTTGCCATGAACTTGACATCAGCAATGCTATCGGAGATGCCGACCTTCTTTGTGCCCTTGAAAAGTTCGTGTTCCAAGATGTGAGCAAGCCCCGATTTGCCGGGAACTTCGTGGACAGAGCCAGTCACGTAAAACAAACGGAAGCTCACTGTCGGAGCTTGCTTGTTCGGGTACAGAAGAACGGTCAGCCCGTTATCAAGGACTTCCTTGTGCACTGGCAAATTTACTGCAGCCTCGGACGTTCCAGCCAACAGCGCAGGCACCAGAGCGCAGCTCATAGCAATTTTAGCGAAAAGTTTTCTCATGTTGAACAATTTAGATATTTTCTATAAAAAGGAGATCCCCGCTCGAGGCGGGGATGACATTTTGCCATAGCGGAGATGACATATTGCAAAAAAGGGGCATTCGCCCCAGTTTCTAGTTCATTCGAACCTTATACGATTTTATCAACCGCCCGTCAGACTCGAGCGTTGCAACGATAAACGTCTTTCCTCGCAAGGCCTCCATGTGGATTTCACAGGATTCTCCGTTAAACGATTGCGACTTCAAGAGCGTACCGTTGGCATCAAAGAGATTGACAGTCTTAAGCCCAGCCATCTTTGCGTTAACAAGCAAAACATTTTCCGACACAGAGAATTTAACCATAGAAGCGACGCGCATCTTATGGGCAATCATCGTATTCTCAGAAGACGAACTGATTGCAGAAATTTCCATTCGGCTTGACGAGCTTGCCACTACAGAAGAACTAGAGCGATTCGCAGAGCTACTAGACTCCTTCACTGCAGAACGCACGCTAGACGATGATACTTCAACACTCGAAGAGCTTTCCTTACTTGAAGAGGATTCAGCCACACTCGACGACGAAACTTTAGCAGAGCTCGAGGAGCTTTCAGGCACCGGCGAGACTCGGTTTCCACGGGTCTTAAATTCCGCATGGTCATCTACAATTTTGATATCATAGATTTCAAGTCCAAGGCTATCGCCTGCCCATGTTTTAAATCCGTTAAAGCTATTGACTCGGCTCGTCGGGAAAGCATCTGCCGCTACCGTGTAGGCATCGGCTCTGCCATCGGCTTCAATCAGATCAACGTGCATCGGGTCAGACACATTGATTTCATTATACATCCAAGAATACCGGTCATAATTTATATGCCAAACGAGCATACCCTTATTCGGCAGACCTTTATCAAAACCAGTATTCTGACGGAATTCAACAAAGTAATATTCATTGTCATTGTCGGATGTCAGCACAAGTCCATCATTTTCCTGAACAGCCTTCAAGACAACAGTCGTGTCCGATACTTCTAGCCGACGCGGCTCAAGCCAGCCCAAGCTAAACTTTTCAAACGCAGACATATTTGCAGGAGAACAAGACGTTGTATAGTATCTGTTCTGCGGGCAGTTGTACGAACCGGCATCCATCAAATCCCACGGCCCTGGAGTGTAGCGAGTTCGAGTCTTTGAATTATTAACGTTCACATCATAATGATCCATAAGGCCAAGCACATGGCTAAACTCATGGCAAAAAGTTCCAATACCATTCAGCGCATCTGTACTTTTACGGTACATATAAGCCTGTCCGTCGATTTCCGGAGAACAAGCATAGCGATTCATGGACATATTACGCGTAAGTCGTTTTGAAACGTTATACGAGTGCGGCCAGATTGCCGACTGGACATCCGTATCGGCCGAGCCGACACCGGCATAAATCATATAGACAAAGTCAACAACACGGTCGCCATCGCTATCATAAGGGGTAAAATCAACATTCCTAGCGACAAGCGAATCCATCGCCTCGCTAACAGCCTTGACAGCACCCGTAGCCATATTCCTAGAATCAACTAGAGCACCATAAGAATCGCGAGTTCCCTTCAGCGTAATCGGTCCAGCAACATCAAAAGTCGGCCTATACTTGCCGTTTGAATTTCCAATGAAGAAATCCCTGACGCTTCCGCTCATGTTGTAGTTGGAATAGCCTTCCTGATTAAGAAAATTCAGGTATTCTTCCTGGGCATTACTGCGATTGAACTTGACATCGCTAAACTGCACCAGAATGACAAGCCCGCGAACATCACCTTCCTTTTGAACGGTATTCAAAGTAGGCTGCTTTGGCCAGTTGGTATTTTGCACAGGGTCTTCGGGCTGAGTCCAACCACCCCAACCCCAGCCGCCCCATTCATTAGCCATTTGCGGATCATCTGTAGAAGACTGAAGCATCATGGGACCCAAAGAAGAGTCCACCTGCTGTTCTTGGAGCTGTTTCAACCGCTTTTCGCGGAATTTTTCCAAAATTTGGCGAGAATCGCGTTTTTTGAGGAAGTTTTTCTCTTTTGCACCACGTTTGGACTTGGCATGAACCCTCATGCCCGTCTTTTTGCCATGTTCGTCGGCATAATTCCAATAACCAGCGGAATCACGGACAACGAGCACACTATCTTCGCCTGTCAGCGTATAGTTAAAATGCTCGTTTCCAACCTTTCTAATCTGCACAACAGAGCCATCGGGCTGCGTTGAATTGATTAAAAACGGTGCAGCTTTAACGGCCCACACGGATGCGGAGCCGACTAAAGACCCAATCAATATGCACTTCCACCAACTCATACTATAAACATATATTCAGAATTGGGGATGAGCAAAAAAACAATATGTTTTTTACATGTTTTCCGTTGACAGAACGCCAACAGGCCGCAATAACCGCGACAAAAAGTTACAGTACCCTACATTTTTGACAATGCAAGCAAGGCACCACCACAAAGAATGACAGAAACTGCAATGGCAAGCTTAATTCGCTCCGGTTTTGTCGGGTACTCGTGGAAAACCATCACACCCCAAAGCAAGTTCACCAGCAAGTTCAATTGCGTGAGCGGGTAACCAACGGCATAGCCCAAAGCGCCATTCGAATCGATTGCCCAGAAACAGCCATGCTGCCCGATGACCCACAAGACACCCATAAGCATGGACGTCACAGACGGAGCAAGGCCATATTCAAAAAGAGCACGGCGCTTTATACTCAAAATTGCAACCAAAAGTTCAGCGGATACAAAAATGCCCAAGGCAAACGAACCCATAAATTCAAGTATAGGGACATTGGCAAACTTATACGGAATGAGGAACAGCCCAAAGATGAGACCGCCCAAAAGCGAGCGCCAATTCCTAAAGATGTTCCCCTGCGGAGGGGCAAGCCTGCTCAAACCGAAAAGCAACAAAAGGATTGCCGGGATCGAAAAATAAAGCAGCGTGGATTCCGAGAAAATGAGCACGCCACTTACAAACGAAGCCAGGATACTCACGCCCATCGAGCGCACACCGGCACCCGTCAAGTCCTGTTCAGCCTTGACCGCCCAGAAGCAGAATGCGCCTGCGCAAACCCAAAGGAATCCACAAAGGAGACCCACCGGCAAAAGGCGGAACGAGTCCGTCGCAAACGAAATGCAAAGTTGGCCGATGAACATGCCCAAGGCCATGCAAGAGAGGTACGCCCACGACGAGAACTTGGACCAAGCCTTGAGAGGGACCATGTAAGTGCCGAACGCAAAGACGGCAAGGACGAGACCAACGTAACTATTTTCCAATGCAGAACCCCGCAAATATTTGTTGTAAAACGTCTTCGGACGAGATTTCGCCCGTTATGCTCTGGAGTGAACGGCGCACCAGTTGCATTTCGAAAGCCAAAAGTTCCACCGCCGGATTTGTGCGGATAAGGTTAAGTGCGCGGTCGATGCCAGCAAGAGCTTCTTCGAGGCAGGTCTTTTCGCGCTCGCTCGTAATCCAGAGGTCTTCGGAATTTTCAGTTTTCTTAAAAAGAGCGGCGTTCATGGCGCGCTTGAGATCCGCGAGCCCCTCACCCGTCTTGGAGGAAATGCGAAGGCGAGATTCACTGGATCCTTCGCTTTGCTCAGGATGACGAGAGGCGCCGCCCTGCCGAGATGCGCCCAAGTCGCTCTTCGAAACGACGACAAAATCCGGTTTTATATTCTCAGAATAACAAGATGCGCCGCGCTCATCTGATCCATCGAGAACCAGAATCTTCATGTCGGCTTCGGCGAGGATTTCACGGCTTTTTTCCATGCTGAGGGCATCGAGCGCGTCGGTCGCCTTTTCGGCAATGCCAGCGGTATCGACAAGGCGGATCTCACCCCCGTCCAGGAACAAGCGGACTTCGACAAAGTCACGGGTCGTGCCGGGGATGTTACTCACGAGGATTCGGTCTTCACCGAGGAGCGCATTCACGAGGCTCGACTTGCCCGCATTCGGAGCGCCGTACAAAACAGCAAGCGGCAAACGGCTGACCGCCGCCTTGCCCTTAAAACTTTTCAAAATGGATTCTACGCTTTCGCGAATCGCAGAGATTTTCACGCCCCAAGTTGCATAATCCGGATCAGCTTCTTCTTCGGAGAAATCGACATCCAATTCGAGGCGGGCCGAGATATCCATGACCTGTTCCGTGAGCGTCTTGACTTTTTTCGAGAGCGCACCGCCGAGCAAGCGATGGGCGTTCTTAAGTTCATCACGGTTAGCACTGTGGATCACATCGGCAACGGATTCCGCCTGCACCAAGTCCATGCGACCGTTCAA
Source organism: Fibrobacter sp. UWB16 (assembly GCF_900215325.1). Classification (NCBI taxonomy): domain Bacteria; kingdom Pseudomonadati; phylum Fibrobacterota; class Fibrobacteria; order Fibrobacterales; family Fibrobacteraceae; genus Fibrobacter; species Fibrobacter sp. UWB16. Next base: position 172,251 of record NZ_OCMS01000005.1, on the reverse strand, counting down.
GAATGCACGACGCGTGTATTCGCCCGGTTCTGCCAAGCGCACGCCATCGACGCTCTTGATGACCTGAATCAGTTCACGGACGATAATCGGGTTTCCGTGCGGGTAAAGTTCCAGCACGTCTTCGCCGGTATAGGAATTCGGACCTTCAAAAAAAATGTAGAGGAGGCTATCGATAACGAGTGCTGTCGCGCGGTCATCGCCGACCATTGTACGATAGTCGCGAGCCGTCGCAAGCTTTGCTTCGCGAGGCTTCAAATTCTTGATTGCCGATTCACCGAACAGAAGGCGCACCACTTCGCGCACCTTCGAGCCACTCACGCGGATGGCGGCAACGGCACTCACGCCCGCAGGCGTCATCGGAGCAACAATCGTCTGAGAATCCATAATAGCAAAGATAGTAATTGCTAAATTAAAAACATGAGCAACTTCAAACTTATTTCCCGTCCTTTGGGCACTGTGCAGTGCTTTGTTTTGCAGCGTGACGACGGCGCTGAATTTGAAATTTTGAGCGGTTACGGCGCAGGCCTCAACGCCTGGCGCATCCCCGACAATAACGGCAAGCTTCAAGACCTCCTTTTCGGCTACCGCGAAGGCGACGACATTTTCAAAATGGGCCCCGACACAAACGCAGGTTGCAGACTCGCCCCCTTCCCAGGACGCGTAGCCTACGCCAAATTCAACTGGAACGGCAACGACTACCAGCTCGTCAACAATGTGAGCTGGGCACCGCACGCTCTCCACGGCTTTTTGCAGAACAAGGAATGGAACCTCCTGAGTTTCGAAAGCGATAGCGAAAAATGCGTCGCAACATTCGGTATCGACTGGCCAGGTGCATTTACAGGATTCCCGTTCCCCTTCCGTGCCGTGAACAAGATCACGTTCACCGGAGAAAGCTACACCGTCGAATCGACCGTCACGAATATCGGCAAGGGCGACCTCCCCTATTCCGAAGGCTGGCACCCCTATTACACGCTCGGAGAAAAGATCAACGGTCTCCAAATGACGCTCCCGGAATCGAACCTCGCGATTCTCGACAAGGCAGACATCCCGACGGGCGAATTCAAGCCGGATACCCGTTTCGTGGGCGGTAGGCTCATCAATGACGAGTTCATCAACGATTGTTTCTGCTTAAACCAGGGCGAAGCCCCCTACGTTCTCAAAAACAAGAAAAATTTTGAGAACATTTTAGCCTCCGTAGAACTCAAAAGCGATACCAAATCCCTCCAAATTTGGCAAAAGGCCGGCAAAGAACAATATAACGCCATCCAGATTTACACTCCGCCTGACCGTATGAGCATCGCTATCGAGCCGATGACCGCGGAACCCGATACTTTAAACCATCACCGCGATTTAATCGTCATCAAGCCAAGCGAAAGCCGCACGTTCGTTTTCGGAGCAAAGTTCCAAAAACGCTAAAAACGGGCTAAAAAGGCATCCAAAAATGCCCGTAAACATATTTTTTCCTTTCAAGCAAAAATGCTATTGCATTTTTGCTTTTTTCAATATATTTTGAGAACACGTATCTTAAGGAGAGAACATGGATTTTAAGAAAGTTTTCCTCGCATGTGGCCTTTCAGTCGCCTGCACCGCCTTCGCGGCCCCGTATGAAGCCGAAGACGCAGCCATCACCAAAGACGCAGCCGTCGCCTCTAACACCGAAGCTTCCGGCGGTAAATACGTCAAGATGAACGGCGGCGACATCACTTTTTCCAAGGTGACGGTCGAAAAAGCAGGCAAATACACCATCGTTCTCCACTACATGAACAATTACGGTGGATCCAAGATTAACAACGTCGAAGCTGGCGGAGCCTCCTCTGCCGTGACGTTCGACGTGACCGATAAGGGCAAATTTGCCGACGTCGAAACGGTCATGAACCTCGCCGCCGGTGAGAACACCATCGCCATCACCAATAGCTGGGGCTGGATTGACCTCGACTACATCGAAGTCAAGGGTTACGAAGCTAAAGCGTTCAACCTCTGCAACGCCCCGGTGACAAAGACAGCCACCCCGTCCGCAGTCAAGCTTTACAACTTCCTCGTCAATAACTTTGGCAAAAAGACCATTTCTGGCGTGATGACCGGTAATATGGACGCCTACACCAAGGGTGACGCCACCCTGCACGAAGACGTTCAGGCCGTATTCAAGGCTGGCGGCAAGTACCCCGCACTTGTTGGAGTTGACCTGATGAACGCCACTGGCGGCAGCAAGGACAACAGCTGGTTCCAGGAATACACCGAAAAGGCCATCGATATCGCCAAGAGCACTTGGAAGAAGGGCGGCATTCCGGCATTCACATGGCACTGGCGTCCGGGTGACGAAGAAAACTTCTACGTGAAAGGCGCAAACGACAATTACACCGAATTCGACTTCACCGAAGCTTTCGTGACCGGCACGACCAACTGGGATACCGTTTCGACCGCTTACAAGGCTCTCGTCGCTGACATCGATCTCGTTTCTAAGATTTTCCTTGACCTCCAGAAAGAAGGCGTTGCCGCCATCTTCCGTCCGCTCCATGAATCCGGTGGCAACTGGTTCTGGTGGAGCACCCACACAGGCAAGCAGTTCGCAGCCCTCTACCAGTTGCTCTACGAACGCATGGTGTTCACGAATGGCGTCAACAACCTCATTTGGGACTTCAATCCGAAGGACGCCGCTACGATGTCCTGGACTCCGGGCGAAACCTACTATGACGTGTTGAGCGTAGACATTTACAATGCAGCCAACGATCACCAGAGCAACAGCTCCGCATTTATCGACCTTACGAACAAGGCTGGCACCAACAAGATTATCTCCCTCAGCGAAAACGGCCCGATTCCTGACGTTGACAAGATGTACGAAGACGGTGCTACTTGGAGCTGGTGGATGCCGTGGTACGAATCCCCGAGCTGGAACGGCGGCTATGTGAGCCAGACTGCAGCAAGCGTATGGCAGAAGAACCTCGCTGACGAACGCATCATCACCCTCGACAAAATGCCGGGTTGGGACAACTATAGCGAAGCTGCCGCAGCAACAAACGTTTGCCCGACTTCTACACAGAATGCCAAGTTCGGTGCAGACACGGCCAAGGCCAATCCGGAAAATGTTGACCTCGTCATGGGCGTGACCTACAAGGCTATCAACGATAGCGGTGCAAACATCGAATTCAAGAAGGTTCCGAAACTGACCGGTGCAAAGAGCATCGCCGTCACAATCGAAAACAAGGGTTCCGGTGGCGAAATGAACGGCATCTGGATCGGCATGGCATTTGTCCGCGATGGCTCCGCCGATAAGGCATGGACTTGGGAACAGTCTCCGTCTGACGGCTGCTGGCTCAACGACGGTGCAAAATCCACTTGTGAATTTGCCATCGAAACTTACACCGATGACGCAGGCGTCGAACACCCGATGGACCTCGACAACCTCTTCTCTGTCACCTTCATCTTGGCTGGCGCTAACGGATTCGAAGGCACCGTGCTTTTCGACAACATGGTCACGGACAACGGTATCATCATCAACGGATTCAATAAGAAGACTGAACTCTTCACCGCCGCAGACCAGAGCAAGGGCCACATCGCAAGTATCGAGCTCTATAACAAGGACGGCACGCCGGCAGGCACATCCGCCATCAAGCCGATTGCCGCCGCAAAGAAGGCAGGCATGAGCGTCAAGAACGGCAACCTCTCGCTCACCGCAAACGTTTCCGGTTTCGCAAGCATCGACGTGTTCAACATGATCGGCAAGCGCATCGCTACACTCCACCGCGGAAACCTCAGCGCAGGCAGCCACACGTTCAGCCTCCAGAACCTCAACAAGGGTCAGTACATCATCCGCGTCAAGGGCGCCGGACTCAATGCCACCCAGAAGGTTCTCATCAAGTAGACTATAACACAAAAAGCCAAATACCTAAAGGCGGCCGCACAAGCGGTCGCCTTTTCTTACAATGTGCATTTCGTCACTTTTCGCCCCGAACGGCCCAAATAAAACGTTTATTTATCTTACATTTCCGTGAAAATATTGCACTTTATCACAGCGCGTCTTGACTTCAAATTTCACAAATCTATTTTTCAATAGACGATATTTAGGATGTTTGGGGGTGTGGACATTTTCCACAAGTTTTGTCAACACTCAAAAGTCGGGATTGCCCTATTTCATCGTTAAAAATCTAGTTTCAAGAAAAACAAGGATATTTCATGAATAGCTTCAAGACTTTAATCGCCGCATCGCTCCTCGGAACGGCCGCATTTGCAGCCCCGGGTCTCACGGTAAGCGGAACCGATTTGCAATACAACGGCAAGAAGATTTTCTTCTCGGGTACAAACCTCGCCTGGAGCGACTACAATTCCGACGTGGGTGCTTCCCCGCTGGACGAAAACGCATGGCGTAAGGCTGTGGAAGGCACGCGTGCCGCAGGCGGTAACGCTATTCGTTGGTGGCTCTTTAACAACATGAGCCAGAGCCCAACAATTGACGAAACGACGCACTTGGTCACGGGCCCAAAGGAAAACACCATCGCGAACATGAAGAAGGCTTTGGACATCGCTGAAGAATATGGCGTGATGGTTTCGATGTGCCTTTTCAGCCACAACTTGATGGAACCGAACCAGTGGGGACTTTACAACGAAAAGCTCGACATTACCGCTAACGAATTGCTTTTCGAAGATGCAGGCACCAAGGCTTTTATTGACAACGTCCTTATTCCTGTCGTAAAAGCAATCGGCAACCACAAAGCGCTCATGACTTGGGAAGTCTTTAACGAACCCGAGGGTATGACTAGCGAATGCAGCGGCTGGACTACAAAGAAGATGGCACTTGCCAAAATCCAGAAGTTTACGAACAAGGTTGCAGCAGCCATCCACACGACAAACCCGGATCTTCTCGTTTCGACCGGTAGCGTGAACATCAAGTATCAGAAGCATTGGAATGACGCAGCCCTCATCGAAGCGGGTGGCGAAGCCAACGGTACGCTCGACTTTTTCCAGACGCACTATTACCCGTACTGGCAAGACAATTCCGTAAGCCCGTTCGTAAACACTGCGGCCCAGATGGCGACCAAGTACAGCTACGATTCCAAACCGATGATTATTGGTGAATTCCCGGCAAGCGGTTGGGCAGGCGATACTTACCGCTCCAATTTCGCCGCAAAGACAGAAATTACAACGGAAGAATGCTACCGCAAGGCTTTTGACGGCGGTTACGCAGGCGCTCTCGCCTGGCAGTACATCGGCGACAAGACCGAAGCAAACTTTGGCGGTTACAGCTACACGATTGACCCGGCTCTCGACGCCATGAAGAAGCTCGCCGCAACGGAAGAAGCAAGCATCAAGATTAAGGATGTGAACATTGAAGGCGGCAATGGCGGAAACGGCATGATGGCTGTGACCTACGGTGCCGACAATGGCCAGGTGGAATACCAGAACAAGGGCGGCTGGGACCTCTCCGGCGCAACGACGTTCACTTGGACCGCCAAGAACAACGGCAAGACCGACGCAGACATCTACTTGATTTTCAAGCTCACGGATTCTTGGACCTGGACGGAAACGGAAGGCAGCTGCAAGGTTCCGGCAGGCGAAAAGGTCACATGCTCTATCGATATCTCTAGCTTTGCCGACCGCAACAAGACGCTCAGCATCACGCTTGCCAACTACGCCGCTGGTTACACTGGCACGTTGATTTACGACGATATCAAGGCTGGCGATTTGACGCTCTTTGACTTCAACACCGACAAGTACGACGCCTTCAAGCGCGGTTACGAAAACACCGAAGAAATGATTCCGGAAATCAAAATCGTTTTCGATGAAAACTACGTTTACGGCAAATCCACAACTTTGACAAAGAGCAAAATCGCAACTTCGAAGTTCACTATCAACGGTGACAAGATTATGCTCAACACAAAGGCAAAAGGTCAGGTCAGCGTTGACGTGTTCGGCATGAACGGAAGAATCGTTGCCACGCTCTTTAACGGAGTTCTTGGCGCAGGCAACTACGTGTTCAGCCTTGCCGATATGCCGAAGGGTCAGTACATCATACGCATGAAGGGTGCTGGAATCACCACGACTCAGCCCGTGATTGTGAAGTAATCCTTTGAAAGGAGATTTCCGGTCATCCCCGTCAAGCGAGGACAAGCGCCGAGATGACAATGCAAATGAGTCCCGCTTTTCGCGGGACTTTTTCTTTAAATGGAACTGGATCCTTCGCTTCGCTCAGGATGACGAATTGCGTTGCTCAGGATGACGTGGGGCATGACAATGCTGTTTTTTGGACAAAAGCAGTGACGAAAATCCTTTGAATTTGGGGCGCAAGAATATAGATTTAGGGGTGGAGATATGGATGTTTATGAAACACTTTAACTACACAAATTTTGTCGCTACGGCAACTGTCGCAGCACTCGCAAGCACCGCTTTTGCCGCCACCCCCATCCGTTTAGAAGCCGAAGACGCCGTCCTCGCCGATGACCACAAAGTCGTCGTAATCGAAGATGCTAAAGCTTCGGGCGGAAAATCCGTCGATATGAAAGACGGCAATTTGGAGTTCAAAGTGGCAGTCCCCGTAACGGGCTATTACACTCTTTGGGCCACATACCAAATACCATCAACATCGACCAACAAAATCCAGAACTTGACCGTCAACGGCGTTTCTGCAGGGCAGATTTCTTTTGGAATTTCTGACGAATTCACGACCATCAAAGGCGCGGGCAAAATCAAGCTCACCGCAGGCGAAAACAAAATAGGCATCGTCCACAGCTGGGGTTACGTCAACCTCGACTACATCGAACTCACGGAATACGAAGCCAGCCCGTGGAGCATTTCACCGAATCCTGTCACGCCAGAGCCAACCGAAAGTGCACAGAAGCTCTACAACTTCTTGCTCAACAATTTCGGCAAGCACGTGATTAGCGGCGTCATGACGGAACGCCCGTTCGAAAATAACGGCCAGTACACCCCGCAAAACTACGAAACACAAACCGAACTCAGTTACATCAACAAGGCTAGCGGCAAGAACGTGGTTCTCGTAGGCTTTGACTTTTTGCATGCCTCGGGCAAGAATTCTGACCAGCAATGGTATCAGGGGTACACGCACGCTTCGCTCGAAATGGCAAAGACGGTCTGGAAAGCAGGTGGCATTCCGCAATTCAACTGGCATTGGAAAGACCCGATGCACGAAGTCGAAGCGTTCTACACGCAATCGAGCGGAAACGATCCCTACACCGAATTCAGTATCAACAAGGCTTACGACGAATCCACCGGCAAATGGAAAACAAGTAGCGATGAATACAAGGCCATTGTCCGCGACATGGAAATGATCGCCGACTCACTTTTGACATTGCAAAAAGAAGGCGTCGCCGTTCTTTGGCGACCGCTCCACGAAGCTAGCGGCAAGTGGTTCTGGTGGGGTACAGATGGTGCAAAATCGTGCGTTGCACTGTACAAGCTCATGTTCGATATTTTCGTGAATCAGAAAGGATTGCACAACTTGATTTGGGTGTGGACCACCGACGAAGCGAGCGACGCTCTCGACTGGTATCCGGGCGATGAATACGTGGACGTTGTGGGCCGCGACTACTATTACTACCCGCGTGAATCAAACCACTCCAGCCTCATCGGCAGCTTTGAGACGGTCAAGGAAATCTTCGGCGGCAAAAAGATTGTCGCGCTCAGCGAAAATGGTTCTGTGCCCTACCCTGACGAGATGAAGGCCGATGGCGCCAACTGGAGCTGGTTTATGCCGTGGTATGGCGACTACGCAATGGAAGGCTGGGCAAACGACAACAATGCCGAAAGCTGGAAAATCGTGATGAACAACGAATACACCTTGACGCTCGAAGATATGCCGGGCTGGGACAAGTACGAAATCGTCACGCCACCGACAACGGGTTTCAAGAACACGTTAAACGCACAGAAGATTGCCACAAGTTTGTCTGTTATCGGAAAGAATTTGCAAGTGATTATTCCGAGTGTCGCAGCATACGCCAACGCAAGAGTTGCAATTTTCGACATGCAGGGCAATCAGGTAATGAGCCGCACTATCAATGGCACAGCAAGCATTAACTTGAGCGGAATTGCGGTTGGACAGTACCTCGTGAAAGTGCAAGGCAATGGATTTAACCAAAACGGAAAGATTCTAGTAAAGTAATTGAGAATACCGATCCCGGAATAAATCCGGGATGACATTGCAAAAAAAAACGTTTCCGGCATAAAGCTGGGATGACAATGCAAAAAAAATGGAGTGTAGATATGGGATGTAAATCAATCGCGGGCGCATGCTCCGCAATGGCTTTTGCCACAGCAATCGCGGCAACATCAATTTATGCCGCACCGACAACTTACGAAGCCGAAGATTTGAGCGGCGCAACCGTTGCCGAAGGCGCAGACTTTTCGGGCGGCAAATACGCTAAGCCCGCCGACGCTAGCGGTATCACGTTTACGGTCAAAGTCGAAGAGACCGCCGTTTACGATATTACCACAAAAGTTCTCATCAAGCAATACGACTGGACTACCTCTAAAATCACAGTCAACGGTGTCGATGTAGGTTCCATGCTCACGACTCCACGTAATTGCGATTCGAGCTATGTCGTGTCCGCATCGGCAAAAATGAAGGTTGGCGAAAATAAGATTACGGTCGGGAACCAAGCCATCGGCGTGGACTACATCACCGTCGAACGCCATCCCGATCCGGAATACAAAATCGGTACCGCTCCTGTCACGCCCAATGCGTCAGAATCCGCACGCAAAGTATTCTCTTTCTTGCGCGAGAACTTTACGAAAACAACGCTTAGTGGCATGATGATCAGCGACCAGAATTTCAACTACGATTATGGCAACATGAAACTCATCCCGCCGGGCGGCTGCACTCCTGCCGATTCCTGCAAGTACACCGACGCAGAAGTTTCATGGAAAGGTCAGACGGATATTGCCGAATTCTACAAACGCACAGGGCACTACCCCGCCATTGGCGGTTTTGACATGCTCTTTGCCGCCGGCGGACATTCCGATGAAGGCTGGTTCAGAGGTTACTCTGAAAACAACCTCCTGATGGCAGAAGAACTCTGGAAGTTGGGCGGCATTCCGACATTCACATGGCATTGGAAAGTCGGCGAAGACACTGTATTCTACACCAAAGACACCTACCCCATGAACGGTTACCGCAGCAGCGGATGCGCCAATGGAGCAAAGGGTTCTAGCGAAAGCAACACGTGCTTCAACTACACTAAGGCTTTCAAGGATTCCACCTGCAAGGAAATCAACGAAGCCTCTCAAGAATACAAGGACATCGTAAATGACATCGATAAAGTTTCTGCACTATTCAAGCAATTGCAGGAAAAAGACGTTGCCGTCATCTGGCGCCCGCTTCATGAAGCAAGCGGTGGCTGGTTCTGGTGGGGTGTGGGCAGTGGCGATTGCTACAAACAACTTTACCGACTCGTCTTTGACCGCATGGTAAAAACAAATGGCCTCAAGAATTTGCTTTGGGTCTGGAACATCAATACCGACCCGCAATTTGGTTACGATTACTCAGCACTCAATGCTAGCTGGTATCCGGGCGATGAATACGTGGACATCGTTGCTGTTGACATTTACGACCCGCTCAACGACCACAATTCCGGTGCAAACTACTACAACAAAATCGTGAGCGATGTGGGCACGAACAAGATGATTGCATTGAGCGAAAACGGCGCCATCCCAGACATCGATAGCATTGCCGAAGACAAGGCCAATTGGAGCTATTGGATGACGTGGAGCCAGACCTGGAGCGGAAACTTCTTGGAAAAGACAACCGCAGAAATGTGGAAGAGGAATCTCGATGACAAGCGCATCATCGCGCTCGATGACATGCCCGGTTGGGACAAGGTCACCATTCGCAATCCTATTGCAAAACGCATTATAGCAAACAACGTAAATCTTGCTATAAATAGCAAGTCGCTTTCGTTGTCCACAAATCAAAATGGTAACGCCACCGTCACTATTTTCGACCTGACAGGACACCGCGTCGCCACACTTTTGCAGGGTCAAATTTCGGCAGGAACGCATAGCTTAAGCCTCCAATCGCTCGCCGCCGGCAACTACATTGTCAAGGCTAGTGTCGGACATCACAATACCATGCAGGTTTTACGCTTAAAATAGTGCGCGTCGCAACATGTATTTTAAAAAAAAGGTTCACTTTTGAACCTTTTTTCTATTTTTAAACCATGACCGAAAAGAACCCCCTTTACTTTACTATTCACGGACATTTTTATCAGCCCCCTCGCGAAAACCCTTGGACTGGTGTTATCGAGAACCAGCCAAGCGCACGTCCGTTCCACGACTGGAACGAACGCATTGCCAGCGAGTGCTATAGCCCGAACTCCGCAAGCCGTATTTTAAATTCTAAAGGCAAAATTGTCGACATCGTAAACAACTACGATTTCATGAGCTTCAACATCGGCCCGACTCTCATGGGCTGGATCCGTACCAACACGCCCGACACCTACAAACGCATTCAGGACGCCGACAAGCGCAGCCAGGAACGCATGAACGGGCACGGCAATGCGATTGCACAAGTTTACAACCACATCATCATGCCGCTCGCAAGCACGCAAGACAAGCGTACACAAATTCGCTGGGGCATTGAAGATTTCAAGTTCCATTTCGGTCGCATGCCCGAAGCCATGTGGCTTGCCGAAACAGCCATCAACTTTGAAACCGTTGTCGAGCTCATCAAGGCAGGCATCAAGTACACGATTCTCTCGCCCACGCAGGCTGACAAGTTCCGCAAGTTTGGCGACAAGAAGTGGACCGATTGCAGCAACACGAATATCGATACCACGCGCCCGTACCGCATTTACCCGCGCGACAAGGAAGGCAACCTCGTCTGTGACGGTTACCTCGACGTGTTCTTCTACAACCCGTGGCTTTCGAGTGCCGTCGGCTTTGAACATTTACTCCGCGATGCAGGGACTTTTGGTCACCGCATTGAAAGCGCCTGGGACGCAAACCGCAGCGAACCACAACTCGTAAGCATCGGCACCGACGGTGAATCTTACGGCCACCATGAACCGTTTGGCGACATGTGCGCCGCATGGCTCTACAACAAGTTCGCTCCGCAGAACCACATGGTTCCGGTGAACTACGGCTGGTACCTTGAAAAGTTCCCGCCCAAATACGAAGTTGAACTCAAGAATTTCTACGGCGAAGGTTGCGCTTGGAGCTGCGCTCATGGTGTTGGTCGCTGGTATAGAGACTGCGGTTGCTCCACCGGCGGTGGCGCCGACTGGAACCAGAAATGGCGTGGTCCGCTCCGCGATGCATTCAACCACCTCAAGGAAGTCGCCGACAACATTTTCGTTCGCGAATTCGAAAAGATTTCAAAGATTGATCCGTGGGAAGCTCGCAACAACTACATCCAGGTGATTGTCGCGCCCGAAGACGAATCCCGCAAGGAACAGTACCTCAAGGATACGCTCAAGGATTACGAAAAGCAAGAAGACCGCGCCAAGGCCATCCGACTTCTCGAAATCCAGAAGTTCTGCCTGTTCAGCTTCACGAGCTGCGGCTGGTTCTTCAACGATATCGAAGGGCTCGAACCGGTGCAGAACATGCGTTATGCCCTCCGCGCGATGCAGCTTTTAAAGCCGTTCCTCCCGATGGGAGACAATCTCAAGAGCGAAATTCTGTACATCCTCGCCCGCGCCACAAGTAACGAACACAAGTGGAACGGCGCCGAAGTCTTCACGAAGTACGCCGAAGAAAACGTCCCGTCCGTCATCAAGCAGATGGCAGAACGTGCCGCGATTTACCACCTCGAACTTGAAGAAGACTACCTCAACAAGGATTCCCGCATCACGGCAACAAAGATTGCGTCCCGCCGTCGCCAGACGCTCGTGCGCACGTCTTACGAAGACAACGATCTCGGTGAATCTTGCGTGACCACGAACTTGGTCGTCACGGACCAGCTCAGCCGCGTAAACATCGTCGTTGCCATGGGCGAAGAAAAGGAAAGCGGACTCACGTTTGTTGAAAATACGAACATGACAACGGAACAACTCCACGAGCTCTATCCGACAGCATACGTTGTCCGCATGAGCAATCTCGCGAGCGATTCCCTGAAGCGCATCAACCAGCTTTCGACGCAGATGCACCTCGAAAACATCACAAAGTCGTTCTCCGGCTTTGCGCTGAACCATGGCATTTCCATCGACAGCCTTGCCGACCCGGACCACACCTTGCCGGACACCATGAGGAAAATTCTCACGGTGGAAATCAACGCACGCATTCACCATGCCGCTTTGCAGTTGCTGAACGAGCACAACAAGGCGAACATCGAAGAAATTCACGAGCTCATCACCGAAGCAACAGCGCTCAACACGCACTTTAGCTTTGGCGGGCTTGGCCACATGTTCTTCCATAAGCTCACACTCCTCATCGACGAAGTAGCAAAGAAGTTCAACGAAGAAACCCTCAACTACATCACCGATCTCATCACGGTCGCCGATTGGCTGAAGATTTTCATCAACAAGACTTCTCTCGAAAACCACGTCTTTGGCATCTACAAGCAATACAAGGCAGAACCTGACGGAAAGTTTGCGGCCCTCAAGCCGATGTTCCAATGGCTGAACTTCGAGGTGATTTAATGTACAAGCTGCCAAGCGCTCCACTCATTACAGCGCAAGAGATAAATGCGCGTCTGGACTCACTCGCCTCTGAACTGAAGGCGTTTGATTTCGACGTGATTTTATCTGCACTTACCGGCAGCTACATGTTTACCGCCGACTTGTCTCGCCGTATCGCGACTCCGAAATTGCGCATCGCATTTATCAAGGCGTCAAGCTACGGCGAATCCGACAAGCCAAATGCAAATGTCCATATTTCGGGCCTTGAAGGTCTCGACATCAAGGGCAAACGCGTTTTGCTGATTGACGACATTCTAGACACTGGCAACACGATGTATTCCCTCGTGAAAGCCCTCGCGGATTACTCCCCCGCCTCCATCACGACTTGCGTACTGTTGAACAAGGAATCAAGACGAACGGTGAATTACCATGCCGACTTCGTTGGTTTTGAAATTGAAGATAAATTTGTGGTAGGTTACGGTCTCGACTATGCAAATACGTACCGCACCTATCCAGAAGTATGGGCACTTGAAGAAGCATGATTGAAAACAACAATAACGTAAACAACAGCGATAACGATGATTTGAACGAAGTCAAGAAACACGCGACCATGACGTTCGCCGCTCTGGAACGCAGTTTCAACAGAATGGCTTACCGCAGAAGAAACACCATCCGCATCATCGTCTGCTTGCTGTTCTTTTTCTTAGGCTACCAGGCCAACAACTGGTTTAGCAGCAAGATTCCGACTGAAAAAATCATTGAAAAAATTGCAGCCCAGCCGGACCTTCCGAACAAGTGCAAATTCCGTTATGACCGTTCCATGGAATACGCCATCATGCACGAATGCGTTTTCTCGCACGACACGCCGACAGACGACGTGAAGCTGATCCAGCGCATCAACTACTGCTCTTGCGCCTTGGAACGCGTACAAAAAAAGAAGCCCTTCCAGAAGATGTTTGAAAACAACCTGGAGGACTTCACATTTAAGATTCGCGAAGAAATCCTTTGCAAGGACGAAAAGATTCCGCAAGCGCTCGAAATGGAATCCGAAACGCCTGCAAAATAATCCCTTACAATATCAGCATTCCGTCGCCGTAGCTGAACAATTTAAGCTTGTTCTCTACGGCCATTTTGTATGCGTCGAGCGTGTTTTCACGACCATAGAATGCCGACACAAGCAAAATGAGAGAGCTCTTGGGCCAATGGAAATTGGTTAAGAGACCATCCACAATCTTGTACTTGTATCCTGGGTAGAAGAACGCATAGGTCACGCCCTTTTGCGGTTTCAAAAATCCGTTGGCATCGGCGACCGTTTCAATCACGCGCGTACTCGTCGTACCGACCGTCACAATGCGGCCACCTTCGCGCTTCGCCTTGTTGATGATGTCGGCATTTTCCTTGGTGAGTTCGTAATACTCGCCGTGCATCTTATGCTGCGTGAAATCTTCGACAGAGATGTTCTGGAACGTTCCCGGGCCCACATGGAGCGTGACTTCAGCAACGTACACACCCTTCGCCTTCAAGTCTTCGAGCATTTGTTCGCTAAAGTGGAGACTTGCGGTCGGTGCGGCCACAGCGCCAGCATACTTTGCGAAAATCGTCTGGTATGCCTTCTTGTCGTCTTCGTCATCGGGGCGGTCAATGTAGGGCGGCAGCGGAACGTGCCCTTCCTTGTTCATGACCTCTTCCATCTCGGCAGGAGTCTTTTCAAAACGAAGAACGCGGTTGCCGTCTTCTTCATGAACTTCTTCCACGAACGTGCGCACACCAGCGAGCTTGAGTTCACGCCCGACCTGGAAAGCCTTGCCCGGATGCACCTTGGCTTCAAAGCGGGCCTCGCCTGCTTCGGAGGGGTTCAACGCCTGCACCAAGAGGACTTCGACCTGACCGCCAAATTGCGTTTCGCCATACAGACGAGCAGGAATCACCTTCGTATTGTTCACCACGAGGCAATCGCCTGGGCGGAACAGGTCGACAATTTCAGGAGCCTTCATAATGCGGCGTTCGCCGCCATTTTTGGGGCAATACAAAATATGCGTCTTGCCCTTGCCCGCCGTACGGGAGGCAATCAATTCTTTCGGGAATTCAAAGTTATAATCAGAAAGACGGTATTCCATTACTACGCCTTCATATCCTTCAATGTATTTTTCAAGCGTTCAAGCATTTCCGTTTTCAAGGATTCCGGCTTCAAAATTTTCACATCCGGAAGCACGCCAAACAGCCATGTCTTAAAGTCCGGAGTCAAGCGGAGCTTGAGCGTCACAATCATGTTCTTGTCCTTATCCTCCGTGATTTCTGCACACGGAGAAAATCTAGACTTTAAGAACTGCGTCTTGAGCCAACCGGTCTTGATAAGAAGCGTCACCGTTTGCGGGTCTTCGGTAGAAACATACTTGCCAAAAGCATACTTGTAATGTTCATAGACGCAGAACGGTTCACGAAGCGTCATGGCGCAGTTATTCGTCTGGACAACGCTCATGATATTTTCGACAAGATAATTTTTAAAGATATGCGTTTCGGCATACGTTTCATCAGCAGCAATCAAGTAAAGCGTATCAATGCGCATCACAAGCTTGATTGGGCAAACTTCAATCGTCTTCTTTTCCGTTTCTTCGTTCGTACTTCTGTACACAATACGGATTCTAAAGCCTTCACGAATTGCAGACAAAAGCTTCGAGACCATAGAGTCTTGAGCCTTATGGTCACAGAACGGGCCATAATCCATAATGTAGTTCGGGTCAAGTGTAATCGCTTCAGCCTTGAATCCATCCGGGTCCGTTGTCTGCATGGACGAAATAACGCTATCGATGAGCTTGCGGTTTTTCAAGTCCAAAGGAGTCGTGTCGTTCATCGTCTTTTTCAACTTTTCGAGCTGCTTGACGATTTTCTGGTTAAAGTCCACCTTCTGTTCGGTTTGAATAACGTAAAAAGTTTCGCCATCCTTTTTGAACTTATGGAGACCACAATTTTCCTGTTCTAGTGCATTTAAATGGCGGAAAATAGTTCTCGGTCCGCAATCCATCGCCTGAGCAAGCATCGAGACCGTCATCGGCACACGAAGTTTGCATTTAATCTTATTTATCTTTTCATATCCTGTAGCCATTTTTCACTCCTCTTTTTCCTAAGTTTTTAAAATTCTTAGACGGTTCCCCACCGCTACCGACCGAGCAAAACCAGCAACAGCCAATAGCGCAAACTCTCTCTGAACAATATTTGCCACACGCCCCTCGACCAAGAAACGCTTGCCCACATACGTGACATGAACAAACGAATTTTTCAAGAAACTGTATGACGCAAGCTTATCCATAATTTTCTGGCAAAGGTCTTTTTTGCCGAGATTCTTTTTTAGAATCGCAGTCCCATGCATATTCAACGAAACTATGCCGGGAATACATTCAATACGCGACTTCAGTTCATCAGGATAAACTTCATCTTCGTAATAGAACGTCACCTTTGCAGCGCCAGATTTCACCTTGACACTGTACTTGAAAATCGGATGAGCAATATCATCCAAAACATCCCAAATTTGTCGTTCCAAGTCCTCGTCGGAAACCTTGGAATTCTTGCGGACGCGAACCATGTTCACACAACCGCGCAGTCCCGCAATTTCACCAATTTTGGTCTGTATTTTTCGCTTTGTCGCAAGGCTTTCTACAAAGCCACGCAAATAGACAATTCCCTGCCCCGCTTCAACGGAAACCTCTTCACTAAGCCCATCCGACAAAAGTTCCAGGTGCTTACGCACAACAGAAACAACTTCTTGATTCGGCGGATTTTCCGCATAACGCGGATAGCTCATAAAAACGATTAATCCATCATTCATCTTCACCACAAGCTTGTCCTTGGTTTCGTCTTTGACGACTCCAATGGCAATACCAAACTGCTTGCGGATGACATGGTAGACATGGTCTCCCAACAAGGTGTTCACACACTGGGCAGGCAATAGCCGATAGCCATTGGGCGATACCTCATGGTCTATCGGAATTTTTGGACCCTCGAACTTTGCATCCGCAGGTCCATTTTTATAGACGACAACTTCCTTATCCCTAGACTGGAAAAAACTCTTGACGATACAAGGACGGGTTGCCCCATCAAAGTAGAGCCAATCGCCTGGAAAAATTCGGTTGTGCCCATAGACCTTTGCATACTCGGATTGCGGATCATCCTTATGGCAAAACGCAAATTCCTGCGAGAAAGCCACATGATACGTTCCGCAATGAGTACAGACACAAAGTAGCGGAATACCGCGTTCCATACCCCCATACGTCGTGTACTCTTCCATGGCGCAGACGTCATGGCGAACTGCCTGCTGGCATTGCCGGCAGTACAGCTGCTGCGAGTACAATCTGTAAGGGAAATACTGACGCATTTTCTTTTCAAGTTTATTTCATCAGCGGGAGCGCCACGTCCATGCGGCGGAGCACTTCTTCCTTACCGATAATTTCGAACATTTCCCAGAGACCCGGGCCTGCAGTCACACCGGACACGGCAAGGCGCGGAGCGCCCACCAGTTCACCGACCTTGTGACCGCAACGTTCAGCAAGTTCGTAGAAGCCCTTCTCGATCACCGGAGTCTTGAAGTCTTCGATGGAAGCGAGCATGTCGCGCACGAGCGTTGCGACTTCCTTGGAGCCTTCACCGAAATGTTTCTTGGCACCCTTTTCGTCGTATTCCGTTGGTGCGACAAAGAAATACTTTGCCATCGTTGCGAGGTCCTGCACAAAATGAGCACGCGGCTTGAGTTGCTTCACAATTTCGAGCAAGCGTTCGTTCGGTTCGGCACTCGTATCAACGCCCATAGCCTTGAGTCCATCGACCATGATGTCCTTGAGGAATTCGTCATCGCACATGTGGATGTGCTGGCCGTTCATCCACTGGAGCTTCTTTTCGTCGAAGCTTGCGGACTTCGGGTTGATGCGTTCGAGCGTGAAGCAATCGATCATTTCCTTGACGCTCATCACTTCGCGATCGTCGCCCGGGTTCCAGCCGAGGAGAGCGAGGTAGTTCACGAGCGTTTCCGGCAAGTAGCCGAGGTCGCGGAAGTCACCGACAGAAGCAGCACCCTTGCGCTTGGAAAGCTTACCGCCGTTCTTGTCGAGAATCACCGGCAGGTGGCACCAGACAGGCGGCTGCCAGCCAAAGGCCTTGTACAAGAGTTCGTGCTTCGGCGTGGAGCTGATCCATTCGTCACCGCGGAGCACATGCGTCGTACCCATGTAGTGGTCATCGACAACGCTTGCAAAGTGGTAAGTCGGATAACCGTCGCGCTTGATGAGCACGAGGTCATCCAGAAGTTCGTTCTGGTAACTGATATGGCCACGGATCATGTCATCGAATTCCGTGACGCCCGTTTCCGGAACCTTGAAGCGGATGACAGCCTTTTCGCCAGCGGCAATGCGTGCTTCGGCTTCCTCGCGGCTGATGTTGCGGCAGTGGCGGTCGTAACCAGTGACCGGCACGTGAGACTTTTCTTGTTCAGCGCGGACTTCCTGCAGACGTTCTTCGGTGCAGAAGCAATAGTAAGCGCAACCGGCATCCAAAAGCTTCTTGATTTCACGATGGTAGATGTCCAAACGTTCGCTCTGGAAATACGGACCGCAGTCGCCTTCGCAACCCGGACCTTCATCCCACTGGAGGCCAAGCCACTTGAGGTCGCGCATCAAGTCGTGGAGAGCGGTTTCGTTATAGCGCTTACGGTCAGTATCTTCAATGCGCAGGTAGAACGTGCCACCCATGTGTTTTGCAAAGAAGTAGTTGTAGATTGCCGTACGTGCGCCACCGACATGCAAATAACCCGTGGGGCTCGGAGCAAAGCGTACACGGACAGGACTTTTTTCAGTCATAGATTCCTCTTTAAATCCATATTTTATTTTATGACAAAAATTAGCAAATTCCATTGTACAAAACTTAATAGGGAACCGACTTCAAGGTACATATTGGAACACCTTCTACAAGCAATTCCGTACAAAACTTTCAAATATACTTCAGAAATACTACAGAAATACGTTTTTGGAGATGCGATTCCTGTATACAGGCCAAAGCTAGAGCCTTTTAATTGCTAAGTTGCGGGCGTCAAAAATAGGAGTCATTATGATTATCAAACCGCTCATCCGTAGCAACATGTGCATTAACGCCCACCCAAAGGGTTGCGCTCAAGATGTCAAGCACCAGATTGAATTTATCGAAAAGAAGTTCACCACACGCAGCATTCCAGCCGACGCACCAAAGACGGTTCTCGTCCTCGGTTGCTCGACCGGATACGGGCTTGCAAGCCGCATCACAGCCGCATTTGGCTACAAGGCGGCAACGATTGGAGTTTCTTTTGAAAAGGAAGGCTCAGACGGCGGAGTCGGTGAATCCCGTGAAAAGACGGGTACGCCGGGCTGGTACAACAACATGGCTTTTGACAAGTTCGCAAAAGAAGCGGGCCTCGACGCCGTGACGTTCAACGGTGACGCGTTCTCGCACGAAATGCGCCAAAACGTTATCGACACGCTCAAGAAGATGGGCAAGAAAGTCGATTTACTCGTTTACAGTGTCGCAAGCTCCGTGCGTGTCGATCCAGACAACGGAACAATCTACCGCAGCGTCTTGAAGCCTATCGGTCAAGTATTCACAGGCGCCACGATTGACTGCCTCAGCGGAAAAATCAGTACCATCAGCGCAGAACCCGCCACCGCCGAAGAAGCCGCCAATACAGTTAAAGTCATGGGCGGTGAAGACTGGGCGCTTTGGATACGCAAGCTCAAGGAGGCAGGCGTTCTCGCCGAAGGCGTGAAGACCGTCGCTTATTCGTACATCGGCCCAAAACTTTCGCACGCCATCTACCGCGACGGTACAATCGGTGGCGCCAAGAAGCACCTCGAAGCTACCGCTCTTGAACTCCACAAGGAATTGCAAAACGACCTCCACGGCGAAGCCTATGTCTCTGTGAACAAAGGACTTGTCACGCGATCCAGTGCCGTCATCCCCATCATCCCGATGTACATTTCCGTGCTCTTCAAGGTCATGAAGGAAATGGGAAATCACGAGGGCTGCATCGAACAGATGGAACGCTTGATGACCGAAAGACTTTATACGGGTTCCAAAGTCCCGACGGACGAGAATCACCTCATCCGCATCGACGACTATGAATTGGATCCGAAAGTCCAGGCAGAAGTGGACAAGCGCATGGCAACAGTCACGCAAGAGAACCTCGCCGAAGTGGGTGACCTCGAAGGATACCGCCACGATTTTCTCGCGACAAACGGTTTCGATATTGATGGAGTGGACTACGAGGCGGATGTCAAAACGCTAACCAGTATCTAATTTAAACGTATATGGCGCCCCCGGAATAAATCCGGGGTGACAAAAGCAATCGACATTGCGTTCCATAATTTCTAACTTTAGGGCAAAACCCCTTAACATCAAGGATTATTTATGGAAACTCTCAATTCCATTCTCGATGCTATCGATGGATACGTCTGGGGCGTTCCCCTCATTGTCATCATCCTCTTTGTAGGCATCCTCCTCACCATCCGACTCGGCTGTCTGCAGGTCATGAACTTGCACAACGCACTCCGCTTCATGGCGCACAGCGAAAAAGACGGCGCAGGCGAAGTATCCAGCTTCGGAGCTCTCTGCACGGCTCTCGCCGCCACAATCGGTACGGGTAACATCGTCGGTGTGGCAACCGCAATCGGCACCGGTGGCCCTGGCGCCCTTTTCTGGATGGAAGTCGCCGCATTCCTCGGCATGGCAACAAAGTATGCCGAAGGCTTGCTCGCCGTCAAGTACCGCACAGTCGATAAAGAAGGCAAGGTTCTCGGTGGTCCGTTCTATTACATTGAAACGGGTATCAAGGAACGCTTCGGCTGGAACATGAAATGGCTCGCCGTGATCTTTGCCATCTTCGGCATGTGCGCAGGCCTCCTCGGCATTGGCACCATCACGCAGGTCAACGGCATCACGAGCGCTATGGCTCGCCTCACCCCGAACGCCGCTGAATTTGTCAACATCGGTGGAAACTCCGTGAGCGTCACGACCGCTATCGCAGGCCTCCTCGTCACAATCTTTGCAGCAACCGTCATCATCGGCGGTCTCAAGCGCATTGCAAAAGTCTCGATGTACATTGTTCCCATCATGGCAATCATCTACATCATTGCCTGCATTCTCCTTTTGCTCCTCAACTTCTCGCACATTTCTTCTGCCATCGAAACGATTGTGAAGGCAGCGTTTAATCCGTCTGCAGTCACTGGCGGCGTTGTCGGTTCCATCTTTATTGCAATGCAGAAAGGTATCGCACGCGGCATTTTCAGTAACGAAGCAGGCCTCGGTTCTGCACCTATTGCAGCGGCCGCAGCAAAGACAAAGGAACCTGTGCGTCAGGGCCTTGTCTGCATGACAGGCACGTTCTTCGACACAATTATCATTTGTACAATGACCGGCCTTGCCATTGTGGTCTCGGGCGCCTGGGATCCGAAGCTCGGACTCGAAGGCGTGAACATCACGATGGAAGCATTCTCCCGCGGCCTTGCCATTATCCCGGGCGGCGCAGTAATTGCTCCGTACTTCCTTGCCACGGCTCTCGTGTTCTTCGCTTTCACGACGATTCTCGGTTGGGCATACTACTCTGAAAAGTGCTTGCAATACCTGCTCGGGCGCAGGGACAAGAAGGCAATACTCACCTACCGCTGGCTCTACATCTTCGCGATTTTCATTGGACCGTACCTCACGGTAAGCGCGGTCTGGACAAGCGCAGATATTTTCAACGGCCTGATGGCATTCCCGAACCTCATAGCGCTTATCCTTCTCTCTGGAATTGTGGCAAACGAAACAAAGACGTTCCTTGCCAAGTTCAAGGGAGATAAAGAGTAGTCATTGGTCTTTGGTCTTTAGTCAATAGTTATTGATTATTAGACGCTAATATGATGGCCCGCGAAAGCGGGCTTTCATTTTATAAATAAGACATAGCCACGAAACATCCAGTTATTTCTTGTATTGCAAATACTAGACTTAACTGGGTGGGGCAAAGCCCCAACTCTTTGGCTCGGTTATGCCCATGCAAGCATGGTCGCAACGCCCGCCTTCTGAGTTGTCTTCGCTTCGCTCTGGACGACGCGGTAATTGCATTTTAGGATGACGATGCATACAAAAAGACCTCCCATGCGGGAGGTCTTTTTATGTTATACTCTATAATGAAACTATTACCAGTTCACACCGCAAGAAACGGAATCACCGGCAGGGATTTCAACCTTAACAGGAATGGAATAGCCATCAACCGTGTGAGCAACAGGCATACCACCCTTGGCTACATAAGTTTGGCCAGAAACCTTACCTGACAATTCGATTTCATCAATAGTGACAGTGAAATTAGACGTACTTGCATTACAATAGACATTGCATTCGGTATCAGTATTATGCCATCCGCTTGGCAAATTAGCAGAAATAGCATAACTACCGCTTTCCTTAAATACAGCCTTATCCTGAGTTGTCTCAATCTTGAATTCTTCGCCTTCGGTAACCTTAACAGGAGTGCAAGCAACTTCTTGCAAGGTATTGTCATTATTAGCAACAAACAAAGTCGGAGCAGCAGATGCTGTTGCAGCACTAAATGTCTTGGTAAAGGATATTTCTGCACCTGCAGCACCACCATCCCAAGAGTAAGTCATAACAGTAGCACCAGTCTTACAACCCGTTACAGTCCATTTAACATCTGGAGTCTTCAGGTAATTAACGGCACCAGTCACACCTTCAGGAGCGCATACACAACCCGTGATCGGTTCGCCGTTCACCTGAATTGCAGGGCAGCTAATGTTGTAGTTGGCCGGACCAACACTGACCGTTGCACTTGCCGTATACTGACCAGAAGCGATGTACTTCACATTCTGGGTACGACCATTCATGCCGGTAGCCTTGTTCGTTTCAGGATCGCCACCCAGAGCCTTCCACGTCGTAGTGGCGCTAATCATCTGAGTCGGATCCTTGAGTTTCAAGATCCAAGAGACGGTATCGCCCTTGGAAATAACAGTTCTTGCCGGAGAGCATGTTCCAAAGTCAGAAGACGGACCCGGATTAGCACCGCCACCCGAACTCGACGAAACGCCCGGATTGACAGTCTTGGAAGAAGAAGACACAGAAGGACTTGATCCCGGAGTTGCAGAGGAAGAAGAAGACTTAATAACAATCGAGCCACCATCATCAGAAGAAGATGTAGCCGACTGAGGATTCGGTCCACCACTGGAGCTAGAGGATCTAACCGGTTGCGTCTTACGAGAAGAACTAGAGACGCTACCTTCGAAGCAACGAGGGCAGTTTTCCTTAGTCATCACGTCCCAAATAATACTCGGATCACCAACTTCGCTAGTATCACCACCTTCGTTGGACACCACAATTCCCATCACGTCATCGCCTGCATTGGGTTCCAAAATGTCACCACTACCACAAGCCCAGAAACTTGCCGCAACACCAAAAGCAGCCATTCCGATATAAATCTTTTTATTCATAAATAACCTCTTAGGCGAAAAATAAATTAAATCGATCCAATATGCAAATAGTGTAAGAGTTTTTTAATGACGAAGCGCACAAAAAAACGCCCTAGTTCAAGCTTCTAGGACGTTTGTAAATTTAATTATACAGGTTAGTGTATTCTATAGCGATTCAAATCACTATAAACCCTAAATATCAATTATGCCTGGGTCAAAGGAAGAAGAAGAGGATTTCGCCTTAGATGAGCTAGACTTCTGTTCCTTCGATGAGGAGCTTTCGTCGGGAACCTCTTCAGAAGACGAAGAACTTTCGGCCTTATCCTTAACGACAAGCAACGGATTGAAATCATCTTCGTCCAGTTCGTTACGAGAGCAATCGATAGACTGATTCTTGCTACCCCAGAATCCCATAGGAACAACCGTTCCAGATTCGGTATATGTAACAGTGACTCTAGTCGATCCATTGCCTTTTTTCACACCTTCAACAATGTTTTCATCAGGAGTGCCCAGGTCAAACCAATTGTACGGACCTTCAAGTTCTACGCTATCGGCATCCACGATATACCAATCGACGGATTCGCCAATTTCAATTTCGTGTTTACTTACAGCGCAATAGCCCTTAGGAGTTGAGCTAGACGAAGATTTGGCAGATGAAGAGGATTCCGCCTTAGAAGAAGACGACACACTGGAAGAAGACGTAGGATCAACGCCCTCTGCATAAACCTTAAAGGAATCCTTGCACTTAAACTCCACATCGGCAAAGGTTAAAGACGGGCCAGTGACATCGCCTGGAGCCTTATACGACACGCTGATTTCCGGCAAGCCGGTTCCACTAATGTCGCCATCACCGATTTCAATATTGGTTTCGTCACCCAAATTCCATTCAAATCGGGCTTCTTCCAAAGTGTTATCATCCGGAAGGTAGCGCCAGATAACCTCTTCACCGACATGAACGACATCGGCCTTGAGCAATTGGCATTTGCCAGAAACCTTCGGACTAGAAGAACTGCTCGAGCCGCCCTTAGACGAGCTAGAAGAGCCCTTGGAGCTGCTGCTCTTGGCAGAGCTAGAAGATTTTCCGGACGACGAAGACTTTGCAGAACTGCTGCTCTTGGCAGAACTAGAAGACTTTCCAGACGACGAAGATTTCTCAGAGCTACTGCTGGCAAGTTCAGCCTTGCAACCTTTCTTGCGGCCTTCCTTGCTATTGCAATAGTCGATATAGTATTGCAAAAATTCTTCATCACTTATTACATTCTTCGATTTAGGATCGCTCTTCGAAGCCACCATTTCATCTTCATCAGTGACTTTGACGATATCGCCTTCGCCACACGCCCAGAAAGCTGTCATGGCGGACGTTAACAGTACTGATAATAATTTTTTCCTATCCATAATTTTCCCCACTCTTTTATTCTTGCGATTCCCCATCCACCGAAATTTTGCGCTGGCCCGTAATGAACTGGTGCACATACGGGTTGCTTGTATTCTTGATTTCATCGACGGTCCCCACCTCGATGATTCGACCATTCAAGAGCATGGCAATTCGGTCCGCCACCTTGAATGCACTGACCATGTCGTGCGTCACCACGACAGACGTAACCCCGAGCTTGCTCTGCATATCGAGAATAAGGTCGTTAATCACGTCACTCGTAATCGGGTCCAAGCCCGTTGTTGGTTCATCGTACAAAAGAATTTCCGGATTCAGAGCAATAGCTCTTGCAAGCGCCACACGCTTACGCATACCACCCGAAAGTTCGGAAGGCATCTTTGTACGGAAAGACGGTACGAGGTTGATCATCTGGAGCTTTTCGGTCACCACGTTCTGGATCTCGGCTTCAGAGAGTTCGGGATGATGTTCACGGAGAGCAAAGGCAATATTTTCGCCTGTATCCATAGAATCGAACAAGGCGCCCATTTGGAACAACATACCCATCTTGCGGCGGATGGTACGCGTATCGAAGAACTGCGGCGTACTGATCGTCACGCCATCGACAGTCACTTCACCGCCATCCGGCTGCAAAAGTCCAATCATGTGCTTAAGAATCACGGACTTGCCACCGCCAGACTTACCGATGATGACCATCGTCTCGCCACGGCGGATGTCGAGGTTCACGTCTTCAAGAACCGTCTGAGGGCCAAAGGACTTCTTAAGCCCTTTGAGTCGAATTGCAATGTCATTCGGATCGATTTTTACATTCGGCATAGCTCAACCTCTAGAAGAACAAGAACGCATCAAGAATAAAGTCAGAAACCAAAATCATAAGACAACTGGAAACCACAACGCTCATCGTCGCAAGACCCACACCGTGCGCACCCGGCTTGGAATGCGTCCCGTGGTAGTAGGCAAGCACAAAGATGATCGTTCCAAATACAATAGACTTGATAATCCCCGCCCACAAGTCCAAATTTTCGAACAGGTACTGCATACCGGTCGAATAGGTGTAGGTCGTGATATCCAGAGCAAGCACACAGACAATCCAGCCGCCAATCAGCGCAAGCGCATTAGAGATGGCCGTCAGGCACGGGATCATCGTCAAGAACGCAAACAGCCTCGGCATCGCGAGGTAGCGGTACGGGTCAAGCCCGAGCACCACGTATGCAGAAAGCTCTTCTTTCTCTTTCATGGAACCGATTTCAGCAGCGACAGCACTGCCCACGCGCCCCGAGAGCACGATGGCCGTAAGGAGCGGTCCAAGTTCGATAAGCACCATTTTGCAGGCGGCCGTCCCCACAAACTTGTCGGACACGAGATTGTGGAATTCGAATTCCGCCATGATGGTTGCGACCATGCCCGTAAAGATGGACGTCACGAACAGGAGCGGGAGCGAGGAGACTCCAACAGAAATCATCTCCTTCACAATCAGCGACGGATTCTTGTGCACGAAGCGGAACTGCTTGAGCGTAATGAACAGGATGCAAATGCACTCGCCAACAGCGGCGATTGCATCGACAATCTTTTGCCCTATCCATGTTATCGGTTTCAGAATCAACGTCATAGCACTTCCTTAAAAACTGCCAAAGTCGGCAACCTGCGGTCCACCGCCATCGTCATCTGAACCATACTGATAATCTTCGTCGCCACCTTCCATACCTTGCTGGTCGGTTGCATCGTAGAACGTCGTGTATTCCGGCACGAAGCTCATATCGATATCCTTCACAGAACCGTTACGGTGCTTCGCCACAATGAGCGTTGCCTTGTAGCGGTCTTCGTCCTTATGCGTCTGCACGAACGGGCGTTCCACGAACCACACCATGTCGGCGTCCTGTTCGATAGAACCGGATTCACGCAAGTCCGAAAGCTGCGGGCGTTCACGGCCCTTTTCTTCGACTTTACGGCTGAGCTGAGCGAGTGCAATAACCGGAATGCTCAGTTCCTTTGCCAAGATCTTGAGGCCACGGGAAATCGCACCGATTGCAACAGCACGGTTTTCTTCCTTGCCGGTCTTCATCAACTGCAAGTAGTCGATGATGAGGAGGTCGAGGTGGCCCTTGTGTTTGAGCTGACGCGCCTTACTCATGAGTTCCATGATACCGAGGTCGGCGTTGTCATCGACAAACAGCGGAGCCTGGTTAATCGGAGTCACGGCGGCAATAATCTTCTTGATTTCGTCAGAATTGAGCTTACCGTTGCGGAGCCTACTCTGGTCCACTTGCGCCTGCGAGCAGAGCAGACGTTGAGCAAGCTGGATGCCGTCCATTTCCAAGCTGAAGAACGCGACGTTCTTGCCGTAACGAATAGCGGCGTTTGCAGCAACCGTCATAGCGAAAGATGTCTTGCCCACACCCGGACGGGCAGCGAGAATAATCAAGTCGGAATTCTGGAGACCGTTCGTAAGTTCATCCAATTCCGTAATGCCCGTAGGCACGCCTGTAATGCCGCCTTCCCTGCGATTGTTGATGCGCTCCAGAAGAGGCGCCACGAAGTTGTCGATAGACTTTAAGGTGTTGCGCACCTGGTTATCGGCAATCGCAAAGATATCGCGTTCGGCATCTTGAAGCACATTGTCCGGAGTCGAAGCAGGGTCCATTGCCTGGCGGATAATATCGGATGACGTGCGGATGAGCTTGCGGAGCACCGCCTTACTGCGGAGGTGTTCCAACTGCCACGGGACATTCGCCGACGATGCGACGGATTCCATCAATTCAAAGATGTATTCGCGACCACCGACAATGTCGAGCTTACCCATCTTCGTGAGTTCCGCCGAAAGTGTCACGGGATCGATGGGGGTCACCGCCTTGTTCAAACTGCAAAGTGCGTTCCAAATCAACTGATGACGTTCCATGTAGAAAAAGTCATCGTCACTGATGGCCATAACTGCGGTGCCCATCACTTCGGGATCACGCAAAATACCGCCCAACAGGCAGCGCTCCGCCTCAACATCGGCGGGCATTTGGCGACCATCAAACGACTTGGAATTATTTTCTTCAGACATAACTATACCGATTTAAATATACAATAAAAATTTACATAGGATTTTGGGGATGGCACGAAATCGGGGTGAAATGGACCATAAAAAGGAGATGCCCCATCGAGTGGGGCATGACAATGTGATTGCGAGAGTGCGCGGGGTAATGCGCGGCTACTTGGCGGCGGTGAAAAGGCCGCTACGCGGAATATGGACCTTCCACGTAAGCCATTTAAGTTGCTTGTCCGTCGTCATCGCGTAGGCATCGACAAGCGATACAGTCTTTGTGCCATTGAAATCAAGCGCTGTTCCTGCGAGTTCGTTGAAGTTCTTGCCCTTGCTGAACACATCGTAGAAAAGCGGTTCGCTAAAGGTAATCATGATTTCAGGTGCAATAAAGGAAAGTTCCTTTGTTAGCATTCGACGGAGCGAAGCGAGCAGGATCGGAGATAGTGCTCGCGGAGCATCTTTGTAGAAATACGTGACGCCAAGGGATTCCGGGGCGTAACCGAGGCTTCCGAACAAACGCACAAGCATCTCGCCAGTCGGAGACTGGAAGAAATTGCTGCCGGTTTCGCCGGGCTTCGGGGCCGCAAGGAGAATCAGAAGGCGCGGATGTTCCGGGCCTTCGTAGCGAACAACGTTCGCGGCACGCGCGTAAAGTGCGTCGGTCTTGAGAGCATCGTAGAAGGCGCCGATGGAATCGGCGAGTTCGTACGCGGCAGTCGTTTTCTTGACGGCGCGCGGGGCAATGGTGAGGCCTGCATCGAGCTTTGGCGCCGGGGCCGGACGCGGAGAAGGCGCAGGTTGCGTGGGAGCGCCGAATGAAGGTTGCTGAAAAGCGGACTGCTGGAATGCAGACTGCGCAGGAGACTGGAACGGCGATTGCTGCGGAATCGGAGCAGGATTCGCGGGAGCCGAATGCTGCGGGAATGGCGCCGGGTTCGCCGGGCGCTGCATTTGCGGCATCGGATTTGCCGGGCGCGGAGCCCCAGCAGGAACGGCGGACTTTTTACGGGTCAATGTCCACGGTTCATCGAGGAGCAAGTCCTCCTCGCCCATGTCCATTTGGCCTTGCAGATATTTGCGAAGTTCGCTAAAATCAAATTCTTCGGGCATACCGTTCCTCTAAGCGTTCTTTAACTGATCAAGGCTAAAATCTACAATTTCTTGCGCGAGATCGATTTTGGAGCCCATCTTCATCTCGGGAATTTCAACCTCTGCGGCGTTTCGAGAGTCGCCGGATTCTTGTGCATTGCGAGAGTTCGCGCGGATCAATGTGTAACGGACTTCGTCAAAACCGAAACCGCTGTTCAAGGCCACAGGAGCATTGAGCAAAAGCGCATCAGCACCGCTCTTCTTGAGCTTTTCAGCAGCATGTTCCTTGAAATGATCCGTTTCAAGCGCAAAACCGACAATGACCTGATTTGCACGCTTTTGAGCAACACTGTCACGCAAGATGTTCGGATTCGGTTCCAGTTCCAAAATGAGTTGGCTACGGCTATCCTTGATTTTTTCGGTGGCGGCCACCTTCGGGCGGTAATCGGCCACGGCAGCGCAATGCACGAGCACATCAGCGTTTTTCATCTGTTCGAGAACGGCTTTGTGCATGTCGCAAGCGCTCTTGATTTTTGTCACGTGGACGGCACCCGGAAATTCAGCTTCCATCGGGCCAGCGACAACGCTCACATCAAAGCCGTTCGCCAGGAACGTCGCGGCAATGGCAACAGCAGTCTTTCCGCTGCTGCGGTTGCTAATGTAACGCACGGGGTCAATCGCTTCTTCGGTGCGGCCAGCCGTGATGAGGACTCGAGGAACACGTTCACCGGATGCGGGAAGGTCCTGCAAGGCGGTTTCTTGAAGGAATTGCGCAGCAGGAGATTGCGTTGGGCAAGATTTGACTGGACCCTTCGTTTCACTCAGGGTGACGGGTTGCGAACAGTCCTTCACGTTGTTCAGGACAACGGGTTGCGATGACGAATTTGACGCAGATGAAATAGGCGATGCCGTCCCGGAATAAATCCGGGATGACATGGAGTCCGGCATGACATTTGCACCTTCCAGATATTCCACGATTTCTGCAGGGTCGAGGAGGCGGCCTTTGCCGACTTCGCCACAGGCGAGCTCGCCCGCCGGGCTGTCCATCACGAACGTATTTTCAAAACTGCGGAGCGTTTCGAGATTGCGCTTGACCGCCGGAGAATTGAACATCGCGACATTCATCGCGGGAGCGATAAAACGCGGACCCGTGCAACTCATAAAGCAGAGGCTCACAGGGTCATCGGCAATGCCATAGACAAACTTGCCGATAACGTTTGCGGTCGCCGGAACAACGAGATAAAGGTCCGCCCAACGCGGGAAATCGATGTGCTGGAAAGGGCGTGCTTCGACGGCGCCGTTTTTCAGGTAAACAGGGCATTTGGAGAGGCTTGCAAATGTAAGTGGGGCCACGAACTGTGTGGCGGCTTCGGTCATGCAGACGCGCACTTCGGCGCCTTTCTTTTGCAACAGGCGCAAGAGTTCACAAGACTTGTAGGCGGCAATTCCGCCCGAGACTCCAAGAAGGATTTTCTTTCCAGCGAGATTCATGAACTGCAAGATAGAAAAAGCACACAAGGCGAGAGAAGCGCAAAAACTTGTTTTTGCATTTCCGAGCCGAAGCAGCGGACGCCGTAGGCGTCAAAAGTGAGCAAGGCGAGAGAAGACAATGCAGGCGTTGTCATGCCCGCGAAGGCGGGCATCTCCATTCGTAAATACGTAAGGGGATTCCGGCTCGGAGGCCGGAATGACAAGAGTGGAAAGTCACAGTTACTAGAGCCATTCGACTCCGTTCAGGGTGACACATGGCGAGACGTGACTGGATCCTTCGCTACGCTCAGGATGACGATGCAACCGGGGTGACGACGCAACCGGGGTGACGATGCAACCGGGGTGACGATGCAACCGGGGTGACGTTACAAAAAAAGAAATCCCACGGTTACCCGCGGGATTCCTTTAAGCTTTAGTCAGAAACTAAATTAAGCTTCTTCTTCGGACTTTTCAGCCTTCTTCTTGGAAGCCTTCTTCTTCGGAGCAACAGCTTCGCCAATCGTGGTGCCGTTTTCGCCCGGCTTGTGGGAGTCCATCCAAGCCTTGAGTTCAGCGGATTCACGGTTCTTGAAGTAGTCAACAACGGAGAGGTAGATCTTGCGGTTGTTCTGATCGATTTCGGTCACGACAGCCGGAACTTCGTCGCCAACCTTGAATGCATCGGCCGGAACCTTGATGTATTCAGCGGTGAGCTTGGAGACCGGGATGAAGCCTTCGATACCGTCAGCGAGTTCAACCACGACGCCGCGGTCGAGCATGCGAACGATCTTGCCCTTGACTTCGGAGTCAACCGGGTAGGTGGAATCGATAGAATCCCACGGATCTTCGGTGAGGTGCTTCATGGAGAGAGAAATGCGGCGCTTTTCCTTATCGACGGCGAGAACGACGCATTCAACCTTGTCACCCTTCTTGACCATTTCGTTCGGGTGGGTGATCTTCTTGGTCCAGGACATGTCAGAGACGTGGATGAGGCCATCAACACCTTCCTTGATTTCGACGAATGCGCCGAAGGAAGCGATGTTGCGGATTTCACCGACGACGCGTGCGCCCGGCGGAAGTTCGGTTTCGATAGAATCCCACGGATCAGATTCGAGCTGCTTCATGCCGAGAGAGATACGTTCTGCATCTTCTTCAACCTTGAGAACAACAGCTTCGACTTCCTGACCGACGGTGAGGATTTTGGACGGGTGCTTGACGTGCTGGGTCCAGGACATTTCAGAAACGTGGATGAGACCTTCAACACCGCTGTCGAGTTCGACGAATGCACCGTAATCAGTGATGGAAACAACCTTACCCTTAACGATAGCGCCTTCCGGATAACGTTCGGCGATATCCTTCCACGGATGCGGCTTAAGCTGCTTCATGCCGAGAGAGATGCGTTCCTTCTTGTCGTTGAAGTCGAGGACCATGACTTCGACTTCCTGACCGAGCTGGAGCATTTCGGACGGGTGGTTGATGCGCTTGTAGCTCATGTCGGTGATGTGGAGGAGGCCATCTACGCCGCCAAGGTCGATGAATGCACCGAAGTCGGTGATGTTCTTGACGATACCCTTGCGGACCTGGTTCTTCTCGAGAGTTTCGAGAACGTCGCCACGCTGCTTGTTGCGTTCTTCTTCGAGAACAACACGGCGAGAAACGACGATGTTGCGACGAGCCTTGTTGACCTTGATAACCTTGAGGTCGAATTCCTGGCCGATAAGAGCGTTGATGTCCGGAATCTGACGGAGGTCGATCTGAGAGCCCGGGAGGAAGGCATCGATACCAAAGAGGTCGACGACAACGCCGCCCTTGATGCGCTTCGTGAGAGTGCCGCGTACGACTTCGTTGTTTTCGAATGCAGCGTGGATGCGATCCCACACGCGAACGAAGTCAGCCTTCTGCTTGGAGAGGATGAGGCGACCGTCTTCGTCTTCGAGCTTTTCGACGAACACTTCGATTTCGGAACCGAGTTCGAGAGAATCAGTATCCTTGAATTCAGCGCGATCAATAACGCCTTCGGACTTGTAGTTCACGTCGACGAGAACTTCCTGGTCGTTCACCTGGCTGATCTTACCCGTGACGAGCTTGCCCTGTTCGAGGCAGCCCATGCCGGCATAGACGTCAGCGTTAGCCTTGCGGAAGTCCGGGGAGCATTCACCCTGAGCGGCGAGAATTTCTTCGAGATCTTCTTGAGTTCCGAATTTGAGATTTTGAGACATATTAGTTAATTGGGTTGTGGTAACAAAGGATTCAGGCTACGCCACTACACCTACGTAGTCGAGAATCTTTTGAACCTGTTGTTCGATTGAGATGTGTGTAGTGTCAATTTCAATAGCATCGTCCGCCTTCTTCAACGGGGCGGTTGCACGAGAGGAGTCCAGGCGGTCGCGTTCGACCAAGTTGTTGAGGACTTCTTCGAGGGTAACTTTTTCGCCTTTTTCAAGGAGTTCCTTGTAGCGGCGTTCGGCACGGACCTTCACGTCTGTGACCATGAAAAACTTGTACTTCGCATCGGGGAAAACGACGGTTCCGATATCGCGGCCATCCAGGATGCAACTCTGCTTCTTGCCAATTTCGCGCTGCTGCTTGGTCATGGCAGCGCGGACCGACGGGAGGGCACAGTAGATGCTCACGTTGCTCGAAACGCGCATGCCACGGATTTCAGATTCGCGGCAGACACCGTTAATGAGGATGTGGTTTTCGGAGTCGAACCCGAGTGTGAGGTTAGAGAGCAATTCGTCCATAGCCTTGCCTTCTTCAGCGGAAAGACCGGCATCGAGAGCGGCAAGCGTCACGGCGCGGTACATCGCACCAGTGTCGAGGTAGGTAATGCCCAATTTTTTTGCAATAATCTTTGCGGTAGTACTCTTGCCTGTGCCAGAGCCCCCATCAAGGGCGATAACAAAATTTTCCGAATTACTCATGAGTGGGGCTAAAGATAGAAAATCTCCCCAGAGAAATCAATATGCGTCATAGTAATCGTGATAATAATAGCTTGCATATCCCTTATAGGAGTCGATATAGATGAGTTCGGAGCCGTCCGCATAGACGACCATGCGGGTATCATCCCCCGAAAAGTCATAATAGCGATCCCCGTGGTCATAACCGGCATCGTATTCACCCGGATCGTAATAGGAGCATTCATCATCGACGCAAAGGGTGGCATAACCATCGTGGGTGATCCGCAAATCAACACTCATGGATGGAGACATGGTATAAGTATCCGAGCAATCGTAGGGCTGATCAAAGGCGTCGTAGCGGCAGTCCACTTCATAATAGTAATGGAAACGCCTGCTGAAAGAGGCGCCCCCATCATCCGGGCCTGCACTCCAGTCCGTACCACAAGCAGCTAGGCCCAAGGTCATAAGCATGGCAAATGATGCAAAAACTCGATACATAGGACACTCCTACAAAAAATCCCCCGACGAACCGTCGAGGGAATTAAATCTACAAAAAAGATTCACCCAAAATGACTTGCTTACCTGTAGTCACCATTATAGGATTCTTCAACAGTACCGTCTTCGCGAGTGGATTCCGGAGCGAGGAGTTCACCGGTGCTGCCATACTTGCGCTTTTCATCGTCAGTAAGGCGGTTGGTGAGCACTTCGACCTGCTGTTCCTGGTGAGCCGTAGCTTCTTCTTCCTGGAGAATCTTCTGGCCTTCTTCGAGGCGGCGCTTGATGCGGTCGTCTTCCATCTGCTTCAGGTTCGTACCGACCTTAGCCTGGTCTTCGGAAACCTTGTAGCGTTCGTTGGTTTCGTCCATGACGGCCTTGATACCGACGAGGCGACCATCGCTATCGACGCTAAGACCGGCCTTGCGGAGGGTAGAGAGCGGAAGACGGCTTGCAGCAGTCTGGTATTCCGGCAAAAATTCGTAGCCATCAGACGTACCAATCTGGCGAGCTTCGTCCGGTGTCACATTGGAAAGGGCTTCTTGCCAACGGGAGCTCTGGACATTAGACGTGAAGGTGACAAGAGCGTTATCCAACGCTTCACCGTTATCCTGCGGCGTGCCAGCGCAGCCCAGGAAGAACAAACTCATTGCAGACAAAAGAACTAATAATTTTTTCATGGGGTACTCCTCCGAAAAAAATCCTACCAAAATATACACTTATTTATTAAATATGTCATTCTAATTTTTTTCCGTTTTCACCATAAAAAGTGCCCAAATTAACCACTTTTTGAAAAAAAGGCCCATCTTTTTCTACATTACGTCTACCGTATGAATGAAACCAATTCTCAGTCTGAAGAAATCAAGGAACCTGTGTCGGGAGGAAAGTCCGACGTCTACCGTATCCATACCAAGGACAACAGGGAAATTGTCCTCGTAGGTACCGCCCATATTTCGCAAGTTTCCAAGGACCTGGTCCATGAGACCATCGAAGCCGAATCTCCGGACACGGTCTGCGTAGAACTCGACGACGGGCGCCTCAAGTCCATCCAGGACCCCGACCGTTGGAAAAATACAGACCTGAGAGATGTCATCAAGAAAAAGCAACTGGCAACCCTCATCGCAAACCTCGTTCTGGGCTCGTATCAAAAACGTATGGGCGCACAGACAGGCGTCAAGCCCGGTTCCGAACTGAAGGAGGCGGTTGACGTTGCCAACAGCAAAAATATTCCACTGGTTCTCGCCGACCGAGACATCAAGATAACGCTCCGACGCACTTGGGCCTGCACCCCGTGGTACCGCAAGTTCAGCCTCCTCGGAGGGCTTTTTGCAAGCATCTTCGACAAGACTGAAATCAGCGAAGAAGAACTGCAAAAAATCAAGGAAAAGGACGCCCTCAATTCCATGATGCAGGAATTCGGAAAGACGTTCCCCGAAGTGAAGCAGGTGCTTATCGACGAACGCGACCAGTTCCTCGCAAGCAAGATCAAGAACGCTCCAGGCAACAAGATTGTCGCCGTCATTGGCGCAGGTCACCTACGCGGTATCGCAAGCATCATCGAAGAAGACAAGGAACTGCCAAGCGAAGAATCCATCTCTGTCATCCCGAAGGGTGCTTCGCTCTGGAAGATTATCGGCTGGACAATTACATTCCTGATTATTGCAAGCATCGCCCTCATCGGTTACGTTGCTGGAATTGAAAAGGCTGGGCAGTTGAGCCTCCAGTGGGCCATGCTTACCGGCGGTGGCGCCATGCTCGGAACAATCATCGCAGGCGGCCATCCGGTCACCATACTTGTAGCGCTGATCATGGCTCCGTTCACTGGGCTTACACCGCTTATCGGAGTCGGGTTCTTTACGGCACTCACGCAGGTCTATATGCGACCGCCTCGCGTGCAAGAAATGGAAACACTCACCGACGACATTTGGCAAGTCAAGCGCTGGTGGAAGAACCGCGTCACACGCGTTATCCTCTGCTTCTTGTGCCCAGGCATTCCGGCAATCATCGGAAAGATTCTCGCGATCTTCAAGATTTACCAGGCATTCTAGTTTATAGGTATTAAGGGTTTAGTTTTAGGGGTTAGGAAAATCTCGGACGAAGACCTGCCGTTAAACACACCTCTGTTAGGCGTTTTACATAAATTTACTTTGTATAAAAGTTCGCAATAAAATGCGGACTTTTTTAAGTTTACCACGTCACCACCTTATTCACAACTTCACGTTGTTCACTTGCTGTCTGGCGCAAATAAATACGAGTCGTTTCGATATGTTCGTGCCCCATAAGGTCAGCAAGCAAAGCGATGTCGTTTCGCTTTTCCAAGAAATTCTTGGCAAACCGGTGACGGAACGAATGGGGATAAACGACGGCTTCATCTAGGCCATACTTCATTGCGAACGCTTTCAGTTGCGATGCAATCCCCCGCGGGGTAATCTCCTTGCCAAAACGATTCAAGAACAGGTATCCGCTGGAGCGGCCTTCACTTTCCAACCAGCGCAAAGATTCTTTTTGCAATGTCTCAGGAATGTAGAGCCGACGCAACTTTCCGCCCTTTCCGTAGATGTCGAAATATCCGCATTCCACATGTTCCACCTTGAGTTTCACAAGTTCCCCTACACGGGCTCCCGTCGCCGATAGAAACCACACGACAAAATACCACTTAGTCTGACCATCTTGCAATAGACTAGTTTTCAAAAATTTGTAATCGGCATCGCTAATGACATTTTCCAGAAAACTTTTTTGCTGAACCTTGACATTCTTGATCCGTAACTTCGATTTGCCTGCAAAATCCAAATACTTGTTGATGCCCTGAATTCGCAAATTAACAGTTTTGGGTTTGTAATTTTCTAAAAGAAAACTCTTATAATCAGCCAGCGACTTACGACCGAACCGTCCGAAATGCGACTTGAAGAAGTCCGCTGTCCAGCAATACGAATCCATCGTATTGACAGCAAGGTTCTGCCCTTCCAGATACTGGTAAAACGAAGGTCTTTCTGCAAGGTAGAAAACGAAACAATCCATCGCAAGTATCTCCTCTCCTTATTGAAAAAGGTCTGCTGCAGTCACACATCCTTGAACACAGGATTCATATTTCCCTTTAGCCAATCCAAAGGGGGTAATCATGGTCAGGTGCAAAGTCTTGTTCGTTCGCACATTCTCTCTAAAAATATCACGTCGTTCTTTAAGCCAATCTGCATAATCTTTTTTGATTTCAAACGGTCGATCGCAATACTTGATTTCGCATAAGTCAATCACCCTATCGCTCCGATCAATAACCAAATCTATCTGTGCGCCGTTCTCTCCTTTTTTAGTCCATGAGCAAACATCACTTGCAATCCCTGATATGCCCAAAGCTTTTTTTATTTGGTTTATATGGTGTATGCAAACCTGTTCATAAGCGTAACCTTGCCAAGCATTGCGTTTGCCATCGGGCAAATGACTCCAGGCATTTTCATCCATGCCGTTATAATTCTTGACAAACCGCACAAAGAACAGTGTGAACATGTCCGTCAGCTGGTATAACGCTTCGTTTTTTCTTTTTCCGAAAGATTGATAATGCCGAATAAAATCGCATTTTTCCAAGTTATCAAGAACTATCGAGAAAAAACCATTGTCCAAAAGTTTAAGATTCGACATCATCTCGCTACGAGTCATGCCAATCATTTTTGACGATAAAAGTTCCACAACTTTCTTGTATGCTTGCGCCTCGCTATAAAGCGAGTTAAAAAGGAAGTCATATTCCGTTTTTAACACCGCGTTACGCTTAAAAAACAGGTTGTCTATATTTTGCCGCAAACTTAAAGAGGGGCTCAACAGAGACAAATAATAAGGAACTCCACCCAATACCATGTAAGTCTCGATAACTTCCATATCGGACCAGTCAAAGCCCATATAAGTCAAGTATTGACTTGTTTCGTGCAAGGTGAACGGAGAAAGGCAAATCGGCATTGTCACACGATTGTGCAAACCGCCCTTATCACCTAGCAGTTTATTAATCATCCAGGTTGTGGCGCTGCCACAAACAATCAGCTTTAGTCGATTGCAATCAGAACCCCAGCTGTTCCAAAACATTTCAAGAGCCTTTAGGAAATTCGATTTGGGAGTATCGAGCCAAGGCAATTCATCAATAAAAACGACAAACCGTTCCTTTTTTAAGGATTGCAGATACTCTTGAAGCTGATCAAAAGCCTCAAACCAATCTTTAGGCGTGTTCCTTCTCTGTTTACTGTATTTCAGTAATTGCTTTTGCCAATTTTTCAATTGTTCAGAACGAGAGACCTGATAGACTCCAGTCGTATAAAAATCAAACGAGCTTTCAAAGAACTGCTTTACCAGAAAAGTCTTGCCGATTCTCCTGCGACCATATATCGCGACAAACTCAGCTCTTTCACTATCCACACACCTTTGGAGAACTTTTTTCTCCTCATGACGTCCGATAATTGAGCGAATTTCGCCAAAAATGCCCGATTGCACTGCGGAAAGTGTACTTTTCACCCCACTTTCCGCCATGTAATAAGCACTTTTTTCGCAAATTGAGCAAATTTGCGGCATTTTGACACCAGAAATTAGGGAAAAATAGAGTTTGCCGGCTGATTTTGATGCGGTAAAAGTCGACACATTCTGCTTGCTCATATACTACCTCACTCCGTTTACATGCTATAAAAAACGGACTACTGCACAAATATACACTATTTTAAAAAATTGTCAAGAGGTTTGGAGATTTTCTTGAAAAAATCTCGGTTTATATAAAAACAATTTTTACTCAAATGAATGATTCATTGTTTTTTTAGGCGACAAATTCAACAACGAATCGGCCTTTATCAGCCCAATTTCACATCCCAATCAAAACCTCTAAGCTCTTTTGTTTCCTTCAATGCTTCTTTTAAATTCTCTAGCACTTCTTTAACCAACCGCATCATTTCATCAGGAACACCCTGTTCTATAGAACTATGAACAAGGCTATTTCTAAAGGGAATTAAATCTAAAATTTTGGGGACTATATTATCATTTTTAAAATAACCATTTTTCAAAAGAATCATCAGCATTTCTTTTTTTGATACAAATCTCGATCTAGAATACCTATTATAATTGATGAAAGGAGCAGAAGCCTTTCCTAATGCTCGTTCTATTTTTTGAAAATATGCCAAAAAAAGTTGAACTGAGTTATCATTTCCTGAGCCAACACTTTTTACGTCATTACCACCAAACTCTTTTATAACCTCCCCTCTTATAGTATCTTCCCACTTCGGATTCGCAAATCTAATAACAAATTTTATTATTAAATACAAATCGTTCACAGTAAATACTATGGAAACATTTGCAAAGAATTTGCAGATATTTCTCTCATCATACGACGACATCGTTATCATGCAAAGAACAATTGAAAGAAATGTCATTATACTGATATAAATCAGCATTTTGAAACACTTTTGATTCATGCGATCCCAAATACCTTCCAAATCAGGGTCTTTAGCACCCCTTTTTTCAATCGAACCCTGAACAAATGAGAACGCTGTTAATACCAATCCATAAACAGCAGCTAAAACCTGCGCTGATGCAGAAAAAAGGTATAAAATTTGATTTTGATCTAATAAAAAAACAGGTTTGCAAAAGGATGCTAGAATAAATAAAAGAACTGCAACAAACAATAAGATAAGGTTGTTTCTTGCAACACAAATAACTTTTACATTGTCACATCTATTTTTATTTTTCATTATACGCCATCATTTAAGGAGCTAGTTCAAATAATTGCATATAAAATACAATATTTTTCATTAGTTAAAAAGGGTGTATCAAAAAAAACATAACCCCCATTATGAGAAGATAGAGGACGAACCTTTTGAAATACCCCAAAATTGGGTGTGGTGCAGGCTAGGGAATATTTGCGATAAGCTAATAGATGGAGACCATAATCCACCTAAAGGACTCAATCGCACAACAGAATACATTATGCTTTCTTCTCGAAACATCAACGACAATGATATCGTTGATCTTGAAAATGTACGTTATTTGTCGAAAGATATGTTTGAAGAAGAAAACCTTCGAACGAAATTAGAAAAAGGCGATATTCTTTTTACATCCGTTGGAAGTTTGGGGCGAAGTTGTGTTTTTTCGGGTGATGGCAAATATTGTTTTCAGAGAAGTGTATCCGTCATACATACCAATATTTATAATAAGTACTTGAAATATTTCTTCGATTCTAATTACTATCAAAAATACATAGTGGAGAATGCAACAGGAACAGCTCAATTGGGTTTCTATTTAGAGCAAATGAGAAAATCGTTTATTGCGATTCCTCCACTTAATGAGCAATCTCGGATTGTTGCAAAGATTGAAGAACTGTTTTCTACGCTAGACCAAATGGAGCGAAATCTCGTCTAACGACGCAAAGATTTCTTCAATCCTATCTACGATTCTTTTCTGCTCTGCCAATGGCGGAAGTGGAAAGGGAAACGTTTTGAATACGGCAAATGGGGGAATATTTTTGATTGCGGTTCCCTTTCCTTCTTTTTCGGAAAGTGTTTTTAAAACAAAATCAAAATAATACAAAAAATATTTATCATTAACAAATGAGAAAATTTTCATTCTCATTAAAGCTTGGTTAATGATACCCTGCTCGCATCCACTTGGCAAAATAAAAGTTTCACCAATTGTGCCTGCACAACTTACAAGAATGTCTCCCGGACGAACTTCAAAGCCTTTCATCACCGAATTAAAATAATCCTTAGTGATATAGTAGTCTCCTAACGATTCATTTTTTTGAATGGCGTTTTTTTGTTCGTATACCTTTACTGTGTTAGGTCCTTTAGGTACAAACATTGACTTTATCAATGCGCTGCCAAAAGGCCCCTTTTTGTATAAACCAACATCACCCAATTTTACCCATTCCCAAGAATCAGGGATTTCAAAGGGAACATCGGTCAACTTCTCATAATGGGGGTTATCACGTGTTATTCGTTCTAGCAAAACGCTGGCGGGTTCGTCGGATTTGTTTTGGGGAACGAGTTTGCCGTGGATGGCGAGGTCAAGGATTTTTTGGCGGGTTTGCTTGATATGGGTTTTGAGGAGTTCTTTGTTCTTTTCGATGGCATCGATTTCAGCAAAGGCTTCTTCAATTTTTTCGACAATACGTTGCTGTTCCGCTAACGGAGGGAGAGGTACTTCATACGAACGAAATACAGATAAATTTACATGAGCTACAGTAGATCCTCCAGAACATTCTACAAGGCGTTTCTGAGAAATAGAAGAAAGAATATAATACGCCAAATAATAAGAACAAAGAATATTCCGAAGAGGACGTACAAGCACCGTTCTTTGTCCCAAACAAACCTCTTGACCATCTTTTATTACAGCAATATTCCCAGCAGGGGCTTCTCGTGCAAAAATTAAATCATTCGACTGTGGAGTCGCTCGCAAATTTCTTCTTCGATATACATCTTCTGATACCCTGTGAACGCCTTCCAAAATTAGATGTCCAAACCCAATATTTGGAGTTCTTATCAAAGGATATCCAGCTCCTTCATCACAAGCTGTAGAGTGCGGACAGTCTTCTATTAATTCTGTTATTTGGTTTAGTCTCACCCATTCCCAATTTGCCGGGATTTCAAAGGGGGCTTCGCTTTTGTCGAGGGGGATTATTGTTTGGGGCGATGGATTGCCGCGCTTCGCTCGCAATGACGTTTTTTCTTGAGTCCTATCGCATATTTCTTTCAACAAATCAGCAGCGGAGCCGTCACTTTTGAGTTGTTGCGTGAGCTTTCCGCGAATGGCGAGGTCAAGGATTTTTTGCTTCAGGAGTTTCGTATTCATCCGTCGATTCCCTTGAGCATCTTGGCGAGTTTTTCGGAGTGGGCGGCAATTTCCTTCGCTTCGTTCTTGATGTTTGCCAAAAGATCGGTAAGCGTCACGTCTTCAATATCGTCCTTGTCCTTAATCCAAGTTATGTCGAGGCTCGTCTTGTCGCGGGCCAGGAGTTCCTTGACACTATACTTGCGCCACCGCCCGGTCGGGTTTTCTTCGCTCCAAGTTTCTTTGCGTTTAGCGATATTCTTTGCATTGTAGCAACTCACAAAATCATCAAGATCGCTGCGTTTCAGGGGTCTTGTCGCAAGCGTGTGTTTGACGCCTGTACGGTAATCATAGAACCAAGTTTCCTTGGTGGGGCTTCCCTTGACAAAGAACAGCACATTCGCCTTCACGCCGTTCGCATAGAAAATTCCCGTAGGGAGCCTAAGAATTGTGTGGAGGTTGAACTCGGTCAAAAGTTTTTTGCGAAGCGTTTCACCCGCACCATCTGCAAAGAGAACATTATCCGGCAACACCACGCCCGCACGGCCACCATCCTTGAGCATCAACATCATGTGCTGCAAAAAGTTCAGCTGATTGTTGGTCGTCGTGACAATCAAGTCGGTGCGCATGGTGGTAATATCCACGCTACCTGCCGGACGCGTTCCGAAAGGAGGATTCGCCAAAATAACATCCACCAAATGTTCAGGTTCGTGCTCCAAGGAATCAACACACTTGACAGGAGTCGTATCCGGGCTGACATCGTGCAAATAAAGGTTCATGCTCGCCAAGGTCACCACCAAGGGCGTGATGTCATTACCGCTAAGAGCCTTTGTCTGCAAGAACTTCAACTTTTCGATATCGTTGCTCTGGCGCTTCATGTAATCGTATGCAGCAAGCAAAAAGCCACCCGTTCCACAAGCGGGGTCTGCAACGGTTTCCGTAATTTTCGGAGCCACGACATCGACCATGGCGTTAATAAGCGGACGTGGAGTAAAATACTGCCCTGCACCGCTCTTTTTATCTTGGCCGTTCTTTTCAAGAATGCTTTCGTAAATAGCACCCTTGATGTCGCCTTCCATGCTGAACCAGTTTTCTTCATCAATCATGTTGATGAGCTTTTTTAGCATGGCGGGCTTTTGAATCTTGTTCTGCGCTTCGGTAAAGATTGCGCCAATCAGACCGTCTTTGGATTTGAGCGTTTCAAGAATTTTTTCGTATTTCGCCTGCAAATCCGGACCGTCAAGAGAAAGTAAATCCGTCCAGCGATTGCCCTTGGGAATGGCACTCCCCAATCCGTAGGATTCCTTTTCTGCATCCATTTTCAGGAACAACAAGTAAGTCAGCTGGATAATGTAGTCGGTAAAGCCCACACCGGCAGCCGCCAGCACATCGGCCATATTCCAGACCTTTTTTGTCAATGTCGTTTCGGATTTTACTTCAATCTGTTTTTTCATCTTTCTTTACTGGAACATGAACTTTGTCAGGTTCTGGATTTCGGTATTAACATTTTGCGGGCCGAAGAATTTTGCCGCTTGCAAGAATAGAGGTTTTTCATACTGCATCAGGATTGGCGCCGAGACACAACCGTTCTGCACAACATATTGAGCAATCCTCTTAAGCACCTGCTTTTGATCTTCGTTTAACACGCGTTGATTTTGACCGCAGTATAATTCAAAAAGGCTGGCAGAAGTGCTTTGCAATGAATAAAGCGACTCTTTTTGCCCCAAAGCATAACGTACTAACTGTATAAGGTTCGTCAAAAGGCCAACTTCGTCCTTTTCCAGGTCCTTTACTTTTCCGGCCTTCCCCACTTTATTCACGGACAATGTCTTGTAGCAAGTCCAAAGATTCTTTTCGTTCAGCATCGGATTGAACTTTTCGAGTTTGCGCTTCAAATCCGAGAGCATTTCGTAGGTAATGGCAACATCTTCGCTGTTGTAGATAATGCGCAGAGCTTCCACTTCATCACGATTCTGCTCAATAAAATCCTTAAAAATTTCCGCATACTTTTTAGATTCATCAATGCTGAAACCGGAGTAAACTAGACTATCAGTGCCTTCATGCTGAATCTTGATAAAGCCACGATTGATTTCAAGGAGAACCTTGCGAACCTTGACATTGTTGATGACTGCAGAAATCAATTCCCTGCGTTCAATGTTAGCGTCGTTGATATCCTTGTATTCCGGTAAAGGATGCGTCGAGAATTCGTTCTTACCTGTGAGGGCGTCATAAATTCGACTTACAAAGAAATACAGGGATGTCGGAGCTAGCAACTTGTTTACTTCGCTCAAATCTTCTTGTTCGGCCTTGTTGTTTATTTTCGAGAGATAGCCCGCAAACAAATTCAAGTGCTCATCAGGAACTTCGCCATGGGCCAGGCGTTCCATCAACCTTTCGAGTCCCAAGGTCTTGTGAAATTCCGCATCGCTAGCCGCACCCGGAAGTTTCATTTCGTGTTCGGTAACACCAACCGCATCGACTAAGTAGAAACAGTCCTTACTCGTTCCGTTCGGAGTTGCAAGCTGGAATTTGTCGTCGTCCATCGTTCGGCAACCGCGACCTTTCATCTGCGTGTAAAGTACGGCAGAATTGATATCGCGCATGAACACTAGGACTTCCAAAGGTTTCACATCCGTACCGGTCGCCACAAGCGTCACCGTCACCGCAATGCGA
Organism: Fibrobacter sp. UWB16; assembly: GCF_900215325.1. Lineage (NCBI taxonomy): Bacteria > Pseudomonadati > Fibrobacterota > Fibrobacteria > Fibrobacterales > Fibrobacteraceae > Fibrobacter > Fibrobacter sp. UWB16. Next base: position 128,395 of record NZ_OCMS01000005.1, on the reverse strand, counting down.
AATTCCTTCTCGTTCCTGAAATCGGAAATCAGCTGATTGGAATTTCCTGCTTTACAAGTAATCTTCTGCACGAACTTTTCGGGGAGTTTGAGCCCCACCTTTTCAAATTCAACAGCAAAGGACTGTTTGATGGCATCAACGATGTTGTCGGCGTGGCTGTCGGTCTTTGCAAAGAAAAGCGTCTTGGGAATATATTTCCAATTGCGGACAGGGTCATCGCCCAAACGTTCTGGGTAAAGCGACGAATAAATGGCTTGCTTAAAGGAGTCAACTACGAGCCTAATCTGTGCCGGGTTCACGACACTGCGGTCTAGTTCGGTACTTTCGTACTTTTGGTCCTCTTTCTGAATTTTCTTTTGCTTGGAACCATCCAAGAGCGTAATGCGCTCTACGTGTTCGCCCTGACCGATTGTCCCTCCCTGCGAACTGACTAAAGTCTTGATGCGGAATACGCGCGGGGGTACGTTCACGCCATCGCGGATAGAATCTTCGAGGGTGTATTCTACCACCGTATTCTTGTTGAAGAACGCGTAAGCCTCTTCGGTCGGAGTCGCAGTCAATCCAACGACACGGGCCGTATTGAAATAATCGAGCACCTGTTTCCATTTGCCATAAATGGAACGGTGGCATTCATCCACAATAATCAAATCGAAGGTATCTCTTGCAACCTTCAAATCTTGCGGAAGTTCAATGCTTACGGAGGACTGATCGTTTGTTGAGTCGCCATCAAGTTCTGATTCGTCATCATCGGTATCAACAAAGGTTTGCCCGGTCAAAACAGCATAAAGACGCTGAATGGTGGATATCACCACATGGGACTTTTCGATATCCTTCACGTTGTGGAGACGCTGAACGACATACTCATCACTAAACGGAATTCCTGTTTCCGTAAGCTTGTACGTCCCGAACTCGCCTTCGGCTTGTTTGCCAAGGTTGTTGCGGTCCACCAGGAACAAGACTTTTTTAGCCGGGGTATAATTGAGCAAACGATACGCCGCTGTGCATGCAGTAAATGTTTTACCAGCACCCGTTGCAAGGACAATCAAAGCCTTTTTCTTGCCATGCTTAAAGCTCAGTTCCAAGTTGCAAATTGCATCGTACTGGCATTGGCGCAAACCTGCTTTGGCCTTCGTCTGCACTGCGGGAACCGCAGGCATTTTTGCAAATTCAGATTTAAGTTCCGCACGAATTGCGACTTCTTTCGGCGTGAACATCTTTTTAAGTTCAAGGAACTCCAGAGGCTCTCCAGCAGCGAAATCCCTTCGGTCGCAGAACAGCAACTTGTCGCCATTACACATGAAAAGGAATGGCAAAGGTTTTGTCCATGTTTGGTACCAAGGAAGCGCCCCTGCGGAATACTTCGCCGTTTGTTCTGCAACTTTTCCACCTAGAGAATTTTCAGCACGTTTAGCCTCTAAAACACCAATAGCCTTTCCATCTAAGAAAAGCAGATAATCAGCTTCGTTATTTCCTTTAGTTAAGGCCTCGGTAACCGCCTGTGCATGCGGAACATCCAAATACTCAGTACGCGGAACAACTGCCCAGCCGGCTGCGGCGAGCATTTCATCTATCAAAACACGAGCTTGTTCTTCGGGCTTTAATTCATCCATGAATTTCTAAACCCTAAAATAACTTATTTTCTAAAAATAGGAGAAGCCCGCCTGCGCGGGCATGACAAAAAAGCGGGGATGACATTAAAAACAGATCCTCGCCTAACGACGAGGATTATGCAAGATAGAATCTGAAGCTATCCGTTTACTGCACGCAGCGGACTGAGAATCCGAACGCTTTCGGCTTCATCATGTAGCTAAAGCCCATCGACTTTGACGAAAGATACCACACCGATGCTTCATTAGCTTCGGTGTTTGCGCTCCAGAAGAACGCGAACTTGCTTTCGTTGCCGTATGTGCCATCATCAAACATGTTTCCGGATGGCATTGCGCTGAACTTGAGCGTATCGTTTCCGTTCGTTTCGCCGGACCATCCATAATTTGCCTTGATCAAATAGCCGGCATTGAAGTCGCCACCGGCGGCTTTCCACAAGCTCTCGAAATCTTCGTTTGTCGGCAAGCGGAAACCGGCAGGGCATGCAGACTTTGCCGCATCCCAAGTGTAGAGGCGACCATAGACCATGCAATTATCGTCATCTTCCCTATAGCAAGTGCTGCCCGGCATTTTGTAGTTCAAGTTGTCCGCCATCCATGTGCGGTCATCAATTTTGACAAGGCGGTACTTTTGCTTATCACGCGGGTCCTTGAGTTCTTGTTTTTTTGCTTTGGGGGCAGCAAGAGATGCGCTGGACGCAACGAGAGCTATTACAAGAGCAGATGATATATAATTCATATTCCAAATTTACTTTTCGACGACAATCATTTCCGGTTCACCACGGCCCGGAAGCGGCTTGAAAATCTTGACATTCGTCTGCGTTGCCGGTCCACCGAAAGCCTTCATTTCGCAAACGAAGAGGTAGTTCATTCCAGCGACAACCTGCGTCGAGACGCTGAGTGGTTTTAAGCCCAAATAGGCGTAATCCTTGGTAGCTGCGGCAAACACGGCAGAATCTTCGGCCGTGAGCGGGCGCTGTTCCGAGAAGCCACCAGCAAGCATTTCTTCAGTCTTGCCCGTTTCAAGATTAGCAAAGAATGTCGCGACTTCTTCCTTAGCCTTTTCGACACCGCCTTCAGCAGTAATTCGCTTGTTAGAAATTCCATAAGCGATCGTCACGTTGGCTTTCGGTTCAAGAGTCTTGAGTTCATCGGCGCTCGCCTTGCGACCGCCGCTACCGTAAGTGCAGAACGGCACTACGACCTTGCCGCTCAAGTCGTTTGCGTCAAGGAATGTGTAAATCGGCGGAGTGAAAGTTCCGAACATAATCGGGTAACCGAGGAACACGGTATCGTACTTGGCGAGTTCCACTTTTGCATTCACAAGAGCAGGCCACCGCTTGCTTTCGCGTTCGGCACGGACTTCGGCAATCGTGCTGTCGTAAGTCGAAGGGAACGGCTTTACAAGCTGGAGTTCAAATTCGTCTGCATTGCGGGCTTCCTTGAAAACCTGAGCCAACTTTTTGGTGGCACCCGTCTGAGAGAAATAAACCACGACGGACTTGGACTGTTGCGGAGTCACTTCGGCAGCAGGCGCGGGTTGGGTCTTAGACTGCTGAGCGTCCTGTTTTTCACAGGCCGAAAGCATTGCAGATGCGGCAACCGCAGCCGACAAAGCAAGCGAAAACTTCAAGGAACGAGACACGAGAACCTCCAACTTAAACTTTACTGATAAAAAGATATTCAATTTTAAAAGGGAGGTGTTCAATAGCGTTACCATTATTTTGGTTATCGTGGAACTTTGCATATTTTTCTTTACATCTTTTAGCTTACTTTTTGTTTATCTTAAATAATATTGGGTACTCATTAGGATTAGGGTTAAAAGGAGTACAAAAGATGAAAAAGACTCACGCATTCGCGGGTCTTATGCTTAGCATGGCCCTATTCGGTGCAGGATTAACAAACGCCTTCGCCGCAGATGAAACCCTTAGATCCCTTGCCGATAAAAACGGAATCTACATCGGCGCGATTTTGAACTCGCAATGGTTCGGCGGAGGCCTTCCTGGCAATTACGAACAGATCCACAAATCCCAATTCAACATCGTCGTTGCCGAAAACGAGATGAAGTTCGACGCCACCGAACCGCAAGAAGGGAGATTCAATTACAACAATGGCGACAAGATGGTCCGTTACGCACAGCAAAACGGCATGCGCGTCCGTGGCCACGCCCTCGCCTGGCACAGCCAAGTTCCGGGCTGGGTAAACAACTACAAGAACGATAAAAAGAAATTGCTCGCCGTTCTCAAGAACCACATCGAAAAGGTTGTCAGCCACTGGAAAGGTCAGGTCGCCGAATGGGACGTGGTGAACGAAGCAATCAGCAACAACGAGCCCCAGTGGCGCACCGGTTCCGTGTGGTACCAGGGTATCGGTCCGGAATTCATCGATTCCGCATTCGTATGGGCTCACGCTGTAGACCCGGATGCAGAACTCTGCTATAACGACTACAACCTCGAACAGGGCGTCAATCCGAAAGCCAAGGCAGGATTTTTGCTAGAACAGGTGAAGCGCTGGGTCAAAAACGGCATTCCTATCCATTGCGTGGGTTCCCAAACACACGTGGAAGACACCACCACCGACAAGCACTTTATCGGTTCGCCGGATAGTCTCCGCTCCCTCGCCAAGGAACTTGCAAAACTCAACGTCAAGCTGAAAATCACCGAGCTCGATATCGGATTCAAGAGCGGAATCAACGTCAGCAAGAGCGATCTTGAACGTCAGGGACAAACTTTCCGTCAATACCTCGACATCATTCTCGAAGAACCGAATGCGGACACATACTTGATTTGGGGCGTATCTGACAAATGGAGCTGGCTTGGCGGGCTCAACCGACAAAAAGGCCTTATCTACGATGACAATTTGAAACCGAAGCCGGCATTTGACAGCATCTTGGTAAGACTCCAGACTTACGAACCGCCGAAGGATTCAGCAAAAGCAGATTCTACAGTCAAGGACTCCACGGCAAAAGATTCAACCGCACTGGATCCGGGACAATCCATCAAGCAGTTCAATGCACCCAATAGTCTTTCTTTGCATGTCGCCGGACGCACGCTGTTCGTGACGGGATTGGCTTCGAAAAACGCCGCAAAGGTCGACTTGCTCGATTTGCAAGGTCGTCCCGTGTACAGCACAAATTGCATTAACGGAACAGTCGATCTAAGTAACATTGCCGAAGGCCTTTACGTGGTACGAGTGCAAAACGGATCCACGAATTTAACCAAACGGATTTCCATAAAATAGATTTCACCTCTTAATTACTAGGGACTAGGATTTTCCTGGTCCCTTTTTTATTTGACTTTCTCGAACGTTTTATGTATCTTTCGGGTTGGTGCAAATGGGTTGATAGAGGGATATAAAATGAAAAAGATTCATTCTTTATCGCACATTGCACTCGGTGCCGCAATTATAGGCGCAGGCTTCATGAACGCCCAAGCCGCTGACGAAACCATACGACAACTCGCCAAGGAACGCGGCCGCTTTATCGGCACCATTTTGAACAGCGAATGGTTCAACGATGCGATTGAACCGGAATTCGAAGAAATTCACAAGACGCAATTCAACGTGGTCGTCGCCGAAAACGAAATGAAGTTCGACGCCACCGAGCCCAAAGAAGACGAATTCAACTTCGAAAAGGGCGACAAGATGGTCAAATACGCACAGGCCAACGGACTCCGCGTTCGCGGACACGCTCTCGCCTGGCACAGCCAAGTTGCAAACTGGGTAAATGACTATAAGGGCCAAAAAGAAAAGTTGCTAGCCATCCTCAAGAACCACATCACCAAAGTTGTCAGCCACTGGAAAGGTCAAATCGCCGAATGGGACGTAGTGAACGAAGCCGTCAATGACGATTACAATGCCGACTGGCGTTCGACTAACTCCGTGTGGTACGAAGGCATCGGTGCCGAATTTTTGGATTCCGCATTTGTCTGGGCGCACGAAGCCGACCCGGATGCAGAGCTCTGCTACAACGATTATTCCATCGAATGGGGCCTCCGCGAAGGTTCCAAGGCAAGCTTTGTCGTGGAACAGGTCAAGCGTTGGAAAGCAAACAACATTCCTATCACCTGCGTAGGCACGCAAACCCACATCGAAATTGCACACGAAACAACTCCGCAAAACGTGCGCGCACTCGCCAAAGCACTTGCAGAACTCAACGTGACGTTGAACATTACCGAGCTCGACATTGGATTCCCGAAGGGTTCAGCAGGCAAGCTCACCGAAGCGGACTACGCCAAGCAAGGGCACTTGTACCGCCAATTCATGGACGTATTCCTCGAAGAGCCGAATATGGGCGAATTCGTGATTTGGGGATTGACCGATGCTCACAGCTGGCTTGATGAACAGCAAGGCAAGACCGAAGGGCTCCTTTACGACAAGCAATACAACCCTAAGCCCGCATACGATAGCGTCATGGCAAGCCTTAAGGCACACCCTGCTTCTGAAGTTAAAACTCCGTACCCAGAATCCGTTCTCAACCCGCCCAAAGATTGCGGAACAGGGAATTGCGGCGATCCCATTGATATCAAAACATTCACTAAGCCAAGCAACGTTTCCATGCACCTTGCCGGACGCGCGCTATTCATAACAGATTTGGCTTCGAAGGCAGCTACAAAGGTCGACATATTCGACATGCAGGGCCGCCCCGTGTTCAGTACAAAGTGTGTTAAAGGCTACATTGAACTTTCTTCAATTTCCGAAGGATTATACGTTGTTCAAATCCGTCAAGGCGTAACAAGACTTACCAAACAAATCGCCATTAAGTAATGGAGATCCCCGTCAAACGAGGACTGGCGACGGGGATGACAACTCTGATAAAGGTCGCGACACAATATCGCGGCCTTTTTCATCCCCCCCCAAAAAAAGATTTTTCGTTAATGTGACCTAGTCACAGTCTAAAGCCTTGTGATTATCTAAAATATAGGTGTAAAAGAAAAGAGTTTAAAATAAAACAAAAAAAGGAAAGGTAAAACAATGGCTGAATTAAAAATCACTAGCGCAAACTTTGAACAAGAAGTCCTTAAATCCGACAAACCCGTTCTGATTGATTTCTGGGCACCATGGTGCGGCCCGTGCCGTATGCTCTCGCCCACCATCTCGGAAATCGCCGAGGAGTACAAGGACAAAGTCAAAGTCTGCAAGGTCAACGTCGATGAAGAAGGTGATCTCGCCGCCATGTTCCGCGTGTCCAGCATCCCGCTGCTCGTGGTCATGAAAGACGGCAAAGTCACAAATTCCGCAGTTGGCGTCCGCCCAAAAGACCAAATCGTGAAGATGATATAATTTCTACGCTCCCCGAAAGGGGAGATTTTTATATATTCCCTCTAGAGGGAGCTCGCTATGGTCGAACCGATTAGTCAAATTGTCAAGAAAATTCCGTTTTGGGGAAATCTTTCGCTTGAAGAAAAAGCGTTAGTTTCGCAACGCGCGATGATCAAGCACTTTAATAAAGACCAGATTGTCAGCAGCAACAGTTCCGCCTGTCTCGGGATTATCCTCATTTTGAGCGGAGGCATCCGCGTGAGCCTTATCTCGGATGAAGGTCGCGAAGTCACACTGTACCGTGCGCACGCGAACGAATTTTGTATTTCGACAGCCTCATGCGTGATCCACCAGTTGACATTCGAAACAATCGTCACCGCCGAAGAAGATACAACCGTACTCGTCATTCCCTCCTCTGTTTGCGCTAAGCTCATGGACTTGAACATTCACGTGCGTTCATTCGTTTTTGAACGTGAAACGGAACGCTATTCACAGACGATTTGGGCCATTCAGCAGATGCTATTCAAGCGTTTCGACCAACGCCTTGCCAATTACTTGATTAATTCATACGAAAGTAGCGACAAGCCCGAAGTCAAAAAGACACAAGAAGAAATCGCGCGAGACGTGAATTCCGCCCGAGAAGTGGTCGCCCGCATGCTCAAGGAATTCGCCACCAAAGGGCTTGTTGAAATCAAACGCGGAGCAATCGTGCTCCGCAATATCGAGGGATTAAAAAGGCTGCTATAGAATCGCAAAATTTCATAGCAAAAAGGCTGCGATTTCTCGCAGCCATTTTTGTACCTATTTATTCAAAAACTTGACTTACTTGTACATGTAAATCTTGCCATTGGGGAACTTGAATTCCTTCATTCCAGCGGTATTCACCTGACTTACGGACTTCACATCGCCACCGTAGAAAATCGTGTTGCCATGGTATTCCGGCTTGAAAGCTGCATTTTCTGTACCGTAGTAATTATCACTCGTGAAGCTGACAGAAGCGCAATTCGGTGTGTCGGTCGAGTAGTCACCGAATGCGAGGAGCACACCACCCGTAATTTCAAAGCCCGTGTCCGTATCGATGAGACCGCCCGCCATATTGGAGGGGCATCCATTGCCACCACCCTGTTGGCCACCCATACCCGGGAAACCGCCAAAGCCGCCTCCCCAGCCGCCACCACCAGGGAAGCCACCGCCCATACCGCCATTTTCATAGCTTTGACCGGTAATTTCAAGAATCAACACACCACCCGTCATCTTTGCAGAACCATTGGCGTCAAGCACGTCAATCATGTTGCCCTTCGATGCGATGTAGTGGTGACCGCCACTAATCACAGCATGACCACTAGATTCGCTGAACATGGAATAACCACCGGCATTTTCCTTAGCGCCACCCGCAGCGTTCCAGCCATCATTTGTGGCAAATGTAGCCGTGACGCCACCTTCTGCGAAAATCTTATACGCTTCAAGACCTTCATAAGCAGTGACCACATTAATCGTAGAACCGCTCAAATGCAAGGCGGAGTCCGCATGGATACCATCGTCTTTCGTAGAAATGGTCACATCACCAGCATTCATGAAGACTTTGTATTTTGTATGCAGAGCATCGTCATCGGCAGTCACATTGATGTTACCGCCGTTCACATAGATGAACTTTTCAGCCACCAAGCCCTTGCCTGTAGAAGTCACCTTGACCGTTGACGGCTCCGTAGAATCGCTCACCATGACATAATGAGCAGCCTGGATGCCATCATCACCCGCTTTAATGGTGATGTTGCCACCGCGGATATCGACAATGCCCTTGCCGTCGATAAAGGACTTGCACTTGCCATCGTCACCTTCTTCGCATTCGTCACTTTCAAGGGCGTCACCCTTCTTGGCCGTGAGATTCAGCGTACCGCCAGAAATCTGGAGGCTACCCTTGCCCTTGATGGCGTTTTCTTCGGCTTCAACAGTAATGTTGCCGTTCTTGATTTTAAGATCGTTACTGCACTGGATGCCGTTTTTGAACTTTCCCTTGACGGTCAAAGTACCGGCACCCTTGATATTCAAATCGTCTCTCGAATAAATAGCAGCCTTTGCCGTATCCTGAGCACCATTGACCTTTACGAACAAGTGATTACCATTACCGTCTTCAACCACGTTGCTCGTACCCTTGACCAAATGGAGAACCGTCTTGTCAGCATTTTTCACGAGAATCGGAGCATTGGAGCTCTTAATCGTCGCATTGTGAAGATAGACGCCCGTGTTGCCTTCGTTTTCGGCACCCGGAGTATTCACGACCACCTGGAAATCGGACGATTCGCCGGTGACGTAGTAAGCGCCCGGGCAAGTAATCGTTGCGCTTTTGTCTGCAATTTCAACGCAGCCATTGTTGTTTTCGACAGTCGCCGAAGTTCCAGCAAGTTTCAGGAGAATCTGTGTACCATCCAAAGTTCTAGCATCTTCGTTATCGTTCTCATTGTCGCCAGATTCCGAGCTGCCAGGGACTGCATTGTTAGAACTAGACGACACGACAGGAATAACATTGCTAGAGCTAGAGGCGCCGACGTTCGGCACAACGCTAGAACTCGAAACGATATTGCCCGGCAATGCATTGCTTGAACTAGAAACTACGTTGCCAGGCAAAGCGCCGTTGCTAGAGCTCCAAATTTCAACATCAATATCTAAAATGCCAGAGCTAGATTCAATTCCAAAAGCATCACTGCTAGAAGAGGTTCCTGCGGGAGCATACGCCCCGCCATTAGGATTCATAATAGAACCGTCTTCACCACATGCCCAAAAGCTCAAAGCTGCAGATGCAGCAATCACAGGCAACTTTTTTAACATCATTGAACACTCCATTTTTTCTTAATATAAATTCCATGCTCCAAAACGGACCATTCCGCCGCCCAATTTCCGTTGAAGTCAATACAACAGGGTTTAACGATTACAATGGCCGCGACATTGACGGAATTAGCCAAATCCTATAGCCAGTTATTGTCTCCGCACAATTGCCGTCCCTTGTAAAAATTTCTAAATTGCCTCGCGCATTAGCATGTTTGGCGCATGTTGCGCCGCATTAACCGGAGGCTTTATGGCACTTCAATTCTACAACACCGCATCACGCAAGAAAGAACTGTTCACTCTTCCCGAAGGCGTTCCCGCCGTGCGTATGTACTGTTGTGGTCCAACGGTGTACCACTTTGCCCACATCGGCAACCTCCGCACTTACATTTTTGAAGATTTCCTCGTCCGCACGCTCAACTACTACGGCTACAAGGTCAACCACATCGTGAATATCACCGACGTGGGCCACCTCACTAGCGATGGCGACACCGGCGACGATAAAATGGAAAAGGGCGCAGCCCGCGAAGGCAAGTCCGTCTGGGACATCGCAAAGTTCTACACCGACGCATTCATGGCCGACTGGCACCGCCTCAACATCCAGGAACCGACCCGCTGGACGCGCGCCACAGACCACATCCAGGAACAGATTGACTTGGTGAAGACGCTCGAAGAAAAGGGTTTCACCTACCGCACTTCGGACGGCATCTACTTCGACAGCCTCAAGTTCCCGCGCTATGCCGACTTTGCACGCCTCGACGTGGAAAACCTCCGCAAGGGTAGCCGCATCGACATGGGCGAAAAGCACAACGCCACGGACTTTGCCCTTTGGAAGTTCAGTCCGAAGGACAAGAAGCGCGCCATGGAATGGGACAGCCCGTGGGGCGTTGGTTTCCCGGGTTGGCACATCGAATGCTCTGCCATGGCCATGAAGTACAACGGCCCGACGCTCGACATCCACTGCGGTGGTACAGACCACATCCGCGTGCACCACACGAACGAAATCGCCCAGAGCGAATGCGCCAACGGCGTTCAGTTCAGCCGCTTCTGGATGCACGGTGAATTCCTCCGCACTGCAAGCGAAGAAAAGCTTGAAGACGGCACGACCGAACAGAAGTTCGGCAAGATGAGTAAGTCCTCGGGCGAATTCTTGACCGTCACGCTCCTCATGGAACGCGGATTCAACCCGCTCGACTACCGCTACTTTGCACTCGGCAGCCACTACCGCAACTACCTGAACTTCACTTGGGAAGCCCTCACCGGCGCCAAGGAAGCCTTCAAGAGCTTGCACAAGAAGACGGACCCGCTGATTGGCAAGGCAACCGCTATTACCAGCGAAGCTGCCAAGGCATTCCAGCAGGAATTCAAGGACGCTATCGGTGACGACCTCAACATGCCGCGCGCACTCGGCATCATGAACACGATGCTCAAGAGCGACATCGATGACGGTGAAAAGGCTGCACTCGTGGCTGACTTCGACAAGATCTTTGGTCTCAAGCTCGACCAGCCGCGTGAAGAATACGCCAAGAAGGGCGCAAACGACAACATCGATACCGCTAAGATCGAAGCTTTGATCGCAGCCCGCAAGGAAGCACGCGCCAACAAGAACTGGGCCGAAAGCGACCGCATCCGCGATGAACTTGCCGCGATGAACATCGTGATCAAGGACTCTAAGGAAGGCACGACCTGGAGCGTGAAGGAATAAGCCATTTTCCTCCTCGTTGTCATATACGTTGCATTTATTGGGCTAGGTCTCCCCGACACCATTCTTGGGGCGGCTTGGCCCTTAATGCATTTAGACCTTAAAACGCCGATTTCTGCGGCGGGCATCCTTTCCATTATCGCATCGCTCGGGACAATCGTCTCTAGCCTCTGCACACCAAAATTTCTTCGCATTTTAGGCACAGGAAAGCTTGTCGCCTACAGCATTGCGCTGACCGCAATCGCCTCTGTCGGTTACGGAAATGCGGATTCGTTCAACGTCCTTTGCCTTTGGGCGATCCCGATGGGCATTGGCGCAGGCGCCGTCGATGTAGCGATGAACAACTTCGCCGCCATTTATCTGGAATCCAAGCACACGAACTGGTTGCATGCAAGCTGGGGCATCGGAGCAACGCTTGGGCCATCGCTTCTTTCGTTCTCGATTATGATCGGCAGCGGTTGGCGTGGAGCATACGAATATGTCGCCGCAAGCCTCACCGCAATTTTCGTGTTGATTCTTATTTCGCTCCCGCTGTGGAAAAAAACAGAAGCGCGTGGAGGGCTCTCAGAAAACGTCACCATCCCGGCGAGTTCTGAAAATGTGAAAGTCGCGAGCCCAGGAAACGCGCCGAGAACTGCCGCGCCCTCCGACAACAACGCAAATAATGCGCCGCACATCAGCATTCGCGAGGCGCTCCGCGTCCCGGGAATGAAGCTTTCGTTCCTCACGTTCTTCTTTTATTCGGCACTCGAAATTTCGACTAGTCTTTGGTGCGGCACCTACCTCATCGCTTGCGGATTCAAACCCGAAATCGGAGCATTCATCGTTTCGCTCATGTTTGCATCCGTGATGATTGGCCGCATTGCAAGCGGATTTTTTGCAATCAAGTTTACCGACCATCGCCTGATTTACGCTGGAATCGCCATCGTCTCTGTGGGTTGCCTCATCCTTTCAATCCCGCTCCCGCTGAACTTGCAGCCCGCCTGCATTTGCCTGCTCGGCCTCGGTTGCGCACCCGTGTACCCGTCACTAATCCATGCAACCCCTGCGCGTTTCGGCGAATCGCTTTCGAGTCAAGCGATTAGCATCCAGCTCGCCGGTTCCTACATCGGTTCAATCTTGATGCCGCCCGCATTTGGTCTCGTTGCAGCTAAATTCACCGTCCATCTTTGGCCGATTTCACTCTCGATTTTTGTCGGATTGTTACTTTTATGCGTGTGTTTGCTGGACTACGTAACGCACAAAAAACTGAACAAGTCTTACGCCCGCGAACGCGTCATTGACATTCTCCACACGGTTTCGATGGAAACTCTCAAACGGGAACGTCGCATACAACGTCGTTTACGCAATCGCCAAAAGAAACGTTAAGGGTTTATTATGGAAATAAAGCAATTTGTATTCAATCCGTTCGGAGTGAACTGCTACATCCTGAGCAACAGCAAGGGCGAAGCCATTTTAATTGACCCAAGCGTGAGCAATGCCCGCGAACAAGCGGCACTCACCGATTACCTCAAGAGTGAAAATCTCAAAGTCGTACGCGTTTTGAATACGCATTTGCACTTGGATCATGTTCTCGGGAACGCATTTGCAGAGCGCACTTTTGGCATCAAGGCCGAAGCGCACAAAGACGACACTTTCCTTCTCGATGCGCAAAAAGAACAGAGCCAAATGTTCGGCCTCCCGTGCAACGATTTAGCCCCCGCGTTGGGCAATTATCTGAGCGATGGCGACATCGTCGAAATTGCAGAAATCCGTCTGCAAGTGATTCACGTCGCTGGGCATTCCCCGGGCGGTCTCGCCTTCTTCTGCGAAAATCCGGGCAAAGTCAACGGACAAGATAACGTCCCACCACTCCTTTTCCCGGGCGACATCATTTTCGCGGGAAGCCGCGGTCGCAGCGACCTCTACGGCGGTGACGAATTCGCCCTCGTGAGCGGCATCAAGTCGAAGCTCCTTACGCTCCCGGCAGAAACCATCGTATTTCCCGGCCACGGACCAAGCACAACCATTGGCAACGAAAAGGGATGGTACTAATTTAAGCCAGAAGGTGATTCCCGATAGTCATCCCGGACTTGTTCCGGGACGGGAATGACAGTGAAGTAACAAATGAACAACGGGCAGGTAAGAATCGGGTGGATTGACGAATTCAAGGGATTCGTTCTTTTGCTCGTTTGCCTGTTCCACATTGAGCAGAATTTCCCGAACGCGCACCTTGGAATGTGGCATTTAAGCGCACTGCGCATGTCGGCATTTTTCTTTATTTCGGGATTTCTTTTTAGCACAAAACGCTTTACCAATTTCAAAAGTTACTTTACCCATAAAACGCGCGTTCTGTTAGTACCCTACCTTTACCTTTCGTTCCTATTTTTAGCCATTGACCCGGTCGTTTACAACTTCGCGCTCTACCCAAAAGCCCCCACAATGATGGTCGTGAATACCATTCCCGACATCAACAACACATGGCAATACATCTATTGGAACATTGCTAAAATTTTCATCGCCGGGAAGTCCTCGGTCGGAGCGGGCCCGCTGTGGTTTGTGTTCACTCTTTATTCCGTCAGCTTGCTATTTTACCTGCTTCATGAGATGTCCAAAAAGCAAGTCAACCCCAAACTGTTTTTCGCCGTTATGGCAATAGAAGGGCTCCTTGGCGGTTGGCTCCTGAACGAGAATCACATTCACTTGCCGCTAGGCATTGAACGCGACCTCACGATTTTATTCTTCTTCGGCTGCGGATATCTTTGCAAGGAACCCATCAAAAAAATCCACAACGCCATTTCTGCGAGCGCCGCTCACGCCGCAAAAAACACAGCTATCGTTGTCGCCATCGGAATTGCAAGTTTTGTCGCCTACGGATTTTTGGAATCGCCGAGCCCGAATTTCAGCATCATGAATAACGATTTGGGCAAGAGCCTCCCGAAATTTGTCGCAAGTTCCATCACAGGCATTATCGGCCTTATCGCCACGTTCCTGCTTGCGAGCAAGATTCCAAACATTGCCCCCATCCGCATTTTCAAGGGAATCCTCCGCAATATTTCCCGCAATGCGCTCGTAATTCTTGCAGTTCACTGGTGGATTGTCCTGATATTGCGACTCTTTTTCAGACCGCAAATCAACCAACCGGGAATCGCCTACATCGCCATCCCGATTGTCGCGTCGGGCACCATCGCCGCCATTCCGCTTTTCCGATGCAAACTCCACCGCCTACTCGGCAAAGAAAAAATCAGCGTAAAAGAAAGCCTCTGCATTAGGGAATAATGCAAAGGCTTGATCGTGAATTAGGAGTTTGTTTTTATGATTTCACGGATGCTAGGCACTGCCCAGCTCTAACTTCAGAGGATTCCTTCACAAAAATCTGCGACACAATGCCTCCGCATGTTGCAATCACAGGAATTTCGGTCTTCATACTTTCAATGATGGCGAGAGTATCACCTTCCTTTACCGATGTTCCCGGCTTTGCGACAATCAGCTTCCAAAGAGAGCCAGCAACAGGGCTGTAAACGCCATCTTCTCCTTCGGCTAGCGTAATTTCGGCTTCAGGAGCAGACTCTGCGCTGTGACTTTCAAATGTGAACTGGCCATTTGCAATCCAGCGTTCCTTTTCTTCTTCGAAAGCCTTGGTTCGCTTTTCTTCGAATGCAGAAATAGATGTCGCATTGTCCTTCAAGAACTTTTCGTATTCCTCGATATCGAAGGAACTGTTCTCTACAGTGACATGGAATTTGCCTGCGATAAAGTCCTTTCGCATTTGCAAAAGCGTATCCGCATTCACTTCATAATAGCGAATCTGGTCGAAGAACCGCAACAGATACGGCAACGGGAAATCACTCGTCTTTTTAAAGCGGTTCCACATTTGCACCGTACGGCCGACAAATTGATAACCGCCCGGACCTTCCATTCCATAAACGCACATGTAAGCGCCACCAATGCCCACCGCATTTTCAGGCGTCCATGTACGAGCCGGGTTGTACTTGGTCGTAACCAGACGATGCCTCGGATCGAGCGGAGTTGCCACAGGAGCACCAAGGTAAACATCCCCAAGACCCATCACGAGATAGTCCGCATCAAACACAATCCGCTTGACATCATCAATGGAATCAAGGCCATTGACTCGGCGAATGAATTCAATATTGTTGGGGCAGCACCAAGGAGCGCCCGGTCTAACCGTCGTCACATACTTTTCGATGGCAACACGAGTCTGCGGGTCATCCCACGAAAGCGGGAGATAAATGGTTCTTGTCGGGACCTTCGTCAGCTTGTTCTTTCTCAGGTGTTCTGCCAAATCCCAGAGGCGTTCCAAAACATCCTTCTGACGAATCTTTTTGATATCGTAGTGAATTTGTATAGAGCGAATACCCGGAGTAACATCAATGAGGACATCCGCAAAACGTTCCTTAACAGCGAGCATCCATGCGTGAGCCGTAAAGCGGAGACGCAAATCGATAATCGCCGGGCCAAATTCGACAAGCACGTTATCATCGCCGTCGGCACGAACAACAATATGTTCCATTTCAGAATCAGTGTTGTATTCCGAAATAATTGGAGACGTTACTGGAGCGGAGACAAGCGCCGGAACCGGTTTCGATACCTTATCTGGAGCAGCAAGCATTTCTTCGCGTGCAATTCGAATCTTTTCAGCATCTTCTACAGAAAGCGGAATAAAGCGAACCTTGTCGCCACTGCGCAACTGTCCCATTTTCCATAGTTCTGCAGAAACAATCGTCACCGGGCAAGCAAAACCACCAAGGCTCGGGCCATCAACGCCCAAGATAATCGGCATATCACCCGTAAAGTCCACAGTTCCTACGGCATACGCATTATCGTGCAAATTCGAGGGATGGAGTCCCGCTTCGCCACCATCGGGTCTTGCCCACTTGGGCTGCGGACCGATCAAGCGAATACCCGTTCTAGAAGAGTTGTAATGCACTTCCCACGTTGCTGCAAAGAATTCTTGAATGTCTTCGGCAGTCAAGTAATCCGGAGCGCCATGCGGGCCATACATCACACCAATTTCCCATTCGGTCCCAATCGACGGAAGCGCCGTTGCCGCCGGAATAACCGTTTCACCAGAAGCATCGTTTCCAATGTGGAGGATATCTCCTGCAGTCAAAGCACGTCCACCGTGGCCACCAAAGCCGCCCAGTGTAAATGTCGACTTACTACCTAAATAATCAGGAACATCAATACCACCGCGAATCGCCAAATAGCAGCGTTGTCCAGCCTTAGAAACTCCGAACTTGAGAACATCCCCATCGTGAACTTCGACAGGCGTATTCTTCAGGCACGGCATATTGTTTACAGTCGCCGGGAAATCACCACCCGTAAATGCAATCACGGCATCCGTATGGAACGCAAGCGTACATCCCGAATGAGTCATTTCGATTCCCGCCGCATTTTCGGCATTACCGACAATCTTGTTCGCAAGCCTAAAGCTGTAATTATCCATAGGACCGCTAGGAGGAATGCCCACATCCCAATACTTTAAGCGACCCGGATAATCCTGAATTGTCGTCTGCAAGCCCGGAGCGAGAACTTCAAAAATCCTGTCACGATATTTGTAATCGTTCAAGATCCAAGTCGAAACCTTTCCCGATACAAAATCCGGCATTTCAAGCACATCGCGCAAAAGCTTGATGTTCGTTTCAAAGCCATAAAGTTTGACTTCGGCGAGAGCCTTCTTTGCCTTTTCGATATTATCTTCACGGTCACTGCCCGCGACAATGACCTTTGCCAAAAGCGGATCGTAAAATGCGCTGACCTCCGTGCCACGAGAAACCCATGTATCAACGCGGATGCCTTCCGGGAAGTTTACTTCCGTCAAAAGACCACTGCTCGGGCGGAAATTCTTTCCCGGATCTTCGGCGTAAACGCGGAATTCCATGGCATGCCCATGCGGCACAAACTTTGCGCCAATTTCAAAGGGACGATTTCCAGCCGCAAGTTCAATCATCCAGCGCACCAAATCAACATCATAAACCGTTTCGGTGACACCGTGTTCAACTTGCAAACGCGTATTGACTTCGAGGAAATAGAATCGGTCGCTCGGTGCGTCGTATATAAATTCGACCGTACCGGCAGAACGGTAAGCAACACCCTGCGCAAGTCGCAAAGCAGCCTCATGCAGCGCTTCGCGAGTCTTTTCGGGCAAGCAAGGCGCAGGCGTTTCTTCAATGACCTTCTGGTTACGGCGTTGCACAGAGCAATCACGTTCACCAAGCACAACAGCATTCCCTTCGCCATCGCCAAAGACCTGTACTTCGACATGACGACCACGTTCTACATACTTTTCGACAAAGAGGCCCGCATTCTTGAAGTTGTTTTCACTCAGTCTCTTGATGCGGTCAAAGCTTTCAACGAGTTCCTTTTCGCTGTGGCAAATGCTCATGCCAATACCACCACCGCCTGCGGTACTCTTGAGCATTACCGGATAGCCGATTTCCTTGGAATGCGCAATAGCATCATCCAAGCTTTCCAAAAGACCTGAACCGGGAACAAGCGGAACATCAAATTCCTGTGCAAGTTCCTTGCTACGGTGTTTCAGGCCAAATTCAATGAGGTGCTTCGGAGTCGGCCCGATAAAAGCAATTCCATTATCTTCTAGAGTCTTTGCAAAATCTGCGTTTTCGCTCAAGAAACCGTAACCAGGGTGGACCGCTTCGGCACCAGTCGACTTAATGGCTTCCAAAATGGCCGGGACATTGAGGTAACTGTCCTTGGCAGGAGCAGGGCCAATACGAACAGCTTCATCAGCCATCAATACATGAGCTGCGGTTTCATCCGGATCAGAATAAACGGCAACAGATTTTACTCCCATCTCTTTCAGGGTACGAATAATGCGACAAGCGATTTCGCCACGGTTTGCTACAAGCACTTTGTTGAACATGGCTATCTCCTTTAGTATTTAATCAATTGTACAAGAAGTTGCGTCAGGGATCCTTCGGGATTTTCAAGTTCCTCGAGGATCGTAAAATGGTTATGGTTCGAAAGCAAATTGAACGAACCAGGAATATCTTCTTCGGCGCGGTGCATCGCAAATTCGGCACTTTGCCTACGAAGTTCCGGAAGTTCATTTGCACCAACAACTACGGCAATCGGCTTTTTGACAAACGGCCTACGGAGCGGACTGTACAAGAGAATCTCATTCTCGGTAAGCTGAAGTTTATCGTTCAAAAAGCATTGCGAAATAGGTTTCAAGTCATAAATACCGCTGATGGCAAGCGCCCCGCATACGCCGGGTTCATCAAGTACGCTTACGGCAAGATGAGCCCCAGCCGACCAGCCCGACACATAAATACGAGAATTGTCAAAGCCAAGGACATCACTATGACAGCGCAAAAAATAGAGGGCATTACGGATACTGGCAACAATCTCACCAATACTTGCGCTCGGAGCAAGCGGGTATCCGACACTAGCCACATCGAATCCTTGAGCAATAGGCCCCTTCGCTAAAAAGCGGAAAGTATCCTTGCAGCGCATTTGCCAATACCCGCCATGAATAAAGATAAAAAGCGGAGCATCTTTCTTACCACAACTAAAGTAATCGATACGTTCCCTAGAATCCATGCCATAATGCAAATTCATGGTATCCTGGAACTGCTTTGAAATTTCTGCGCTACGAGCATTGAAGCCTTCCAAAATTTCAGAACTATTCTTAACAGCACTGGTGTTGTCGTAGGCTTTACCAAGCGATTCCCTAGTGAAGTTTCGATAAACGTAGTTGTCCATAGCGGTATCCCAAATTATTTGTCAAAAACCAAAAGTCGAATTGGAGTCGGATTGTAATCGTTACAAGGATTGTTCAACTGCGAGCAATCCGAAAGCAAGAACAGAACATCCATATCGGCGCGAAGTTCAATGTATTTTCCGGGGCCCGAAATACCATCGGCAAATTCAAGGCGTCCCTTGTCATCCAAGATGACCTTCGTGAAAAAGTTCAAGTTGCAAGTCTGATCGCGCTTGCTCAAGCCATAGTTTTCAAGCGTACGCACAAAAGTATCACGACAGCTGTGCATATAACGAGTCTTATTCGTATAACGCACAACATTACCTTCCGCAGAGCATCCGCTTCCAAGCGTATCGTGTTCTCCGCAAGTATCCGCAATCACTGTAAGCATAGCGTTTCCGCAGTTGCTACGGATAACCGTACCAAGCTCAATCATCGTATTCGCCTGAGCCGTAATGGTGTTGTTCGCATTGTAGCGTTCTGTCGGGTCATTCGCGTTATAAATCTGCACATCGCCAGACTGATTGCCTTCTACGTCAACCAAGCGGAGGATCTGTCCCTTTTTGAGGGGCAGCATGTAACCGTCCCCGGCAAGGACGGTCACATCCGATACCGCATCTTCTACGCAACGCGGGCTTTCAAGAAGCTTCGAATTCATACGGACTCCTTTGAATCCCAAATAATCATCCTTACCGGCGTCGGATCGTAAGCGTTGCAGGGGTTGTTCAGCTGCGGGCAGTTGCTCACAACCGCGAGCACATCCATTTCGGCACGCATTTCCACATACTTTCCCGGCGAAGAAATACCATCAGCAAAGTTGAGGTTTCCCTTTTCGTCAAACGGAACATACATGAAAAAGTTCAAGTTGTTCACCTGATCGCGCTTATCCAGATTCGGTGTTTCGAGCAACACCTTCAAAAACGATTCACGGCAGGCATGCATATAACGCTTGTCGAGCGAATAACGGCAAGTATTACTTTCGCAAGAGCAGGCACTCCCAAGCGTATCGTGGTCGCCACAAGTATCCGCAACAACCGTAAGCATAGCGTTATCATCGTTGGAATAAAGCTTCGTGCCAACACCGACCAAGCAGTTCGCTTGTCTTTGCACCGTCTGCTGAACACTGTAGCGTTCCGACGGGTCGTTCGCATTGATGAACAGCGTATCAACAGCCTGGTTCCCTTTAAGGTCCAAAATGCGGAAAATCTGACCTTTCTTAATCAAATGCAACCACCCCTTTCCGGCAGCCACATCTTCAACATAACAAGCGTCTTCTTCCTTGAGCGTACTTTCCAAATACTTCGTAAACATGATAGACCTCTTACAAGTTGTAGTTTGCCGTGTTGATAAAGCCGCGACCGTTTTCCGGGCACCAGGTAAAGCAAGGATCTTCGGCACCGGCGATATCGCAAGTGATAAGTTCAACCTTCACAGGCTTACGCAAGTATTCCTTGCTCGGATTCAGCGGATGCATACCCGTATCGATAACGATCAAAGTATCCATCTCGGCACGCAGTTCCACATAGTCACCCGGCTTAGAGTTATTCTCTACAAAAGTCATTTTTCCGTCAGAAGTCACCACGACCTTGCTGAAAAAGTTGACGAGTTCCGTAAAGTCTCTCTTGGTCATGCCGTGCTTGCCAATTTCAACAAGCAAAGAGTCGTAACCATTGCGGTAAAAATCGTTGTGGGCGCTCTGATAATCCTTTTCGCCAAAGCGTTCCTTGATCAGCGAGGCATGCGTACAGCCGCAAAGCGGATCGTGCCAGCCCACAGTATCTTCGACAACGCTCAGCAAGATACGGCCCATGTCGCCATAAAGGCAGCAGTTCTTTGCAATTCTGCAAATGTGCTGGATTTTCAGGGTATCGCCCAAGTTAAAGCGTTCCGTAAAATTGTGAGCGTTATAGCACATCAAAGAGGCATTTGCACCACCTTCAATGTCAGTGAGTCGGATTTTCTGGCCGCACTTGACGATTCGAGAGTAGTTCCAGCCACCGGCAATCACTTGTTTGCAAAGGACTTTAGATTCAGACATATTAGCTCCTGTTTTTTAAAGTTGTTTCCCGACCATGTTCACGATGTTGAATTCTTCTTCAGCGATTTCGTTTACCTTGGGCGGGCGAATGAGTTCTTCGATGTATTTGCGTGTTTCGACGAACTCAGGCAAAGTAAGGGTTTCCTTGTTTCTCGGGCGAGGAATGTTGACTTCGACCAATTCCTTGACCTTTCCGGGATTAGCTTGCAAAGTCAAAATGCGGTCCGAAAGGAATACGGCTTCATCAAGATCGTGCGTCACGAAAATGATGGTGATATCGATATTCTTCCAAACTTCAAGCAGATACTTTTGCATCTGCGCTCTCGTCTGTGCATCAAGCGCTCCGAACGGTTCGTCCATCAAGAGAACGCGCGGCTGCGGGGCCAAAGCTCTTGCAATGGCAACTCGCTGCTGCATACCGCCAGAAAGTTGCTTCGGGAAATATTCGCCATACTTTTCAAGTCCAACAATTTCAAGCCACTGTGCAGCAATCTCTTCGGCATCATCGCTATCGTGCCCTGTAGATTCCAGCCCGAACATGACATTCTTCTTTACGGAAAGCCACGGGAAAAGCGAATACTTCTGAAAGACCATTCCTCTTTCGGCACCAGTACCACGAACAATCTTTCCATCAAGCCTGAACTCTCCACGAGTTGCTGTTTCGAGCCCTGCCGCAATGCGGATAAGCGTTGACTTTCCACAACCAGAAGGGCCAATGATCGAAAGGAACTCGCGACGACGCACGCCAAAAGAAATATCATCCAAAACACGATGCATCCCTTTTCCAGAAGTCTTTTCGAAATCCTTGACAATATGGCAGGCTTCCAAAATGTAATCTTCGAAACAATCCTTACGGCCTTCCATGATACTTCTCCTTGAGCGCCTTTTCTTCAGGTGTGAGGCAGAACGTGAAAACATTATCCTTTGGAGCAAGAATTTCTCTCTTGATCTTGGAGCTGACACCCACACGGCCACCTTCCCAGGCAAAGAAATCTCGGCCGAGGAAGTTGAGGATCATATCGCAACCAAGACCAATGACGCCCAAGATAATGATGGCGGCATAGACATTGTCAAAGTTACGGTACTTCGCCTGCTGATTGATAAACCAGGTAATGCCAGAACTTGTTCCCACCACTTCTGCGACAATGAGGTAAGTCCAAGCCCAACCCAAAAGAATGCGCATATCCTTGTACATCTTCGGAGCGATATCGGGCAATACAACCTTGAACATAATACGCATCGGCGATGTTCCCAAAGTACGGGCCGCTTCGATGAGAGTCGAATCTACGCGACGTGTCGTGGCGCACAGCATCGGAACTTGCTGAAAGAATGTACCGATGATGATAATCGCAATCTTAGGAGCATCATTGATGCCGAGGATGGCAACCGCCAAAGCTCCAAACACAGGCGCCGGGAAATACCGGAAAAATTCGATAAACGGACCTGTCAGCTTTTCAAAGAACGGGACAGCGCCACACGCAACACCTAGAGGTACGCCAATCAAGCTCGAAAGCAAAAACGCAAGGAACACAATCTTGATTGAATGCAGAATACTTTCGTAAAACCAGACATCACCATCGCGCTTCGGCTCGGTCATAAAAGCCGTGATAAGTGCTTTTGCGACCTTGTGCGGTGCCGGAAGGTAAGCGGGGTTCACGCGGATTCCCGTCATGGGCCTTTCATTAGCCTCAAGGAGATTCCGGTTCTCTTCTTCAAAGTTACTGCGTTCAATTTCGTCACCCGGTTGGCAAAACATGCTTCCGCCGGCATCGACGACCTTGACGAGCGGGTGGTATACAAAGGGGACGTAACTCACCACGCTCCAGATGGCAAGGGGAATGATGAACGAGAGCACAGTCAGCACAGTCGTCCACTTTTTCCCAACATGCTTTTGAATTCCAATCGGGTTTACCATGATTATTCCACTTTTAAAGGTTCGTTATTTCGTCTTGAGGAAGGTTTCCGTAAACGAAGGGATGATATAGCGGTCGACATTCACGCTTTTGTCGTAGACCTTGTTCTTGACAAAGAAGGCGTCGACATTTTTGCTGGAGCCATAAATGGAGCTGTAGCCACTACCCTTCTTGAATCGTGCGGACGCTTCTTCTGCCGTTAAGAATCGAGTTCCGCCCATAAATGTGGCATATTTCTTTTCAGAAATACCTACTCGGGCCGCAAGGATCTTGACCGCTTCATCCTTATTTTTCGGGTCGTTCAAGAAGTCAATGACATCGTACCAAGCGGCAACAACCTTCTGCCATTCAGCCTTGTTTTTCATCAGCGATTCCTGAGAGACTGCGAGGACATCGTAGATGATTCCGGGTTCATTTGCGCTGGTATAAATCTCTTTAGATCCTTTAACGACTTCGAGAGCATTTACAGAATGCGGAACCCAGGCAACAACAGCGGAAACTTCGCCACTTTCAAGAGTCTGCACGGCTTGATGCGTCGGCATGTTGACTAAAGTAATATCAGATTCCTTGAGTCCATTTTTCGTCAACGCATTAATCAAAAGCGCATGAGAAAGGCACCCAATTTCGACACCGACTTTTTTGCCCTTGAGATCCTTAACAGAGTTGATTCCCGGAGCACCAATAATCTTGTCGTTACCATTACTGTAATCGTTAATCAAGATAATCGAGTTACGGGCGCCCGTAGCGTTCATCATCATCGCATCGCCATTAGCCACACCAACGGCATCGACCTGCTTAGCAGCAAACGCGTCCATAGACGGGCCATAATCAAACCATTCCAGTTTAACATTGGCATCATGCTTTTTAAAGAAACCTTTCTTGTCGGCAATTTCCCAAGCCGTCCAACCCGGCCAATCACTGTAGGCGATTTTCAGCACAGGCTTTTGAGCATATACAGAAGCGGCAGCAACGGCAATGCATGTCAGAAGAATCTTTTTCAAATTCATGTTTTCCTCACTTTTTGGATTTCTTTTCACAACACCAATAGCAAACGGTGTGCCAAAACTTTCAAACTGCCGTTTTTTCATCAAAATCGCCATTTTTCAGGAACTTATGGTTTTTGTAACAGTTCTGTAGCACCACACTTTGTAAAAGACTTTTAAAAAGTATAGGGGTATTTCACAGAATGTAAAACCCCATTTTTATGCAAATAAACAAATTTTTAACCTATTCAAAAAATTTTTCAAAAAAACTTTTTTAATGTCTTTACAAAAGTACCAAACCGTCATTATATTTTTAACCATGAAACAAACTAACACGACAGCCGATTTAAAGCAACATAACAAGCAAGCCATAAAAAAGGCACTATTTACTTTGGGCTCCGCAACCAAGGCTGAGCTCGCTCAAGAAACTGGATTGAGCGTTGTCACATGCGGCACCATTTTAAACGAATTAATAGTATCCGGCGAAATCGCCGAAGACGAACAAAGAATTTCTAGCGGTGGCCGCCCCGCAATGGCCTACCAGTACAACCACGAAAAAGGGAAAACCCTTTGCCTATTCGCCCACGCCGACCACGAAGGAAAATTCTTGCGTTACCGCGTTCAAGATACCGCCGGGAACATCAAGCAAAACGGAGCCTTTAGGGAAAAGAATCTGTCAGCAGAAGTCATCATTGCAAACATCCGAAAAATCTTGAAAAAGGAATCAGGCATAGGCGTCCTCGTCATCGGAGTGCAAGGTTGCGTCAACAACGGAATAATTGAATTCTGCGATATCAAGGAACTTCGCGGAATCAACCTCGCCGAAAGAATCGAAGAGGCCGTCAAAATTCCGACCATCGTAGAAAACGACATGAACACGATTGCGCTAGGCTACTCCAAAGCAAACAGCGACGAGAAGAATGTCGCCCTGCTGTTCTTCCCCAAGGGAAACACGCCTGCCGGAGGCTTTATCGTCGATGGTAAAATTTTGCGAGGGACTTCAAATTTGGCTGGAGAACTTTCGTACTACCCGTTCAATTTCAACAAGAACAGTCAAAACGCCGCATTCAGCGACATTGAATACGCTTCTCCCATTGTCAACCAACTGGTTGTCGCCGCCACCGTATTTTTGGACCCCGCGCAGATTGTCATTACCGGCGGACTCGCCAACGAAATAAGCGAACAAGCCATCCTTCAACATCTGCGGAAACATTTGAATCGTTTGCAGTTGCCACGAATCATCATCAAGCCCAATACCGAAAACGAATATTTCGCAGGACTCTACAGCCTTGCAATGGATCGCCTACTGGAATCCTAAAAGGAGGTTTTATGGAACTTAGAATTTCAACTCTGCTAAACGCTTACCGTAACGGAACAACAACTCCGCGCACGGTCATCGAGAACATCCTTAAAGAAATGGACAAAGCGCCATCGCAGATTTGGATCAGCCGACTTTCTCGAGAATCTCTCGAAAAATACTTGGAACCGCTCGAAAACTGCAAAACCATTCCTGCGGACAAGCCTTTATTCGGCATCCCTTTCGCCATCAAGGACAACATTGATTTCGAAGGTCTAGAAAGCACCTCAGCCTGCCCCGCTTACGCTTACAAGCCGCAAAAATCTTCGTTCGTCGTAAACCGCCTCATCGCAGCAGGCGCCATACCGCTTGGTAAAACGAACATGGACCAGTTCGCTACAGGGCTTGTCGGCGTACGCAGTCCTTACGGTTCCATCCCGAACAAGTTCGCACCCGAATACATCTCTGGCGGAAGCAGCAGCGGTTCTGCCGCAGCGCTCGCTTACGGATTATGCAGTTTTTCTCTCGGTACAGATACCGCAGGCTCTGGGCGCGTTCCCGCCGCCTTCAACAAACTGGTTGGCGTAAAGCCGACTCGAGGCTTGCTCAGCACAAGCGGAGTCATTCCGGCCTGCCGAAGCCTTGATTGCGTAAGCATTTTTGCACTCGACACAAAAGACGCTCAAACAGTATTGAACATTGCACAAGGCGAAGATAGCGAAGACCCATATTCCCGCGAAGCACCTTGGGTTCACGCCGAAGCCAATCGCGCACGCCTCCCTGAAAAATGGACTTTCGGTGTTCCGGACAAATTGGAATTTTTTGGAAACGAAGGTTACCGCAAAGCTTTCGAAAAGACTGTACAAGCATTCGAAAATGCAGGCGGCACCAAGGTCATTATTCCATTCGAACCATTCCTCAAGGCAGCGAAGCTCCTTTACGAAGGCCCGTGGGTATTCGAGCGCTACAACGCCGTAGGGAAATTCATCGAAGAACACTCGGACGAAATTCATCCGGTCACAAAATCAATTATCACGCCCAAGCGTACCCCGCACCCTTCTGAAGTTTTCGAAGGGTTCCACTCGCTGCAAGCCTACAAGAAAATTGCAGACAAGCTTATTTCATCCGTAGACTTTTTGCTCACGCCCACCGCAGGGACAATTTACAAGACCGCCGATGTCGAAAAGAATCCTATCGAGCTGAACTCGAATTTAGGGTACTACACCAACTACATGAATTTGCTGGATTATTCCGCATTGGCAATTCCCTCCGAAGACGCCGACAACGAAAGCGGGAACGCACCAAGTCTCCCATTTGGCGTCACCCTTGTCGGCAAAGCATTCGACGACTACAAACTGCTCGACGCCGCTAAGAAAGTAGAAGGTTATCTCGCCTCAAAAATTCCGTTGGCCGTTTGCGGAGCGCACCTCAAAGGATGTCCTCTTCACGAAGAACTTTCCCGCGCCGTTTTCATCGAAGCCACCGAAACTGCACCCGAGTACAAGATGCTCGCCTTGAACGGCCCGATTCCAAAGCCAACCCTTATTGCAGCATCCAATGGCGAAGGCAAAAGCTTCTACATTGAAATCTACGGACTTTCTGCAGAAGATTTTGGCAAGTTCGTCAAGCGAGTTCCTGCACCGCTCTCGATAGGGAAAGTAAAAACCATTGACGGAAGATTTATTTCGGGATTCGTAGCCGACAGTTCCGTCCTCGAACTGTACCGAGCGGGCAAGGCGAAAGACATCTCGGAATACGGAGATTGGAGAAAATACAGAAATTCTCTTTAGATTTCTACAAATAGCTCTTGAACTTCGGCGCAGGTGCTTCGGCGGGCTTTTTCTTGGGCACGTAGATTTTTACGGCGTACACGTTAAAGTCCGTCTCCGCCAAAATATCGCCTTCTTGCAAGTCTTCGTATACATCGATTTCAATTTCGACGCCATCGCGTGCGATGCAGCGGATTGAACGCGCCGTCAGTTCCTCGCGCAAAAGAGGAACGTCAACGACCTTCTTGTAAGTGCCGTGATGAGTCGTACCAAGAATTCGATTGCAAAGCATGAACCGAAATATAGAAATTTCGAAGCAAGACTTCACTGGATCCTTCGACTTCGGGCTATGCCCTTCGCTCAGGATGACAACCTCAATTTTACTTACTATTTTTCGTCTGATATCATGGCTCGCGCACGTAAGACTATTACTCCTGATCCGTATGCAAAACCGATAGCGAAACCGCTACCGCCTTCCAAGAGCTTGCCCGGAAAACTCAAGCAGTTCCAGGCGCCCACGCGTGCGGATTTCGACCTCGTAAGTCCTTACGGCGCCGCAGGTGACCAGCCCAAAGCCATTGAAGAATTGACCGAGGGTTTCAAGAACGGCGAACAGTTCCAGACGCTTCTCGGCGTGACCGGTTCCGGCAAGACGTTCACGATGGCCAATGTCATCAAGAATGTCGGAAAGCCGACGCTCATCCTCACGCATAACAAGACACTCGCCGCCCAGCTCTATCAAGAATTCAAGTCGTTCTTCCCGAACAACGCGGTGGAATACTTCGTCAGCTATTACGATTACTTCCAGCCCGAAGCTTACATCCCGCACACGGACACGTTCATTGAAAAAGACGCAAGCATCAACGACGAAATCGACAAGCTCCGCCTGCGCGCCACAGCCAATCTCCTCACCCGCCGCGACGTCATCATCGTCGCTTCCGTGAGCTGCATTTACGGCCTCGGCAGCCCTAGCGAATACTTCGACTTGATGGTCCGTATCAAGAAGGGCGACATTTACGACCGCGACAAGATTCTGCGTGACCTTGTCCACATCCAGTATTCACGCAACGACTTTAGCCTCGACCGCGGCACATTCCGCGTCCGCGGTGACGTGATCGAAGTCCACCCGAGCTACGACGAAGATGGACTACGCATCGAACTTTTCGGTGACGAAGTCGACCGCCTTTACCGCTTTAACATCGTCACGGGCGAAGTTATCAAGGAAGTCGAAGAACTCACCATCGCCCCCGCGAAGCACTTTGTCACCAAAGAAGAAAACCGCGCGGGTATGTTGCAGCGCATCCAGATGGAACTCACCGACCGACTTGCCGAACTCGACAAAGAAGGCAAAGTTCTTGAATCAGCTCGCCTTTCGAGCCGCACCCGCTACGATATGGAAATGCTCCGAGAAACCGGCATGTGCAACGGCATCGAAAACTACTCGCGCATCATCGAAGACCGTGCTCCGGGCACACGCCCATTCACACTCATCGACTACTTTGGCGATGACTGGCTTTTGATGATTGACGAATCGCACGTGAGCATCCCGCAAGTGGGCGGTATGGCCGAAGGCGACAAGTCCCGCAAGACCACGCTCGTGCAATACGGTTTCCGCCTCCCCTGCGCTCTCGACAACCGCCCGATGAACTTCGCCGAATTCGAGTACATGTACCCGAAGCAAGTGCTTTTTGTGAGCGCCACCCCCGGTGACTACGAACTCAAAAAGACGAACGGCGTTGTCACGGAACAGATCAACCGTCCGACCGGGCTTTTGGACCCGAAAATCGAACTGTTCCCGATCCAGGGCCAAATGGACGTGCTCCTGTACCGCATCGAAGAAGTCGTCAAAAACGGCGACCGCGTGCTCGTCACGACGCTCACCAAGAAGATGGCACAGGACCTCACGGAATTTTTCATCGAAGCAGGCGTCCGCGCGAAGTACCTCCATAGCGACATCAAGACGCTCGAACGCCACGAGCTCATCCGCGGACTGCGTAGCGGCGAATACGACGTGCTCGTGGGCATCAACCTCCTGCGCGAAGGCCTCGACCTCCCCGAAGTGAGCATGGTCGCGATTCTCGACGCCGACAAGGAAGGGTTCCTCCGCAACTACAGAAGCCTCATTCAAACGATGGGCCGTGCAAGCCGCAACGTGAACGGCACAGTGCTTCTGTTCGCAGACAATATGACTGAAAGTCTGCAAAAGGCTATCGACGAGACGAACCGCCGCCGCGGTCTCCAGGAAGAATTCAACAAGGAACACGGAATCACGCCAAAGTCCGTGACCCGCAAGATTGAAGAAGACCTGCGAATCATCGACCCGCTGGGCATCAACGAAGAAGTGGACGAGCGTCATCCTGAGCAAAGCGAAGGATCCAGTTACGATTCCAGTAACAATTCCAGCGAAGACTTCACCCCGGGCATACGTCCGATGAAACCGTTGCAGCCTTCACGCTTCAGGAAGACAGCCTCCAAGAAGGCAGCCGCCGGTAACCGTCATCCTGAGCAACGCGAAGGATCCAGTAAAGTCCAGTCCAAGCTCGCCGACCTGGAACGTCAAATGAAAGAAGCGGCAGCCCGCCTCGACTTCGAAGAAGCCGCCCGAATCCGCGATATTATACGCTCTCTCGACGCTTAGTGTATAATTTTGTTTACAGATTTATTATAATATTCGTCACACTCTATACCGCGCTTATTACGCCATGTAATTTTATTTTTGTATTATTATAAAAAGTTAAATACTTGGTGCTTTTTGCCCAAATTTTGTTTATTTTCACTTTAAGATTACATAGAAAGGGTATTAAAATGAATTCAAAGTTCGTCACACCTCTTATTTTCACTTCCGCTCTCGCTATTGGAGCTTTAAGTTTTGTCGCCTGCGGAGGCGATGAGGGCAGCGATTTTTCGACAAAGCCAGAAAACCCGACACCTTCTAGCGCTTATGTTCCGCCAGAGCCGACACCGCAAACATCCATTCATTTTGCAAACATGGCGGCAAGCGTCGTTTCCAACAAGGTTAAGTTCAAGGGTGACATCACCCTCGACTTGTTTGACTCTACCGCTATTGATGATCCTAGCTTGGTTCGCTTCACCGATCTCCAGGTCACTATTGTCAACAGCCAGAATGTTCCGACCGGCAACTACACCTTCGGTAACCCGATTGATTTCAACGCCAATCGCGTGACAGCAATCAACTTCCAGGAAGCTGACCTCTACTCGAACCTCACTGAAGGCTACACGGAATGCGGCAATTTCTCTCTCATGATTACGGCAACCGCTTCCGATGGAATCTTGAAGTCGGTATCCAACTACACCATTCCGTTCACACGTAGCGAAGAATTCTGCAAGGAACCGGAAAGCTCTTCTTCCAGCGCTCCGAAGATTCCGGGCGGCGCCCTCGACACCGTCTCTGTTAAGGTCAGCACAAAGACCGATAAGTGCTTGGACATTGCAACAGGCATTGCTTCTAGCAGCCCCACGGGTGACATCTGCTTCAACAGAATCGCCGCAGGCAAGGTTTCTGTCTCCAGTACAACTGGCCTCTTGTTCACCAAGTACGACAACCAAAACGACGCTGAAAAGAAGAACGACTGGATGCGTGACTGGTACCCGACAAACCCGACAACGGATGACTTCCAGTATGTGGAATCTACCCTCGTAGAAACCTATCCGGA
Organism: Fibrobacter sp. UWB16; assembly: GCF_900215325.1. Lineage (NCBI taxonomy): Bacteria > Pseudomonadati > Fibrobacterota > Fibrobacteria > Fibrobacterales > Fibrobacteraceae > Fibrobacter > Fibrobacter sp. UWB16. The sequence goes on along the minus strand of NZ_OCMS01000005.1, from coordinate 97,610 downwards.
CATTCTGTACGAAAGCGACGTGTTCTTTGTCGCTATCAACCCGAATGTTTACAAGTCTAACACGGGTTCTGCAGCAGGCTTCTATGCGTTCATCGTCAATGACACGCCGAGCCCGGATGGCAACGATGTAACCTTCACGTTGCTCATTTACAGAGCTAAGTAGTCTTCTAAAACAGAAACTCTTTAAAAGGACCTCCCCTGTGGAGGTCTTTTTTTTCTAAATTTGCCTCCGTAACATTTAAATGGAGTAAATATGCTCAAGAAACTTTCCAACTTCCCTGGCATCAAGGGACCCGTTGTCACGATCGTGATGGACGGTTTTGGTATCACCGATAAGGTCGAAGGCAACGCCATCAAGGCCGCCCGCACCCCGACTCTCGACAACCTCTTCAAGATGTACCCGAACGTCCTCTTGAAGGCCCACGGTCGCGCCGTCGGTATGCCGACCAACGAAGACATGGGTAACTCCGAAGTTGGCCACAACGCTATCGGTGCTGGCCAGGTTTACAACCAGGGTGCAGCCCTCGTTGCAGACGCCATCAACAGCGGCGACATCTTCGGCCGCGACGCTTGGAAGGAAATCTCCGGCAACGTTCGTGAAAAGAACACGGTTCTTCACTTCATCGGCCTCTTCAGCGACGGTAACGTTCACTCCAATATCGCTCACCTCAAGGCCATGGTTGCCCAGGCCAAGAAGGAAGGCGTCAAGAAGGTTCGCGTTCACATCCTCCTCGACGGTCGTGACGTTCCGGAAACTTCCGCTCTCGATTACGTTGGCCCGTTCGAAAAGTTCCTCGACGAACTCCGCTCTCCGGAATTCGACGTCTGCATTGCTAGCGGCGGTGGCCGTATGCAGATCACCATGGACCGTTACAACGCTAACTGGAAGATGGTGGAACTCGGCTGGAAGACCCACGTGCTCGGCGAAGGCCGCTACTTCGACAACGCTACGCAGGCTATCGAAACCCTCCGTGGCGAAACCAAGGCTATTGACCAGGACCTCCCGCCGTTCGTGATCGCTAAGGACGGCGCTCCGGTTGGCACCATCAACGATGGCGACTCCGTGGTGTTCTTCAACTTCCGTGGCGACCGCGCTATCGAAATCACGCGCGCCTTCGAAGAAGAATCCTTCAACGAATTTGACCGCAAGCGCTTCCCGCACGTCTGCTACGCTGGCATGCTCCAGTACGACGGCGACCTCAAGCTCCCGAACCGCTTCCTCGTTCCGCCTCCGGCAATCAAGGAAACCAGCGGCGAATGGCTTTCCGAAACGGGCGTCAAGCAGTTCGCTTGCTCCGAAACACAGAAGTACGGCCACGTCACTTACTTCTGGAATGGTAACCGTTCCAGCAAGTTCGACGGCGAAACCTACCTCGAAATCGAATCTGACGTTGTTCCGTTCGAACAGCGCCCGTGGATGAAGGCTGCCGAAATCACCGACGCCATGATCGAAGCTTTGAAGAGCGGCAAGTACCAGACTCTCCGCTGCAACTTCCCGAACGGCGACATGGTGGGCCACACCGGTTCCTTCCGCGCTGCTACGATGGCTATCGAAGCTGTGGATATCGGCCTCGCCCGTTTGCTCCCGGTGATTGACGCCCTCGGTGGTGTTGCAATCATCACGGCTGACCACGGTAACGCCGACGAAATGTACGAAATCGACAAGAAGACCGGCATGCCGAAGGTCAACAAGGATGGTTCCTTCAAGGCCAAGACGAGCCACACGCTCAACAAGGTGCCGTGCATCCTTTACGATAACGTCACTGGCGGCAAGCTCGGCCTCAAGGAAGGCGACTGGGGTCTTTCCAACATCGCAGCAACGACGGCCAACCTCCTCGGCCTCGAAAAGCACGAAGCTTGGGACGATTCCATGTTGATTATCAAGTAATGAGCTTGCGGACAAGCGCCGCGAACCATTAAAAAAGGAACCCTTTGGGGTTCCTTTTTTGCATTGTTCTATTCGCTAACTTACCAACTAATACCACATTTCAAATCGCTCGGAGCATCATCCTTAACAATGAGCGTGTAATCAGCATTGCCTTCAAGCTCACAGTTGCTATAGCTTCGATCATTGTTTCCATTAATCGTGATATTACAACCATTTACCGATGCCACGGTTCTTGCATATGATGCCGTTTGAGAAACAGAGCAGTTCAACCGATTTCCGTTATCAAAAGCAGCCACATACACACTATTTGAACCTGGTTCAAAGCTTTGGAAGTTCCCAGTTAGCTTTGTACCAACACCTACATAATTCGGGTCATAATAACATTCCGAAAGGTAGATATTGCCATTAATCGTGCAGTTTTCAGGAACATCCAAAGTTACAGTAGAACGTGCCGGAATGACATCATCGAAGTACACGCCACAATCAAGCGTCTTTCCGTTAATCGTAAACGTATGCGACAAGCCATCCGAGCAAGAACATGCCTGAGACTGGATTTGAGCCTTGCTACATTGCTTAACCGTTTTAATTTCATTGCAACCAGCAACAAATCTATCACTTATGCTAATATTACTGTTGCTGAAAGGCATTTTACGCACTACCGAGCGGCATCCAGAATTTGCATAGCCGACTTCGAACAAGCATGACTTCGAGGAATTCATGGCATCCGTCACCGTCAAACGATATTGCTTTGTGCCGCCAGAGCTAGCGCCCTTAAACGAAATAGCGCCACCATCATAATTGGATCCCGTACCATTCACAACGCTGATGTAATCCGCGCCAGATGTCGAATTCTGCATTTCGACACTGTACGAGCAATCCGAATTGCACCCTGTCACGGAATGCGGCTGAATCGTAATCGTTTCTCCAGGCTCGACATCCGTCTGCTTGGCAATTTCACAATCCAGTTCAAACTGAGACGCCCTTTCAACAGTCACATCGCAAGTCTTGCTATCAAGACCTTCATGGCTTAAGGTAAACGTGTATTCCTTACTGCTGCTCACATAAGATTCCGTTACCGTAAGGGTTCCCGATGTATAATTACTTGCCGGAGAAACAGAAGCCCCGCCAGAGACACTCCACGAGCAGCCACCATTTTCGCACCCCGTAACCGTCGGCGTCATTTCAAAAGTCTTATCATAGCCATTCACCGAGACAATCGAGGGGCAGGTCAATTCAAGTTCACTTTGCGGCGTAGATTGCATATAAGTCACAAGGCATCTACCGTTCCCTGTAGCGCCACCATTCAAAGTAAGCGAGATTGTATTTTGACCATTCGAGAACGGAACCGCAGACAAATCCACACTGATTTCAGAGGACGTTTCATCAACAAACGACTGGACCGTCCTATAGCGGTTACCGTTATAATCCAGCAAATCAATTTCACCCGACCATGTAAGCCCCTGGAGAATATCCACCTTGGCTGTAAACATCTTGGTATCCGGATTAAAATCACATGAGGCTTTCGCCTTGCTAGCCGTTTCTTCTACCGTAAATTTGCAATCACGGTTTTCTTTACCACCCGCAACAACGGTAAACGAATACTCTTTTGCATTCAACATATTTAACGGCGTATTCAAATCGGTAAAGGTGTACGTTTCCGTCTTGTCGCCCTCTTTTTGCGTATTCCCGCGAGCAATGACACTCCCTTCAAAACTGATAGTGTAATCACAGCCATCTTCGGGACAATTGGTAAATGAAAGATTCAAAGACGGAACACCAGCGCCCTGCTTGACCGTTTTCTTACTTTCGGCAATATCGCAACCCACTTCAATCGGTATGATTTTGTACGGATCGCACTTCAGCGTTTCCATTTCTTCATCGGCGCCAGAACCTTTGTAAGCCTTGACCGTAAATTCATAACTCAGCACATCTTCTTTAGAATACAGCCCTTCTTCCTTGAAACGGAACGTCTTGGGGCAACCTTCGGCCGGCCCGACAGCTTCCGCGTCAGATACGAGAGGCTTTTCAACGGAGCAACGATCTGCATTTTTCACATCCGCAGTAATTTCCCAATGCTTATTGTCGTACTGCACCTTGCAAGATCCAATGCTCAGCGAATTCGGGCAACTGCTCTTCAGCTGGTTGATTTCGATAGAACTTCCGTCAACCACCTTTACATTTACACTCATGACATGCTGCGGGTCAAAGCCATCCTCGTTAGAAATGGAGTTCACATCTATAGACAAAGTTCCATCCATAGCGGTTGTATAGAACGAAGACTGGATTTTATTCTTATCCGTAAAGGAGATGCGCAAGTTATGGCTATTGGGGTTGTTAAGCCCCACCAAAAGTTTGGATTTACGGACATTCACGCCCTCGTTGCCAGAGACCTCAAAACTACAGCTATCCGTGCAGAATACAGGTTCTTCGCTATTCAGGAAATCAAAGTTTTTCGAGCACATCAAAATATCGCCAACGTAGAACTCGCCGCAAGATTGCGTCTGGAGCAACGAAGAAGCGACATTCACTTTGACATCGGGCGGGCACTCTAGCGCCACCTTAGCATCCATGGCAAAGCCACCCCAACTCGATTCCGGGTCTTCAAAATAATAGCCATGCTTGCCTTCGGTTTTAAAGCGGTAATAAGGATCGTTCACCTCGGTGCCCTTATCCCAATACATGCCGAGTCGTTCTCCGCCCGCACAAGCATAGAGCTGATACAGTTTTTCCCAGTTATAAAGCGGGTTTGTCGGAGACGGCATCGAGGTGACAGCGTTGTCACAGCCATTGTAATAATACTTGACGTGGCATTTTTTGTACTTGTTCATCGTAAATGAACTGAAGCCGACCCAAGGTTTCACATTTTCATCTTGCGGAACAATTCCACCGAGGTAATTTGTCTTAAACGAGCAGACAAGTCTCGGGCGGTCCCAGCAAGCATTATCGCCATAAGCCGTACTCGACCACGAAATATCGTAAAGCTTAAAGTCCTTATTCGAAAGCTTGAAACCGGCATGACCATGGTGGATATCATTCAACAGAAGGTTCGATCCAAACAATTCATTCAAATCAAACGAGTATCCCGATGAAGAAGCATTTGCTGAATTGCCGTTCAACTGCAAATTCACCGAAACGATATTGCCCTGAATATTCATCACAAGGCCAATCTTTGAGAGGTTGGTAAAGCCACCCGATTCCGAGACATCCCAATCCGTCGTGGAGAGGAATTTTTCAACACAGGCATCATCAGAAGCCGTCTGCCCATTCACATAGCAAAGCATCACATAGACATACGGCGAGTATGCACCGCCCGCATGCTTTCCGTAAACGCTCAAGGAATAGTATTCCGAAGCGTCCTCATTCGCCCTAAAGATAAATCCCGAGTTAGCCATGTTTTTCACAGTCGTATTCACATCAATAATCTCCGTCGAGAAAATAGAGGTAAGCGTACCGTTGCTACCGTTATCTTTAGTATTGAGAATCACGCTCTGAGAACCGTTCGGCACATCCGAAGACGTTTCAGCTGCTGCATTGGCGGTGATGTAATTGTTCGAAATCGAAGGGACCAAGCGTTCGCCCGATTTAGTTGTCGTGCATACGCGCTTTCTGCATTGCAGGCGGCACGCATTGTCATCCGAAGAGCAATGGCAAGAGGAATAATCCCATTGGCAATTCGAAGTGGCATTTCTGTTATCGTAAACCATCACCCAGTCCGGATTCGAAGCCGCATCAGCCCCCACCCAGTGCATGGATTCCGAAATTTTGCAAGACATACCCGGCTGAGGGTTGGTATAGCACACATCAATGCAGCGCGGGAAATCCTCACTTTCACTACAGAAAGCAACAAAGCCCTTGTTGTTTGCATCCGGCGCAAAATCTTCGTAGAAGCAGTGTTCATCACGGTCATTGAAATACGCCACAACAGAATAATCACTCGATGCAAGAATCGTCAGCAAGGAATCCTGGGCGGCAGCAACGCTCGGTTCCGAAGTGAAACGAGAGAAGCGGTCAGAGCCCTTCGCAATCGCCCTTAGCTGATAATAATAACCGGCATAAATCGGGTAATCGCAAATTTCGCCATTTTTACAAGTGTACTTCTTGACATATTCATCCGAATCCTTCGCCTTGTTATACACTTCAATCACATCGCTAGATTCCTCGGCACCTTTAAATTCAATGTGCAAATTATACGTACGGCGCTGTACAGACGCATAGAGGTATTCCGTTTCGCTCTTGGCAGAAGAAATGCTCGTATTCGGCGGAATCACGACTTCGCAGAAGTTGTCATTAAAGTTATCCGCTTTTTTCAAGACTACAGGAGTCGTGATATAAATACTGCAGAACCACTTGTTATTGAGCTCATCCATCTTACAGCCAACGCCATCAGCGGTGACCCACTGCGTACCTTCTTTTGTCAAAGATCCGCATTCCGGAGTCTGAATTTTCTTGTACAAGTCTCCGCCCTGCTTGCAAGATTCATCGTCCTTATGCTCAGCCAGTTCGCAATATTCACGGACATCTTTACGGATAAGCGTAAACGAACCTTCAGCCGTCACAGTCGTAGAATTGGAATCCGCATTGATGACGCAGTTTTCACAAGGATCAACCAACTGGAAATAAACAGAGCCCGTTCCCGACGCCGTTTCTTTCATCGTTACATCAAAAGCCAGTTTATCGCCATTGAAGGGCATTGAGTAAACCTTGGAACCATCGGTATTCTCTTTCTTTAACGTTCCACCAGTAACCACCCATTCATCAGGAGCCTTCGATTGGAAAACATCAACAGTCGCAGGCTTCGCTTTCGAAGCCTTCAGATTTACATGGACTGTACCACCCTTAGTAATTTCAATCGATTTCTTTTCAAACTTCACAACAGGTTCATCACCAGAAGAGCCGCTAACGACAACATAAAATCCCATTTTTTCATAGTTGTTACTTGTGTATTGGCAACTATAGACATCTTGCGGGAGAACCGAAGCGTACAGCTTGAATTTTTCGACCGCCGGGAGTCCCATCGGGCTACACGTGACATTGTTCGGATTCTTGCGTTCATTGGCGCCATTCAAGTTCACCACATTGTAATAGTCCGAAAGGCGACCTTTAGCATCTTTGGGCAAATAGATGATTCGCGGCAAAATAAGAATAGACGGTTTTACGTTTTCATCACCATTCCCGTACGATTCATTGTTTTTATATTCAGATTCCATCGTAATCTTCAACTGAGATGCCACAGAGACATACACCGTATCGCTCACATCAGAACTTCCCGATGTCGAAGTAGCGCCACTGGACTTATTCGCAAGCCTTTCAAATTCTTCGTTACCGATAATGAGCCCTGCAGCCTGCACAGCCTGAACAACTTCCGCCTTATACTTCAAGTGGTTCTTGCCTTGGTATTTTCGCAGAGTAGAGCCGTTGTCCATAATGACACAGCCCTCGAGCTTCAACTCCTTCATTTCTTCAATGTCACCTCTAGAATAAATAAAGAAGTTCTGTTTAAAACCTTCCATACCGCGAAGCATTCCTGAACCTTCTTTCAAATACAGCAACACCACGGAATTATCAGTTGTCGAGGGCAAAATCAATTCATGGCCATTAGCCAATTTTTGAGGAGCGTAAAAAACAAACTTTCCGTCTAAAGCAATCGTCGGGTCCACCTTTTCGGAGGAATGCCATTCCAAAATCAAGAAACCATTATATAGTTCATTTTCACCCGCATCTTTATAGCACTTGTTTATCTTTTCGATATTTTCATTATTCAAGTTAAACGTTGTGCCCAAATGACAAAAAGCATTTTGCGTTTTTGTCGTCCACGTATCTTCATTATTCAACAAAATCGGCACAGGGACTTCGCCATCAGAGCCAATAAGCCCTTGATATTCATACATCTTTCTCAACTTGTTCCAATAATTATCGCCAATATTTCTCAATAGCGGGTCTGATTCACTCCACCTAGACACCTTGCGATTTTCTATACCTTTGGCCGCGTTAAACGAGAAATAGCGTCTGTTCCCACGGTCCCTCGCTTTTGCCTGTTCAGCGGTCGTACCTTCAACAAAGACACCATATTTCTTCGGGTTGTTGTTATTCCCCTGCTCCCTCAAAATAGTATTGGCAGTCGTATAGCTCATGACTTTACCCGTCAAGTCAATCGCATAGCCACCATTTTCATCTTTTCGACCATCCATCGTCGGCGGAAGAACCAAATTATTTGTAACCTTAAACGTTGATACTGTTCCGCCACCAGTACTGTTAAAATAGTTGAGTTCGTTCTTTGTCCAACTGGCATTATCCGTAAAGACCATGTTCTTTTTTACACCAATACCTTTTGAAATATCGCCAGTACCGCGTTCCATGTGCCCATTGACGGTAAAGTTTCCCCCGACCTTTATATCACAATTCACCGGCACACTTCCACCTACATAAAGGTCGCCACATACTGCAATGACGTTACCTTCGCACGTGGTTATAGAGCCACCGATATAGACGACAAGCGTATCGGCATCAGGCGTTTTGCAATTGGCGTAATCGTTGGAATGCGGGTCCATTTCAAGATTTCCGAAAAAAAGCCCTCCCCTATTTTCAAAGTTTCCACCGACATACAGGTCCCCTCCCATGTTCGTTGTTCCCTGAAACGAGAAATTACCCGTCACCAGGAGCGGTTTCGAAATTACAGGAACGTTGTTCTGATGTCCAAAATCGCCATTGATAATAGCCGATTCCAGCGAGTCATCGCCCGTAATACCCGTGGTCTTGCCAAAGAACGCTCGGTCAAACGAAATACTCACTTTTTTCTCGGGAACCTTGACTTGGTAAAGCCCCGAAATTTTCATAATCGCGACTTCACTATGTTTGGAGCCATTCCTCGATTCACCTGTCGAAAGGATTTTCACCACATACGGCGAGCTTTCCGTTTCGGCACCGACAAGCCACACGTCAAAATTTTGATTTGCACTTTCGATATTATTGCCGAGCACATTATTCAAGTGGATAGGCTTATTGCCATTGCCCTTGAACTGGCGAATAATGGCACCCGTCTCGTTTCCGTGATACGTCATCCACGAACGAGCGGCAGTAATCCCCGCCACCGCCGCCTGGCGCGCTTCATTACGCATCATGCGGGCCGCACTTGAATGACCTTCGGAATTAAGCCATTTGAACGTAGCCGTTGCAGCAATTGTCGCAACGAGCATAAACATCAAAACCGTTATAAGGGATACACCCTTCTTACCACACATCATATCACACCCCTATAATTATTCTACAGCGGAGCCATTGCTCGGCGTTGCAAAAACGTAACTCGATCCACCCTGTTCGCCGTGCTTGTTTATTCTCAAGTCCACATAGAACGCACGGACATTTTTCTTGTCTGCAATTTCGGGAGTATAGTCCGCATCGAATTCGTAATTGATATCCTGAACTTTTTTCACCGTCAAATTGGAAATATTCAGTGTTCCCTGTTCTGCAAGCGGAGAGAAGAACACAAACGTAAATGCAAGACACGCCTTCACTTCCTGATTTACAGAAAAGCGGAAATTTCGAGTAATATTCGCCGATGTTTCATCATTTGGAGGAGCGAACATAAAATCGTCAAAGCGTTCTATCTTTTCACCTGATTTTGTACGCAATCCAACCGCCAAATGGTCACGCCCCGGGACAATCGTTTGGGAAGCATCCGTAGACGAGAGAATCGGCAACTTAAAGGATATCTCGTACTCCGCCCCTGGCGTAAAAGTCATTTCGGAACACAGTTCCGACCAGCTGCCAGAACCGCTATTTGCCTGAGCGGCATAAAGCTGGTTGATTCTATTCACGGTCGAATAAGCTTCTGCATCGACATCGTAATTTGTAACAAATCCAGAAAGCTTGACCGGATTGCCCCCAAGTTCGGGAGTCAAATTCAAGCGAAGCATTTTTGTGCCGTCATAACGGGAAATCAAGCGAAATTCCGACACATCCCCAGCCGGCGGGAACATCACCTTGCCCGTACTTGCTTCTAGCAATTTGGGCTTCGCCGGCACAACCTTGAAGCGCGACATGTCATTTGCAATCGCCACTTCTGTATTGCCATCCGCAGGGCACGTTGCATCGTCAATTGCACCCGCAGCACTTTCAAGGCGTTTGCAGCGGCGATAAAGCACGCCATCGTGCACGTACCACGAGACAGCCTCGAGCCCTACATATTTACCATCATCGTCATAGCGGATTTTTCTAAAGTACAAACTGTCAAATTCGCCCGTTCCCTTTTGCAAAAAATACGAAGACTTGTCTATTAAAGAAGCATCTGCATTATTTGGGTCCATAAATGCATTTTGGACAACATTGAAAATGCCTGAATATTTTTCAGTTTCGTATTCCTTAGCACCCATTTGTGCGATATCGTCTTTTAACAAACTTGCCACGTTCTCGGCATTCTGGCTTGAGGCCAGCATATTTTGTGTGCGAACGCGAATTTTAGTGCTATCGGTAATAGCTTGCCCTGCAACAAGGACAACAACGCCAAGGATTGCCATATAGACAAGCAATTCCACCAAGGTAAAGCCTGCCTTACGGCTATATTTCGGGCACAAATCACCCACATAGTTAAATATCATACACATTCCAACTTTATCCCACGAAAGTGGAATAATCCAACTCTTTATATTATATGTGAAAAGATAAATTCAAAAAATTGCTAAAAGTTTACGCCTGCGGGATATATGTAAAAAAACATAAAATCAACACTTCTTTAAAAGAATCAAGTCAAGACACGAAAAAACGTTGATTTTCGTCAAATTTTTAGCAAAATCAGACAATAAAAAAGAATTTTTTAACACTTTTGCATACACAAAACTTATCTTTTAGATTAGAAAATATCATCATAATTGCACAATATTGTTGCAATTGTTAAAAAAGGTGTCGCGAGGGTCGAGAATGGAGTTTTTTAGTCGTTTGACAAATAAAGGTACGAATGTACAGATGCAACGAGCATCCGGTTTTACCCTCATCGAGCTGATGGTCTACATAGCCCTTCTTGGAGGCATAGTCCTTATCGCGGGCCAGGCTTTCAGCGACAGCACCAAGATGCGCATGCGCACGCAGAGCATGTTGCAAGCTTCAGAAACCGCAGAGAAAGTGGCCGCCATATTCAAAGCCGATGTCGCACAGACAGGGGCAAAGACCGCCATGGAAGCAGGGGCCTCGGAATCTGGGGCTGAATACGGCAACAAGTTCAGCAACATCTACACGAACGTTTACATGGACCCAAACAGCGAAAATAAAGATTCGTCATCTTTTTCTGTAGTGACCAAAAACGGGTTCGACAGCCTTACCATCCGCCGTTTACGTTACGACGAATCCGGCCATTACTCCGCCGTCGAACAAATCGCCTGGTTTGTCCGTGACGGATCGCTTTGGCGCAACTGCAGAATCCTCGAAAAAAAATCGAATCTCCCAGAAGACGACCCTTGTACCGACGGAGCAACATCTGAACCCAACAATATCGAAATGGCATCAGATGTAAGCAAGTTCAAAGTCACACCGGGAAAACCCGGCGTTGTAGGGGACAACGTCCAGCTGTTCCCTGGCGTTGGTGAATCCGAATTCAGGTTTGTCGGTAGAAACGACGGAGACCGCGAAATGCCTATTGTGACCAATGAAGCAGGAGAAACGCACAAAGGCGGAAATACGCAGACCATATCCGGGTTCTTCCAAAACTATGACCAAAGCATGCAAACCATAAAAAGCGAAGGCGCCCGTAAGATCAACGAAGTTATCGCCGTCCGCAACGAGACGTACCCGGATTTTTCGTGGCAGACCCTTTGCGCCAGTGAAGGCAGCAACCTCACATTTGAACCGGACAACGAGTATGAAATTTCATTCGAAATTCTGCCCACAGACGAAAATGCAGATAAAAGCAAGTTATTTGTCCCTGGCGAAGACCACATGGCCGTCGGTTTGAGGAGTCTCGAGACAGGCAACCCCATTACGTATGGCGACCCCGCTATAAAATTTGGAGATTTCGCATTTTTCCCGCCTTTGGGCGTCAAGAGCGAAGGAAGCGGAGAACGCACCATGCGTTTTTCAGTCCCCATTAAGATTACAAAAGCATGTCTCGCATTCACGTTCGCTTGCTATTCTCCTCTCGTTTCACAAGGGAAAATATCCATCTCGAAATTGAAAGTCCTAAAGATACCCAGTGCAAACTACAAATTCGAAAATTACGATTTCGAAGCCAACAAAAGCGACAAGCAGAACGTAAAGGCATTTCTGCTGAGTCTGGATATCAAAAACAGAGGAGAGTCCGGACATGTTGAAATGGTCGTTCCTGCACCGAGCAACGGTCCACGCGATTAGGAGGGTTTATGTTTAAGCAAAAGAATATGAAATCCGGTGTATCTCTTATCACCGTGCTGATGTTTATGCTTATTGCAACAATTGCAGCAACGGCCACCTATAAGTTGCTCACAAGCCAAGGGCGTTCTAGCGTCAGTAGAATGCGGCAACAAGAGGCTTATCAAAGTTCGCAAGCAGGCATCGAAAGCGCCCGAATGTGGATGACCTTCCACGCGAACGATGTCGGCGCATTGATAAAGGCTTTCATTGATGGCGGAAATAAGCCTATAAACCTTGACGCAAGGTTACGCCCGTTGCAACGCGCTGGGCAAAATTACCATGTATGGCTTACGGGCGTGAATACTGAAAAGACCACGTTCAAATTAAAAATTCTTTCATCTGGCGAATCAGGGGACAACACGCAATGGAATGAAGCGGCCATCTTTAACGTAGACGGTTTGTATCGAGTCAGGCTTTTTGAAGAAGAAGAATACAGCGCCATTCCGTTCAGGTACAATTACTTTGGTGGAACAACTCAAACACAAGGCCATATGAAGGCATACTCTTTGCTTGTTAACGGCAATCTCGACAACGGCAGCAACCCTGCATATACGGAAAACGATCTCATTATTACAGGAAACGCCAATGTATCAGGAAGTTCAATCGGTGCAGGCACTACGGCATGCATCGGAGGCAATCTCCTTGCAAACAACGGCGTCCTTGGTAACGACTTCTACGTCGGCGGCAACGCAGCCCACTTCACATTCCCGACAACATCTGAAGCAGCAGGCCTCTATAACGCAAACGTCACAGGTAACGTTTACATTGAAGGTAACCTTGAAGCACCAACCACAGGCGATCAAAAATTCCAGAAGAATCTGACAGTCAACGGCACATGGTATACAAACTTTTCAGCACACGATTCCCGTGTCGCAGGGAACATGTGCCTTGGGGAACACGGCCAGGTTCTCATTAGCGAAAAAAATCCCGCACGAGATTTCCTCGTCGGTGGAAATCTTTGGGCCGAATCGACATACCCCATATGGATTACAAACGGTGAAGACAACGAAGGCGAATACAACAAGATTATTCTAGGAAACAAAAAAGATTCCAAAGTTTACATCAAAAGTGCCCACCCCATTGCAGATTACGTGACACTCAGAAACAACAGAACGTTTATCGAAAAGAACACCTATTATAAAGGATCCAATACTTACGGTTCTCAAGCCAAATGGGACAACAAGACAACCCGCCCATACCCAGATTTAAAGCCCCACATGAAGAACAAAAACGACGCCTACTACCTTTACTACTACAACGGTAAAGGTCAAGATGTCGACTACATCGTCTCAAACGCTGGCGGCTGGGGCTGGGGCGCACAAGCGTATTACGCCAACTATTATGCCGGGAACAAAGTTTTTTACACGCCTCAAATCGGTTATTGGGGATCGTATGGCTACACTGCAGAAAAAAATAACTTCTTGAATTATCAGAACGGCACACCGACAGGCTCGCCATACTGCAAAGCGACTCCAGATAAGTGGCGCCCCGAATGCCGAGTTACCCCGTGGTTTAAATCCCAGGGAACCGTATCGAGCGAAATGCCGGCAAGCCAACCTTTTGAATGCGCCGAATCCGTCAAAACCTATTGTAACAAGCTCTGGAAAAAGAAAGAAGGCTGCGACGGGGCTAGCTACAAAGTCGATGACATTCTCGTCACCGCCTACAATCAGTTTATATCGTACGCAAACAAAGACTGCGACACCGTAAAAACCTGGGGCGACAACATGAGCCGCTACCTCAACAATTGCTACAAAAGAAATACCGAGAATCAAAACAAATACAAAAACAACCTTTACAATGGTTATCAAGTCGTTAAAATTGTAAATCGTGGCGAAATTAAAGATCCTAAAACTCCCTTAAAGGGCAAGTTTATCATTGTCGTGACAGACGCTTTAGGAATGCAAAAATTGCCCCCGACCACGGCCGATTCCTATGTACTCCTCTATCTAGCAGAAGGAGCAAGCTCCACGCTTTTACCAGCAGAAGACAATGGCATATACAATTACTTCATCTACACCAAAAAAGATATTGGCGGGCTACTGTTTAACAATTCTACTTTCAGCGGCTCGGTTTATGCAACCGCAGACAACTGCGCGAAGGTCGGCGATTTCAAAGCACGTTCCTTAGTGTTCAATGAAGATATGATGAACGACTTGTCGGCTAATGCCGTCATCTGCAACGCTTCTGTAGGCGCAAGTTCATGCGGAGGCGCAGCAACGGGAACTTCAGGATCCTCATCGTCTTCCTCAGAATCGACAGAAAAACTATTCGATAGCTATTATATTTCAATGGCTCCGCAATTGGGCGTAAGACTTGAAACCCAGAACAAAAGTTCCGAGACTCCTCCACAAGCAAGTAGCACCAACATAACAGAGCTTTCTCCATCATTCATCGTTCTTCCGCGTATCATTTACCTGCCGAACGATCCCTACGGACAGCTGAGCGACTATTACAACATTCAAACGCTCAACGGCAACGGTACGGCCTTGAGAAAATCAGACGTAAACGTATCTTGTAGCGGGCCAGGAGCACTATCTACAACAGGGAACCTCTATTTGGGAACAGCTCTCAGCAGAGGTCTCTACACATGCACCGCGACCGCAAACGGTTACCCCAGCATTCCTTTCTGGGTCCATGTCGGAAAAGACACCCGTGGAACTACAACAATCACATTCGAAAAAGAATCCGAAGAAATGGACGCCGATGACTTAAAAGAAGTCAAGCTCGTCGTCCCTGCACATGCGGCAGAACTTACCGTGAACTTCTATTGCCCTGACGTCGAAAATGAAGCATGGTCCTATGTTTCTCTGGGCGAAAACGTCACGCGCAACGGGATGTCATGCAATCTTAAACTAGCCGCCAACTCTTCGGCCGCCACACCGACGATAGCCACCATAAAAACATCCAATGCCGTGAAAGGAACTCTACTGTTCCAGTTGCTCCCTGGTGAAGGCTACATTCCTGGCTCGCCCTCCTCAACAGAGCTCTACATCGCTTCAAGTGCGCAGTTGAACCGCGAAGAAGCGACATCAACAGACATCAAGGAATATTGCGACAACCATTCTGGCAACTGCCCCTCTAATTACGAAACTTACTGGCCTGACTGTGATGTTTCTGGAGTGTGGGTAGAACCCTCCGGAACATCATTCATCAACTTGGTGGACAATAGCACTTGGGTGATTACCGTCGGCAACACACAAAGCGTAACCCTCGCAGCCACCGGCAGCAACGACTGCGAAACGATTATTCCACAAACAAACAACTCGATTGCGGCAAACGCCGTACAGGCAAACAAGAACTACACCTTGCGAGCAAGCGCCAAGGCCAAAAAAAGAACGTTCACCGTAGGCTTCAAAGGCAATGTGGGGTCTAGCAAAAGTCCTATAATAAACTTGTATATCGATAGCAATTACGGTAGCCGAAACGAACAGTGCCGCTACGAAGACGCTAGAAACAATGACGAAACTTCAACAAAGACATGTACATTCTCGATTTTCAAAGGCGAAAGTGTGAAAGCCGCCCTTGAAGACAATGATGACGCCAACGAGTTCAGTTATTGGAAATGTAGCGGCGGAAGTTGTCCAACAACCGACGGAACAAACACGAGTAAGGAATTCGATGCGTTTACGCTTTCAGATGACAACACCGAATTGATTGCATACTTTGGCGAAAACGACAAGCACTGTTTCTTTGACGAGTTCAAGCGCAATAGCGTAGAATGCGGAGACGATGTGCAATACTGCATTGACAAATGCAGCGACAACGACATCTATTCTACATGTACAGGCGCCGTTGACGGGAACAGCTTGTATCCGAACTCCAAATGGCACTTGATTTCGGGTTATTTATCGCAGATTGTCGTCGGCTCCAGTGGTGAAATCCACATCGACAAATCAGCAGTCAAGAAGAAGAAACAATCCGCTAGGAATCCGGTCATGGTCCTTAGCACGGTAAACGCCGGTATCTTAGGCACGCTCAAAGCCTTAATCAACGTACCACGTGTAACAAGTAGCTATGACAACACTTCTGCCAATATCAAAAATTCCGGATTCTTGCTCCGTGCCAACACTTACGGAAATGACTACTTCATGTTGAACCTGTACGAAAACAGCAGTGGCGCTCTCGAAGCTCAGCTCTGGAAAGGCACGACAAGTTTGACATCCACATTGACCAATAGCAATGGATACAAGGCGTATGTGTCCACGTCAAAGATGGTCATGGCGACTATAACCATTACAAATTCAGGGACCATCGAGGTGCGCGCAAATATCGGCGACTTCTATGGCGATTCCTCGACAGAATATGAATGTTCATTCAAGCTTTCGGAGTTCAACAATCCGCTAGCCGATGCCGCCCATGAATACGTCGGTTTTAGCCTCGGCGACCCGAACTTCAAGATTTACGGCATTGGCTGGAAGAGCGCCACTTACAATTCTGAATGCTATGATACCTACCCCACCGTCAAATGCTCGTTTGCAGCAGTAGCAACAGATGGAGTCATCAAAATAGATACGCTCGTTAAACCTTGGGTTGGCCATTCTGGATGGTTCGATTCCAAGGGTTGTACACCGCTCTATTATTACTACAACGGCAATGACAATAACGCCGCCAGCACAACTTGCTCTGGCGAATCCTGCTATGACGGTTACAAGTTCGACAAGAGTGGAATAGGCGCTCACGGCTACACCGAAGCAGGAACCGAATACAAAACAGCAAAAGCATGGCTCGGTAACTGCACAAACGTCGATGAAACCGCCATGGCCTGGGGGGTCACATCCGACAAGGAACGCGCTCATTGCGGTGCTTTCTGGACTGGAGAATTTACGGAGTGCTTAGCGCACCAAGACCTTTTCAGTGGTTCAAAAAGCATCGGAAGCCTTGAAGAAACCATCGTTTTCGAGAACAAGCAAAACCTTAGAGCGGCAACGCTCCACGTAACGCTTGAAAACACCGACAACAACGAAGTGGAAATCTGGTTGGTCAGCGAAAGCGATAACTGGGGCGAATACGATCACGAAAGCCATTCTGTCAGCATGAGCGGAACAACAGGATCGTTCAACATCATGCAAGAATTTGCTACAGGTTCAAACGGTTTCGACCCTGAAAACGTAAAACAGATTGTCTTGAAAAATCACGGTTCTACAAGTGTTACGGTAACATCGATTACAAGCACTTGCGCCAAAGCCATCGGCATAACCTACTGTAAAGCGGAATACGATGGTGACAATTGGAACGTGACAACACAGGTGACAAACAAGGACAAGAGCCTAATTTCAAAACAACAGATTACGGCAACTGTCGACGGCTCTACCCTCATTAATCAAACTAAAGATGCCACAGGTAACGATGGTATTGTATGGAATGGCGACATGGCAACACTCAGCATTCCTGATCCAACCGTTTACAGTCATCAGGGGAAATCGTACGTCTTTAACGCAACAATCACAGGAACATCCGGCCAAACATTCTCAAAGCAATGCTCGGTCTCTCCGGACCCTATTGGACTCATCGGCGTTGATTGCTCGGTCGTTAGCGCTGTAGCAAGCGGAGCAAGATTCCCGACATTTAACGTCAACTTCAGCGGATGCCCAGGCAACGGCTGCGGCTACGAGATTTATTTGGACAACGGATACACTCCGTTTGCAACAGGAACGGAAAAGACTGCCGCTCGCCATTCCGCAAACCAAAACGAATCTTGCAATACGACCGAAGGTTGTGAACACACTTACACAGTGAAGAGCACCGCAAACCCTGCACTTTTTGACGATTGCAGCGCAAGTTTCAAAGTTCAAAGAAACGCAGAAGACCTTCCCCCAATAGTAACGTGCGGAATTTCAACAAGCCCGACCGACTTCACCTATGATCCGGTATCCGTTTCGGACAACGTGTATTTCCTTGCTCGAAACAACGAAAGTGTTGATAAGCAATATACAGTTACGCTGAAAAGAGGCGATTCACAAGTAGGCACAGCAACATTGAGCAACTGGTCTGGCTTAACGAATATTAAGGATTTGGGAAAGCTTGCCGCCGGAGACTACACTTACAGCCTTTACTACAATAACGAAAAGATTTGCGATGCTCCTGTTACAGTGAACGAAGAATCAGGCGCTTGCCACATATCAGGAAACTTGTACGAAGGACAAGTGATTTCGATGAACGTGTCAGGAGTCAATGGAATTACTCAGTACATATGGACATTAAACGGTGATAGCAAAACGATAGACTGTAATCAAAATAATTGTAGGAACAACACAAGAAACGCTCCTACAACTCCAGGGACTTACAGCTACTCCGTGACAAGGGGTGCACATACTTTGTGCACAGGGAACGTGACTATAGAATCAATACTTTCATGCTCTGTGAACCCGACGACAGTAAACAAGGACCAAACTTACACATTCAGAGCAACCAAAGCTTCTGCAATAAACAGCTGCTGGAGTTGCGAGTTTAAAATTGATGGAGAAAAACAAGTTCCTCCATACAATCCACAGCCTGATACCGATATTGAAAAAACAGCAAGCAGTGAAGGAAATAAAACACTTTCGCTCAATTGCACTTGTGATAACGCAAGCACATCCTGCTCTACACAATTAGAAGTGACAAAGACCAAGCCTGTATTTAGTTGCGCAGACAATATAAAGGCAACCGTAAATAGCGATAACAACGTTAAGATTAGGCTCACAGGAATTACAGGATGCGATGATTCTGACTGTGATTATTTAATTGCAGGAACTGGCGCCGATGGAACATATCACAGTAGCTGTTCAAATTCAAATTGCACATTGCAAGCAGTTACAAATAAAAGCAAATCAAAAAATGACACGGCAATTTACATGGTTACGTTAAAGAACTCTGTTGGTCAAGAAACAAAGTATTGCAGTGTGTCATTCGTTGAAGGAGCAACCTGTAATTGCGCACAATACTGTGGAGCAGGCTGCGAAAGCAATGTTACAACGGGAAATGTTTCAAATGGTAGTTTCACAGGTTGTGTGTTCTTTACATCTGCAACAAGAATTAATGTCAACAAAGGCGACGCATGGACTATCAACGGATGGCATGAAGATGTTGAGCCATCTAATAATGGTTGTTGGGACAATTCAACTAATTGTGCAAACTTCCTAAACTCAAAAAACATCACTAAAGCTGATGGTGGATATTATTTCCACGGCAACGGCATTTGGGTTGAACTGCAAACATCCGGTTCTAACCCCTGCGATGGTTCCGGTGGCAGCGGAGGCTCTGGAGGCAGCGGAGGCTCTGGAGGCAGCGAAACAGTAACCGTAGTATCAAGTAAAGACAGCAAATTCGAATTGAATAACGGAACAAATACAGTTGAAATAAAATCAGGATTAAGCAATCCTAGTGGTTGTCAATTTGCCTGTGACAATGGAGGAACATCCTCATTTACGGTCGACATTGGATCAAACCACTTATCAGGAAACTGGAGTGCATCAGGCTCTATCGACCTAAATAACTGCAAGGAGGGCGCCACGGTATCAGTGGTTCTGAACGCATCAGCATCGAACTGCCATTTCAACTGGTGGTAATGACTTTTCTCACCAAGCTCCCCCGCCGGGGAGCTTTTTTTGCATTTACTCGTGCAAGAAATGCACTATTTTTCTAAATTTCGCCGTACTATGAGTGAAGCTATTAACAATGTCAAGCAGGCCTTTGATGCAGAACTTGCACAAACGGACCTCACCAATCAAGAAGCGGTCAATAATCTCCGCGTAAAGTACCTCGGCAAGAAGGGCGCCGTCACGGACCTCATGAAGCAGATGGGTTCGCTCAGCGCCGAAGAACGCCCGGCTTACGGCAAGCTCGTGAACGAACTGAAGGTTGCCGTCTCTGAAGCTATCGACAAGGCAATCGAAACCGCAAACGAAGCCGCTCTCCAGAAGAAGCTCGCTAGCGGCGCTGTCGATATCACGCTCCCGGGTACCGGCATCGCTGCCGGTTCTACGCATCCGCTGTACGACGTCCGCGAAGAAATCATCGACTTCTTTGCACAGATGGGTTTTGATGTGGACTTCGGTCGCGACATCGAAACGGATTGGTACAACTTTGAAGCTCTCAACACTCCGCCTGACCATCCGAGCCGCGACATGCAGGACACGTTCTACGTGGACAACAAGGTCATGCTCCGCACGCACACGTCAGGCACCCAGATTCACTACATGGAAACGCACAAGCCGCCTTTCCGCATGATTGCTCCGGGCCACGTGTTCCGCGTCGATAACGATGCTACCCACGCTCCGATGTTCCAGCAGTGCGAAGGTCTTGTCGTTGACGAAAACATTAGCTTCGCCGACCTCAAGGGCGTGCTCCAGGTGTTCATGAACAAACTCTTTGGCGCAGGCGTCAAGACTCGCTTCCGTCCGAGCTTCTTCCCGTTCACGGAACCGTCTGCAGAAATGGACGTGAGCTGCGTGTTCTGCGGAGGCAAGGGCTGCCGTCGTTGCAAGGGCACGGGCTGGATGGAAATCGGTGGTTGCGGCTCTGTGGACCCGAACGTGTTCAAGAACTGCGGCATCGACTCTGAAAAGTTCACTGGCTTTGCATTCGGTTTCGGTCTCGACCGTATCGCCATGCTCCGTCACGAGATTCCGGAAATCGGCCTCTTGACCGCCAACGATCAGAGATTCCTGAGCCAGTTCTAGTTTAGACGAAAGATTAAAAAAGCGAACCGTTGAGGTTCGCTTTTTTCGTTTTTACAAAGGTGATCCCGGAACGGAGTCCGGGATGACAAAGCAAGAAAGGCGGACCACAAGGCCCGCCTTTCTAAGCATTCTACAGCCCACTACTAAGAGCGCTTGTAGTCGTCCTGCATGCGGATGATGTCGTCTTCACCGGTGTATTCGCCGACCTGGACTTCAACAATCACGAGCGGGAGCTTACCTTCGTTCTGCAAGCGGTGAACCGTTCCAGAAGGAATGTAAGTCGATTCGTTCGGACGCACGTAGAACACCTTGTCGCCAACAGTGCATGTAGCCGTACCGCTCACAACGACCCAATGTTCCGAACGGTGCAAATGCTTCTGCAGCGAGAGGCGTTCGCCTGGACGCACAACGATTCGTTTCATCTTGTAGCGATCCGTCGATTCAAGTACGGAGTACGTACCCCACGGGCGATTAACCGTCTGCGGGACCTTCGGCAAGTCAGAGCCGCGAGCCTTGAGTTCGTCCACGACTTTCTTGACCTTCTGGCTGCTAGCAAGAGGAGCGACCAAAAGAGCATCCGGCGTATCGACAATGAGCATGTTGTCCAAATCAATCGTGCAAATCTGGCGCTGGCCGCCGAGCACGAGAGAATTCTTGGAACCGATAGCCAAGTGCTTTGCGTTCACGTTGTTGCCATTTTCGTCATGGTCGAATTCCCCGTAGAGAGAATCGAAAGCGCCGAGGTCAGACCAGCCGATATCACTCGGCACAACCTTCACCTTGGCAGACTTTTCCATCACGGCGTAGTCAATCGAATTCGAAGGAATGTTCATCATGTCTTCGTGGTCAACACGGATGAGCGAATCCTTGTTTTCTTTCTTGGCGTTCGCAAAAGCGATCTTTGCAGCGGTCAAGATATCCGGAGAATACGTTGCAAGTTCATCAAGGAAAGTCGATGCCTTGAAGCAGAAGATACCGCTATTCCAGAAGAATCTTCCAGAAGCGACATACTTCTTTGCAGTTTCCAAATCCGGCTTTTCGACAAAGCGCTTGACATCGTCACCATTGGCTTCAATGTAACCGTAACCGGTTTCCGGACCCGTCGGCGTAATGCCAAACGTCACCATAAAGCCTTTCTTTGCAAATTCTTCGGCCTTGCGCAAGCATTCTTCGTACGCTTCAGCCTTGCGAATCACATGGTCCGACGGAGATACAAGAACAATATCGTTCGGGTCAAGACCAAGGCAAGCAAGAGCGATTGCCGGAGCCGTATTGCGGCCCACAGGTTCGAGAAGGAAGCGAACATCATTAGCGCCCACTTCTTCGAGCTGATCTTTAGCCAAAAAATACTGTTCTGCATTGCTCACGATGTACTGTGCGCTGCAAATACGAGAATTTGTCTTAACCGTACGCTGGAACAGGGACGCACCGTCAAAGAGACGGGCGAACTGTTTCGGCATGAGGGAGCGGCTAATCGGCCAAAGGCGCGTTCCACTGCCACCACACAAAATCAGGTTGATCATAACTTTACCCTATTTATTATTTCCAGCCTTCGTTATGAATTCTCTGGACATAGTAGAACATATTCGTACCAGTATTAGCCGTATTGACGGTCGGCATAATCAAGCTGAGAAGACGGTTCCACGTTGCAATACCAGAAGCATCGACGTAAACAATGTCACGCGGATTCATATCAAAGCGGTCAGCCATTGCAAGTGCCATAGCATTCTTAGCATCCAGCTGGTAAATATCGATCTGCTTTTCCGAAGTGTTTCTGATAACATAGATATCCTTCGAAGAAGCGTTCATGGCATTGATGCCACCAGAAGCGGCGAGAGCTTCGGCCAAGGAGAGGTTGTGATCCATACGGACAATGCCACTCCTATTCACTTCACCAAGCACATAGACCTTTCTATCACGTTCCGTGTCAGCCTTCAAAGGCACAAACACCTGGTCACCCGGTTTCACAAGGATATGGTCAATAGCGACATTTTCCTTGAATGCACGAACGTAGTCAATGGTATAAATCTTTTCACCACGACGAATCTGAACAAACGCCGGGTCAGCACTTTCATTAAAACCGCCCACGTCTGCAATCACATCGGGAAGGGTCATCGGGTTTTCATCAAACTTCACATAACCCGGTCTATTCACAGCACCCGTGACAAAAGCCTTGCGGCTGTGGTAACCCGTCACGCGGACATCGACCTGCGGGTCATTAAGAATCTTGTCCGAGAGGCGCTTGGTGATTTCCTTACGGAGTTCCTGGGCGGTAAGGCCAGCAACCTTAAGTTCGCCTGCGTACGGATAAAAAAGCGTACCTTCGGTAGTCACCTTCTGACCAGCCGGCTGGTACTGGCCCATCGGAGATGTCAATTCCGGATGTTCCCAGACAACCACTTGCACCTGATCCAGAGGTCCAATCCTGTATTCCAAGTCAGGAAGAGTGTCCACCATCAATTCTTCCAACTTACCTTCCGAGGGATTTGCAGCGACCTGTACCGGTTCGCCCATATCACCCTTTTCAATGGAATGCAACTTGAAAGTAATTCCATTATAGGTTGTGGAATCCGAAGGGAGATCCATTCGCATTTGAGGAGCTGCAAAGCAACCGCTCAAAACCATAGCGGCTACTCCACAAAGACCTATACCAATTTTATTCATACGTTACCTTTTTAGAATTATTTTGCGGCTTCACTTTGCCTAATCTTTTCAACCCAATACGGAGTCAACTTGGAAATAAAATTCCAGGCCAACACATAAGCATTTTCAGGCCTTCTGTACGGGTCAGGAATATCGACCTGGCGAGATTCACCATAGCGGAAAACCTTACCTTCAAGCCAAGGATATTTGTGCAAAAGTTCTCTTTTATGGCCATTTTCCATCACCAAAACCAAGTCGGCCCATTTGAGGATATCCAAATTGATTTGGCGTGCTCGGTGTGCACTC
The DNA here is from genome assembly GCF_900215325.1 of Fibrobacter sp. UWB16. Lineage (NCBI taxonomy): Bacteria > Pseudomonadati > Fibrobacterota > Fibrobacteria > Fibrobacterales > Fibrobacteraceae > Fibrobacter > Fibrobacter sp. UWB16. The sequence continues at coordinate 73,736 of NZ_OCMS01000005.1, read as the reverse complement.
ATGTCTATGCCATGTTGCAACGCAATTTTCTGGGAAATTTCGTGAGCGGGATTATCGACCAAAGCACCGAGACCGGCACTCATCACATTGAAGCCCGGACCGAGTTCTTTCTTCAAAAGATACTCCCCTGTTGGGCTACGGCAGATGTTTCCAGTACAAACGACAAGAATATTCTTCATGATATGTAAATAATAGAAAAATAAGTTTACATTCTAAAGGTCAAAAGCGAATCCAAGGTCCTTGAGGAGCGGATTCTTGGTATCCTTTTCGGAAAGGAGCGGTTCAAAGCCATCGCCCACCGGCCACTTGATGCCAACAGCCGGGTCATTCCAGAAAAGACCACCTTCGTCATTCGGAGCATAGAATCGTGTGCACTTGTAGACAAATGCAGCCGTTTCAGAAAGCACCACGAAACCATGAGCAAAACCTTCAGGAATGTAGAACTGCTTCTTGTTTTCGGCGGAGAGCGTGACGCCCACCCACTTGCCAAAAGTCTTGCTGTTCTTGCGAAGGTCCACGGCCACGTCAAAGACTTCACCTTCAATCACGCGGACGAGTTTGCCCTGCGGATTCTGTTTCTGGAAGTGAAGACCGCGGAGAACACCCTTGCGCGAACGGGATTCGTTATCTTGAACAAAATCTACATCAATGCCACCTTCGGCAAAGTCGCGCTTGCTGTAGGTTTCCATAAAGTAACCGCGAGCGTCGCCAAACACAGTCGGTTCAATAATTTTGACGCCTTCGATTTCTGTATTAATGAAATTAAACTTTCCCATTATCTATTTCCGTACATTTTTTCGTAATACTTTTCGTAGTCGCCGCTGGTGATGTTGTCGAGCCATTCCTGGTTGTCCAAGTACCAGCGTACAGTCTTTTCGATGCCTTCTTCGAACTGCAACGACGGTTCCCAGCCGAGTTCCTTCTGGAGCTTGGTGGAGTCGATGGCGTAGCGGGCGTCGTGGCCCAGGCGGTCCGTCACATACGTGATGAGGTTCAGGTCTTCGCCTTCGGCGCGGCCAAGGAGCTTATCGACAGTCTTGATAACAACCTTGATGATGTCGATGTTCTTCCATTCGTTGAAGCCACCGATGTTGTAAGTTTCAGCAATCTTTCCATTGTGGAAAATCACGTCAATTGCACGGGCATGGTCTTCAACAAAGAGCCAGTCGCGAACGTTTTCGCCCTTGCCGTAAACCGGGAGCGGTTTCTTGTGGCGGATGTTGTTGATAAAAAGCGGGATGAGCTTTTCAGGGAACTGGTATGGGCCATAGTTGTTGGAGCAGTTCGTGACGATCGTCGGCATGCCGTAAGTGTCGTGGAACGCACGCACGAAGTGGTCGGAGCCAGCCTTCGATGCAGAATACGGGCTGTGCGGAGTGTACTTCGTCGTTTCGTAGAAGAAGTCGTCACCGTAGGCCAAATGGTGTTCCGAACTAGAAGCCGTAGTCGTGAACGGAGGCGTGATGCCTTCCGGGTGGTTCATCTTGAGAGCACCGTAAACTTCGTCGGTCGAAATGTGATAAAAACGCTTGCCTTCGTACTTTTCCGGGAGGCTTTCCCAGTAAAGCTTTGCAGCCTGGAGAAGGGAGAGAGTTCCCATGACGTTCGTGCGGGCAAAAGTGAACGGGTCCTTGATGGAGCGGTCCACATGGCTTTCAGCTGCGAGATGGATGATGCCATCAACTTTTTCATCTTGCATGAGCTTGTAGAAAGCGTCAAAGTCGCAAATGTCCATCTTCACGAACTTGTAGTTCGGCTTGCCTTCGACATCCTTCAAGTTTGCGAGGTTGCCCGCATACGTGAGCTTGTCGAGGTTGATAATATTGTATTCAGGATACTTGTTGACAAACAGGCGAACGACATGGCTTCCAATAAAGCCTGCACCGCCCGTAATCACAATTGAACGTTTCATGCATTTCTCCAATTATTCAGGAACAATATAGAAAAGAACAAATGCGAGATAAAAAAGAACCCGGCAAAGAAAGCCGAGTTCCTTGTGATAATGAGGAGTCTAGCAAAAACCAGAAACAGCAGGGCTTAGTGCCAATGATAATAGCAAGGGTTCTGACCAGGCATCCAGTCTATGCAGCGATTATTCATAATATTATCTTGAGCCTGCAAGAGATACTTTTGATAAACCAAGCCAGCAGTATAATCATTCAGAGGACCCGAATAATGCGTTACACCGAAGACATCTTCATTCGGTGCGCCCTGATTCCAAACAACGCCAACGGCCGTCACAGTAGCAATACCACCAACAGGAACATTATTCAGATTTGATGTACGCGTTTTCACATCCTTAGCAGTACTATGAGGATTCATGGGGTCAATCGGAGTTAAGCCAATACCATTTACGAAGTCGGCAGAATGTTTAGCGCAAGAATATCCATATGTTGCATTAGCATCAAATTCACAATAAGCAACAGCTACTGTAAGAACATTAGCCACAGTAGGAACCGGGCCATAAGCCAACGAGTATGCGCCAACACCATGAGCACCTTCTGCATATGTATTTACATCAATCGCAAAGCCAGGGTATTCATGGCGAACCATACCCTGCCAAAGTCCCTGCTCGAAATAATTCTTAGCCAAGAAGTTCTGATTCTGAGCTTCCTTTTTCACTTCATTGGTAGAAGCAACAGAGTTATCAAGACCTGCATCAGAGCAGCCCATCATAGCCAATGCCAAAACGGCAGCAGATATAGTAACTTTTTTCATATTTATCTCCTTTCATAAAAAAAGCCACATACAAAATAAACTAATATTACTTTACTTTCAAGACATAGTCTATATAATACACCTAAATTTTTAGATAAATTATTTTAACAAAATAACTTTTACTTACAAAAGAGTATACAAGCTAAACAAAATCACAATAAATTCATAGATTTTATAGTTTTAACAAAAAGAACCCAGCAAGCAAGCCGAGTTCTTCAAATCAAATGACAGAAAACTTATTTCTAGGGTGGTATCGCTAGCGCATATCAATAGTCCCCGTAAACAAGGCATTATTTCCTTGACTTACAGACAAAATCAAGCCCATTTTTCCAAGAATTTCGTCATTTACAACCATTTCGGAGCCATCCATCGCTCTTTCGAGCAACAGACTACCGATCGGCGAGAATACTCTGACAATTTTCCGGCCTTTTTGCGGGGCATAGACATAAATGGACCCGTTTTTCGCGCTTACGCGGACTCCCTGAGCCACAATTTTCGTCGAAATGCCCACAAGAGCTTCACTGGAGCTAGATTCAACTTCTTCGGAAGAAGACGATTTCACAGAAGAGCTGGACCATTCAATCGTCGGGCAAGTCGAGGCGTTCATACAGACATTAAACAGAACATATTCATGGTCTCCGGATTCCTTGATGCTCGAAAGTGCGATATTCGCATTCTTTCCATCCCAAAAAACGAACTTGTTGAATTCCGTCACCTTGCCACTACCCGGGAAAGGGTCACTCGACGAGCCGTACCCACTCGTTCTGGGAACGGCCTCAATAACATCCGCATGCATGTGGTCGCCATTAGAATTAATTTCATTGTCGCTCCAAACACTTGCATCATAATCAATATGCCATATCAACATTCCTGAATTCGGGAGATCGACATCCCACCCTTTTTTCGAACGATATTCAAGGTAATACGCCTCATCAGGATTGTTCGGATTCGTAACGCTATAAGCCACATTTTCGTCAATCTTATCCAAACGCAACGGCCCGCTTTCCCCGAGTTCCACAGGAGTGAGCCAGCCCATCGACATTTTTTCGAATGTCGAATAAAGCACTGGAGCACAGCAAGTCACGCGATCGGAATTGCTGGGGCAAAGGTTATCCCCATACGCCATAACGCTCCAATAGCCAGCGGATTCACGGCCACTATTTTTACCTGAATCATACCAGTCCATCAAGCCAAGGAGATGGCTAAACTCGTGGACAAAGACTCCAATACCTTCCAAGGCGGTTGTTGAATGGTCGTAGGCATACGCATTGCTAGAGATTTCGTTCGCGCAAGAGTAGTAGTTGATGCGCCTATCCTCGGACCAAAGCGGTCCAAGCAAGCGCCCCATGTGAGGCCAAACTGCCTGAGTCACGCCCGGCCGCAAAGCCGAGCTCAAAAGCAACTAGAACAACGATGTCGACAAATTAGTAGTGAATCTTTCCTTCGGCGACCTTCTTGAGATGCTGGCCGTAAGGCGACTTGCCGTACTTTGCAGCAGATTCCAAAAGTTTTTCTTTGCTAATCCAGCCGTTCTTATATGCAATTTCTTCAACGGCAGAAATCTGGATACCCTGGCGGTTTTCGACCATCTTCACGAACTCGCCCGCTTCGATGAGGCTATCCATCGTGCCGGTATCAAGCCAAGCAAAACCACGACCGAGGAGTTTCACGTCGAGTTCGCCCTTGTCGAGATACGTCTTGTTGAGGTCAGTAATTTCAAGTTCGCCACGAGCACTCGGTTTTTGCACCTTGGCAAATCCAGCCACGCGGTTGTCATAGAAGTAAAGGCCAGTAATGGCGTAATTGCTCTTCGGTTCCTTCGGCTTTTCTTCGACAGAAATTACCTTGCCCTGGTCGTCAAATTCCACAACGCCAAAACGTTCCGGGTCTTCGACGTAATAACCGAACACGCTTGCACGGCCGTTTTCTTCGGCATTTTTAACGGCAGCCTTCAAAAGCTGGCTAAAGCCGTTTCCGTAGAAGATGTTATCGCCGAGAACCATCGCGCAGCAATCGTCGCCAATGAATTCTTCGCCCAAAATGAAAGCCTGGGCAAGTCCATCTGGGCTTGGCTGCACCTTGTAACTCAAGTTGAGCCCCATCGCAGAGCCGTCACCAAGCAAACGTTCAAAGTTCGGCAAATCCGTGGGAGTCGAGATAATGAGAATGTCACGAATGCCCGCCAACATCAAAGTCGAGAGCGGGTAATAAATCATCGGCTTGTCATAGACCGGCAAAAGCTGCTTCGATGTGACCATCGTAAGCGGATACAGACGAGTGCCGGATCCCCCAGCAAGTACGATTCCTTTCATAACAAATCTCCTTACATTCGAAAATAGAAAACTTCTTACGATTAATATTATCTTTGAGCCATTATGGCAGAGCAAAACAAGCGGATTCTTAAAGAATTTTTGAATGAACTGATTGAAAAGTTCAATGGACACCGTTCCGACATTTCGTCCGAAGACGTTTTGGAACAATTTATGGCGTGGGCAGAAGCCCGTGGGACAACGTTGTACCCAGCGCAAGAAGAAGCCATTTTGGAACTTTTGGACGGCAAGAATGTCATCCTCAATACGCCGACGGGTAGCGGTAAGTCCATGGTCGCATTGGCGCTCCATTTCGATAGCCTTGTACACAACCGCCGTAGCGTTTATACCTGCCCCATCAAGGCGCTCGTGAACGAAAAGTGGATGGCGCTCTGCAAGGAATTCGGCGCCGAAAACGTCGGGCTTTCGACCGGTGATGCAACCGTCAACCGCGACGCCCCTATCATCTGCTGCACGGCCGAAATTCTTTCGAACATGGCGCTCTGCGAAGGCGAAACGCTCACCATCACAGACATCGTGATGGACGAGTTCCATTATTACAGCGACAAGGAACGCGGTGTCGCTTGGCAAGTTCCGCTTTTGACACTCCCGCAATCGAGATTCCTCTTGATGAGTGCTACCGTTGGCGCTACAGAATTTTTCGAACGCGACATGACCAAGCACACGGGCCGCGAGTCCGTGACGGTCCGTTCCACGCAACGCCCGGTGCCGCTCGACTTTAGCTACAGCACCACCGAAATTTCGACCGAAGTGCAAAAGCTTGTGAACGAGGGAAAGGCTCCTGTTTACGTTGTTCACTTCACGCAGGCCGCAGCGGCAAGCAATGCGCAAAACTTTATGAGTCTTGACCTCTGCACCAAAGAAGAAAAAGTCAAGATTAACGAGGCGATTAAGGAAGTCCGTTTTGCAAGCCCGTATGGTCCGGATGTCAAGCGTTGGCTCAAGCAGGGCATCGGACTCCACCACGCAGGGCTTTTGCCGAAGTACCGCATTCTTTGCGAAAAGCTCGCCCAGCAAGGTTTGCTCAAGGTCATTTGCGGCACAGACACGCTCGGCGTGGGCGTGAACGTTCCAATCCGCACAGTCCTTTTCACACAGCTCTGCAAGTACAGCGGCGACAAGACCGCCATTTTGACCGCTCGCGACTTTCACCAGATTGCAGGCCGCGCAGGCCGTAAAGGTTTTGACAATGTCGGCTACGTGGTCGCACAAGCGCCAGAGCATGTCATCGAAAATCTGAAACTCGAAGCGAAGTCGCGTACGACAGGCAAAAAATTCCAGAAGAGGAAACCGCCTGAGCACGGTTACATTCCGTTTGACGAAAACACGTTCAAGCGTTTGATTGAATCCGCACCGGAACCGCTGACATCAAGCTTCCAGGTGAACCACGGAATGCTTTTGAACATCTTGAGCCGCCCGACGGACGGTTGCCGCGCTATGCGAGCACTCCTCAAGGATTGCCACGAAAGTGCTGCCAGCAAGAAGCAATTGCAGCACCGCGCATTTTTGCTGTTCAGGAGTCTCGTCGAAAAAAAGATTATCGAATTCGTGCCCGCTGTAGCGCCGGGTTACAGCCACTTGCGCGTGAACATGGATTTGCAAGATGACTTTTCCATGAACCAGCCGCTTTCGCTGTACCTGCTCGACACACTTCCGAAGCTCGACAAAGATTCGCCGGAATACGCGCTCGATGTGATTACCTTGTGCGAAAGCATCCTCGAGAATCCCGATGCCATTTTACGCATCCAGCAGAGCAAGGCTCGCGATGCCCGCATGAACGAACTCAAGGCGCAAGGCATGGAATACAACCAGCGCCTCGAAGAGCTTGAAAAAGTCGAATACCCGAAACCGCTGCGTGATTTTATTTACGACACGTTCGATGCTTTTGCCGACATTCATCCGTGGGTGGACGAAAACATTGAACCCAAGTCCATTGTGCGCGAGATGTTCGAGAATTTCACGACATTTAGCGGTTATGTGAAGCAGTACAACTTGCAGCGCATGGAAGCGATTTTGCTTCGCCATTTAAACGGCGTTTACAAAGTGCTTTCGCAGACCGTGCCTGACGGCTACAAGAACGAAGAACTCTTGGAAATGCAGGACTACCTCGGCGAAATGATCCGCCGCGTGGACTCCAGTTTGCTCGAAGAATGGGAAAAGATGGCGCACCCGGAAGATTACCAGAAGCGCTTGGACGAAGGCGCTTCCGAAGACGAAGTCGAAAAGGCTTTCGGTGCAGACAAGGCTGCCGCTGACATCACTTATGACAAGAAGCGTTTCCTCAACATGGTTCGCCAGCGCATTTTCCAGATTATGATGAGTTTGCAAAAGCAGGACTTTTCGGATGTTCTGGACAGCCTCGCCGACGACCTTGCCGAAGGCGAACTTTTAGCGGATGATGAAGGTACCCCGTGGACAGAAAAACGGCTCATCGAAACGATGGCCGCCTACACTGCCGAGCATCACAAGTTCCGCATGGACGTGGAAGGTCGCGCTCTCAGCCATACCATCGTCACGTACGAAGGGAACATTATGCAGATACAGCAAATGCTCCAGGACGAAGAAGGATTCAACGACTGGAGCATTGATTTCACGGTCAATCTTGACGAAAGCCGAGAAGCCGGAATGCCATTGTTAAAGCTTGCTAGAATCGGCGAAGTTTAAACCTCGCCGGCAAATTCAAAGCCAGCTTCTTCGACGGCGGTCTTTAAAGAGTCCATGTCGATATCATCATCGTCGTGCCATTCCACGTGCAACGACTTGCTCGCGACATCGGCTTCGGCAAATACAACTCCATCAAGCGGGCGAACCGCTTTTTCGACGCACGCTTTGCAGTGGCTGCAATTCATGCCGTTCACGCGATACGTTTTAGAGACAGGCTCGGAATGCGCCAAGGTCGCTGAGCCTGCCGAAGCGCCGTGATGATGGTCATGTTCGCCGTGTTCATGGCATCCACAAGATTCGCCGCATTCGCAATGGTCATGATCGTGATCGTCCTCGCAAGAGTCAGCGCACTTGCAAGAATCTCCGCAACCGCAACCACAGCCGCAATGACCGTCACAGCCCTTGTGCGCAAACTTTGCATACAACATGAATGCAGCCAAGAGTCCAGCGCAAACGTAATCGAACACGCCTAAAGCCTCGTGCCCATGACAATCCGCAGCACCTTGCGGGAGCATCGCCGAGAGGAACGTATCCATAAAGAACGTATCGACGATAAAGCCAAAGAACATCGCACCAAACGCAATCGAGAACAAGTAAGCAGCGAGCGTACGCTTGCCAAAAGCCTTACCGACCACAAGCATCGAAGCGATACTCGTTGCAGGTCCAGCCATCAAAAGCACAAGAGCAGCACCCGGAGTAATTCCCTTTGCCACAAGCGCAAGTGCAAGCGGGATGGATCCCGTAGCGCACGTGTACATCGGCATTGCCAAAAGCAACACACAAACCATGCAAAGAATCGGGTATTCACGCAGTGCAAGGAACAGTTCATTCGGAACAAATGCAGAAATCAGCGCACCAAGCACAAGGCCAATCATGAGCCACTTGCTCACATCGCCCACCATGTTCACAAGGCCATAGCGGAACGTCTCTTTAATCTTTCCCGTGAAGGTCCCTGAGCCTGCCGAAGGGCCGCCGCATTCACAGTGTTCATGGTCATCGTCACAGCAACAACCGCAATGTTCGTGGTCGTGATGATGGTCGCCACATTCGCAATGATCGTCATCATCGTGGTCATGATGGTGTTCATGATGATGTTCGTGTTTTGCCGAATCGCCATGCGCACCCACAGCAGCATTCCCCGCAGATTCGCCGAGATCAATTTCTCCGCGAGTTGCAAAATTCGTCAGCACACCGCCAAACAAAGCCGTTACAAACGCTGCCACCGGACGCAAAATAGCGAACGGGAGTCCCAGCAACGAATAAGTCGCCAAGATGGAATCTACTCCCGTCGCAGGAGTCGAAATCAAGAAACTCACGCTAGCGCCCTTGCTTGCGCCTTCCTTGCGGATTGCAATCGAAGTCGGAATCACGCCGCAGCTACAAATCGGAAGCGGAACGCCAAAAATTGCCGCCCAAAGCACCGATGCAAAATTCGACTTTGCAATTTTAGGCACATACAAATGATTCGGCACCCAAACATGCAAAATTCCCGCGAGCAAAAAGCCAAGCAACAAAAACGGAGCCATCTCCGAAAAAAGCGTGATAAACTCCCAGACAAAATCAGTAACATAGTTCATTTTTAGCCCTTCTTCTTATGCAAAATGTGAGCAAGACCCGTATTGAAAATTTCGCCGATATGCTCGTCATCGAGCGAGTAATAAATCTTGCGACCGTCACGAGTCGGCTTCACAAGATTCGCCGTGCGCAGAATGCGCAACTGGTGGCTCACCACGGACTGTTCAAGGTTCAGCTTTTCGGCAATGGCACTCACAGACATCTCGCCCGAAAGCAACAAATGAATCACGCGAATGCGCGTCGTATCGCCAAAGAACTTGAAGAATTCAGACAGTTCAAAAAGCGTATCGAGCGAAATATTTTGCGTATTCGGTTCTTTATGCATATTTATACCTGTTTTAATAGTTTAAATACATGAACAACAATTCATATATACATATTTTCATAAAATACGGCAAGGGGTTATTTCCTCCAAAAAGACTCATTAGCGACCATTACGACAATAACGCCAAGCCTTCTTTATTATATTTTCATTACAAGTTAGGGGTCCATTAAAAAGGATCGCATTTCAAAGGAGTTTTTATGAAGAAATTTGCAGCAGGTCTCTTGACCGCCCTCTGCGCCACGGCAATCGCAACCGCACAGCCGGCAGATCAGGCTACTGAGTACACACAGCAAGCCGTCCCGGCTCAAGAAGCCACCCAGCAGGCAGTAGCTTCCGAAGCCCAAAACAACGAAGCCATGCCCATCGACGAACAGCCCGCCCCCACCTTGAAAAAGAAGAACCCCATCAGCATCGGAGCAAAAGCCTCCTTCATTTACGGTTATTTTTGGGGATTTAAAGAACTCAAGGAAGACGATTTGGATTCCCCGAGCGGCTTTGGTGGAGAATTCGGCATCGCAGCAAGCTTCAACATGATTGAAGGTCTTCAGTTCTCTCCAGAAATCGCTTTCCGCTTTTTCAACCTCAGCCATGACGATGAAGATTTTGAAAGATGCTATAACCAGATGTTCCTTGACTTCGCGTTCTACATGCGCGGCTCAATCACGAGCAAATTCTTCTTGGAAGTCGGTCCGCAGCTTTCCATCAACACCAGCGGCGATTACCCCATTGACGGCAACTCCAATTTTGACAAAATCGAACAATCGCCCGTTGAATTCGGCCTCAACATCGGTGCAGGCTACAACATTTTGGACAATTTAAGCGTTGGATTCCGTTGGTACATGGGCTTCAACGAAGTATTCCCAGACGTTAAGTACAAATACGATATCGATCCTAAAGATTACGACAAAGAAAGTGGCGAAGTCAAAGGCAACATCAAGTGGTCTACGATTCATTTAAACGGCGCCCACACGATGATGTTCAAGTTCGGCGTCACCTATTGGTTCAACTAAGTTAAAAATGCGCTCGCTCCAGTCTTTAAATTTACAGCCGGTACTTTCTACCGAAAGCATGCGTGGCCTAGATGCCGCGTCTAAAATCTTTTTAGCAAAAAAGACAACGAGCGAGCCTTCTGAAAAAGACATCATCCAAAGCGGATACACGTTAATGCAAGAGGCTGGGCTTGCGCTATTCAAGTTTGTTCAATGCAAAATAGCAGAAGCCCCAGTCTGTCATTACACAAAGCCCGTTGCCATTTTCATAGGTGGCGGGAACAACGGCGGTGACGGGCTTGTACTTGCCAAGCATCTTTTGCAGGCAGGAATCAAGAGTTCCGTCTTTAGTCTCGCGCCAGAAAGCAAATTCAAGAACGAAGCCAAATTGGCGCTTGACGATTTTCTACAGGTCGGCGGTTCTCTCGTCGATTCCAAGGCAATCACCGAAAAAGCAAATCAAGCACCTAGCTTTTTGCACGAATCATTTCAGCTTATCGTCGATGGCATGCTGGGAAACGGCGCCAAGGGAACACTCCGCCCCGAATTTGCAGAAACCGTACGAATCATAAATGAAAGCGGGCTCCCCGTCATTGCGGCAGACGCACCAACCGGTTACGATTCATCGATGCATATTTGCAACAACATTTGCATTCATGCCAAAGAAACAATGTTGTTCGGGTTCCCGCGTTTAGACGCATACGCAAAAGAAGGTGGTCCCGCATTCGGGAAAGCCACAGTTGCCCCGCTTAAATACCCCGCAGAACTGATTCCGCAATTTGACGAAAAGAATTACCTCGTCACAGAAGATTATATTCCGCAACTTCTGCCCCAGCGAAACGAATGGGGAGACAAGCGCCATCAAGGAACAGCGTTTATCATCGCAGGATCCAAGGACATGCCGGGTGCAGCAGCGCTCTGCACAGAAGCAGCGCTCCGCAGCGGAGCAGGACTTGTCACGCTAGCGACGACGGAAGCAATCACGCCAATTATCCAGGCGAAACTTTCAGAACCCGTTTTTTGCAGTCTTGACGATAGAGCAAACGGAACAGGCGACGAGAATCGCGGAACTTTGCAACCGCATCACATTCCAACTTTACTGGATCGCGCAAAACACGCAAGCGCAATCGCCATCGGGCCCGGTCTTTCAACAAACCTCGGCACTGTCCGAGCCGTTCTCGATTTACTCCCGCAGTTCAAGGCTCCAACAGTCATTGATGCCGACGCATTAAATGCAATTGCAATGTTGGACGACGCAGAACCCAGATGCGGCATGGTATTTCACGACGAGAAGTCGACAGTTCAGGCAGTCACCGAATACTTGCGCAATTTACAGCAGCCTGCTATTTTGACGCCCCACGTGCGAGAATTCGCAAGGCTCTTCGGAGATCTTCCAAACAGTAGCATGGCCATCCCAAGCCGCTTAAGAGAAATCGCCATAAATACAAATAAAGTCATTTTGCTAAAAGGCGCACCAACATACATTGCAGCACCTGATGGCAACGTTTATATCATTCCTGTCGCGAATTCCGGCATGGCAAAGGGCGGGAGCGGTGACGTTCTTTCAGGAATCATCGTCGCACTTCTCGCACAAGGTTTGGCAACTCCCGAAGCAGCCGTACTAGGCGCACTTTTGCACCAGAAAGCAGGTCGCATTACGCGCGAAGAACTCGGCGCATTCAGCATGCTCCCGAGCGACATCATCAAGAATTTGCACAAAGCGTTTTAATTTCTTTTTCCTCGCCTCGGCTCTTTTTTGCAAATTGCTACATTCCCAGTATGGCAGAAAAGACTTTATTACTTCTCGATTCTTTCGCACTCGCGTTCCGCATGTTCTACGCTTACAGCCAGAACCCGCTCGTCAACAGCAAGGGCGAAGACGTTTCCATGATGCACGGCTACTGGGGCGCAGTCCTCCGCATTTTAGCAAAGCACAAGCCCACGCATTTTGCGATTGCCCGCGATGTCGCGCACACAAAGACTTTCCGCCACGAACTTTACCCAGACTACAAGGCCAATCGCGGCCCCATGCCCGAAGAAATGGCAGCGCAGATGCCGCTCCTTTGCGAATCCTTGGAAGCAAGCGGCATTCCGCTTTTGTCGGAACCCGGCTACGAAGCCGACGACGTGATGGCAAGTGCTGCCGAAGCCGCCGTCAAAGCAGGTTTCGACCATGTCGTTATCATTAGCAAAGACAAAGACATGTCGCAAATCGTAACCGACAAGATCCACCTTTTCCATTTGGAAAAAAGCGCCGACGGCATCGATTTTGGACCGCAACAAGTCCTTGAGAAATACGGCATTCCGCCTGAAAAAATCCGCGACTATCTAGCCCTCATGGGCGACTCGAGCGATAACGTTCCGGGCGTCCCCAAAGTCGGTCCGAAAACAGCCATCCAATTGTTGACCGAATACGGCGACATGGACAACATTTACGCAAACATCGACAACATCAAGAAAAAAGGGTTGCACGACAATCTCGCGAACAACAAGGAACAGGCGTTCCTCAGCCGCGAACTCGTAACGCTACAGACAAAGCGCGCCTACCATGGCAATCTCGACGCCCTTGAATTCTGCGGTATCCACAGCGACACGCTCGAAGGCATTTTCAGGGAACACGAAATCAACAGCCTCATCCGATTGCTCGAAAATGTTCCGAGCAAGACAGGATTTGTGCGCAAAGACGATTCCGACGACTCAGCGACGGGGGCCGAGAACAACAAGGTTGGTGAGCCTGCCGAACCACCCGCCGACATTCCGCCCACTTACATCTGCGTCGACAACGAAGAAACCTTCGTACAGATGAAAAAGGAATTTGACGCGGCAACCGAAATCGGCATCGACACAGAAACCGACGGACTGGATCCGATGCAATGCAACATTGTCGGGCTTTGCCTTGCCGCCGCAGCAAAAGATGGAAGCGTCCCTAAAGGCTATTACATCCCGCTCGGCCATACCGACGATATCGGTTTCCCGTACCCTGCCGGCAAGGGCGGCAACTTCGACTTTAACGCCACCAAGAAGTGGTTCGTTGATTTCTGGAACGATTCTTGCACACTCCCCGGCGGCAGCTCCGACAGCGGTTCCAAGCATCCCGACAGTGCAAAGCGTTCACTCGTTTTCCACAACGCCAAATTCGACTTACACGTTCTCGCCCGCACCTTTGGACTCACGCAAAAGCAAATCGATTCCGCCAACATCATCGATACGCTCATCGCCGCATGGATGCTTTCGCCCGGCCAAACCGGGCTCGGCCTCGACAATCAGGTCATGCAGCTTTTGCAGCACGAGATGATTCCGATCGAGAATCTCATCGGACGCGGCAAGAACCAAATCACGTTCAACCGCACGCCCATCAAGGACGCGACCGAATACGGCGCCGAAGACGCCGTGTATACGCTCCGCCTTTGGGCTCCGCTCCGCGCCAAACTCCAGAAGTACGACTACGAAAAGTACTTCTTCAGCCAGGAAATGCCGCTTCTCAAGGTGCTTTACCAGATGGAAGGTGTCGGTGCATTTGTCGACACGAAGATTCTCAAGAAATTGCAGACCGATTTGGAACACCGCATCGAAAAGCTCGAAAAAGAAATCTGCGACATGGCGGGTTGCGAATTTAACATCGGCTCTCCCAAGCAACTCGGCGAAGTGCTCTTTGACACGCTCGGTCTCCCCGAAATCAAAAAGCGCAGCACCGACGCCGCCGTCCTCGAAGAACTCAGCTTCCGCAGCGCACACCCGATTGTTTTCGCCGTCATCGAATACCGCGAACTCAAGAAGATGCAGAGCACCTACGTTTCCGTGCTCCCGACACTCGTGAACCCGGACACCAAGCGCATCCACACAAGCTTTATCCAATGGGGTACGGCAACAGGCCGCCTTTCGAGCCGCGACCCGAACTTGCAAAACATCCCCGTCCGCAGCGAACTCGGCAAGCAAATCCGCGCCGCATTCGTTCCGCAGAACCCGAACAATGTGATTCTCGCGGTGGACTACTCGCAGATTGAACTCCGCATGCTCGCCCACCTGAGCGGAGACGAAGCGCTCATCGAAAGCTACAAGGAAGGCATCGACATCCACGCCCGCACGGCAGCCGCCATCAACCGCGTCAGCCTCGAAGACGTGACCGCCGACATGCGCCGCGACGCGAAGGTCGTGAACTTCGGCGTGCTTTACGGCATGACCGCCTTCCGCCTCTCCCGCGACCTGAAAATTCCGATGGCACAGGCAAAGAGCTTTATCGACGGCTACTTCGAAATGTACCAGGGCGTGCAAAAGTTCATCGACGACACCAAGGCCGCCGCCCACCGCGACGGCTATGTCGAAACGCTTTCCGGCCGCCGCCGCTACATCGCAGGCATCGACAGCTCCGACCGCATGGAATCGCAAATGGCCGAACGCATGGCAGTGAACACCCCCGTGCAAGGGAGCGCCGCCGACCTCATCAAGATTGCCATGATCCGCATCCAAAAGCGCATCAACGACGAGAACCTCCCGCTCCGCATGATGCTCCAGGTGCACGACGAACTCGTGTTCGAATGCCCGAAGGACCAGGTCGAAGAACTTTCTGCCATGGTCAAGTCCGAAATGGAAGGCGCCATGGAACTAAAAGTTCCACTCGTCGCGAGCGTCGGATTCGGCAAAAACTGGTTAGAGGCGCATTAAGGCGGCGAATCTCGCCCGCCCGCCAAATGTTCTCAAAAAAAGTTCTCAAACAGATGTGATTTAGACCACGTCTGTTCTTACGTACTTGTTATTTATTTCTGTGTAAATAATTTTTCAGTTGCGTTTCAAACCTTTTTCATATATATTACTAGCCGTACAACGGGTGTATTCTTGAGTGTATGAGAAAAAGGGATGTTTGAGATTGGGCAGCAAAGCTCAAGTATGTTCTCAAAAAATTTCTAAAATCACTTAAATTTCACAAAATAAGGCACCCAATCACAAGTCTCAACAAGGAGTCTTAGACATGAGATTGAATACCTTTGGCATCGCATGCAGCTCGCTTCTCATGGCAGCATCAGCATTCGCCGCCCTCCCCAAGGCAACCGCATTGGTCGAACCGATGGGCATGGGTTATAATATCGGCAACACCATGGAAGTGCCGGAAAATCCGACAGCATGGGGCAACCCGCTCCCGACCGCAGGCTACATCAAGGCCATCAAGGCAGCCGGTTTCAACACTGTGCGTATTCCCTGCGCCTGGTACTCTCATTCTGACGCTCTTGCCAAGGATATTGCCGCAAACGGCGGCACCGCCGACAATTCCACCTACAAGCATGTAGGCAAGGCCGCCGACTTTACCAGCCCGACCATCGATGCCGACTGGCTCAAGCAGGTGAAGGACGTCGTCGACATGATCATTGCCGAAGGCATGTACGTCGTCTTGAACTCTCACTGGGACGAAGGCTGGCTCGAAGACCGCGTTTACGAAGGCACCGCCAATCCGCGTAGCGGTTCCGGCGACATCGCTAACTCCTCCGCAACAGTCAAGGCACGCCAGGCTGCATTCTGGTCTCAGATTGCAACATACTTCAAGGACTACGATGAGCACCTTCTCTTCGCAGGCGCCAACGAACCGGGCGTGAACGACCCGTGGGGCGCAAGCGGTCAGTGGGCATTCGACAACTCCCGTATGCAGATTTTGAAGGGCTACTACGATGCATTCATCACTTCTGTGCGTAGCGCAGGCGGCAACAACGACACCCGTACCTTGATTGTGCAGGCTCCGCGTACCGAAATGGATAACGCTCCGATGCTCAGCACGAGCTGGCCGACCGACCCGGCTGGCGATGGCTACATGATGGCCGAAGTCCACTACTATCCGTATCAGTACTCCCTCATGACCGCCGACGAAGATTGGGGCAAGCAGTATTATTACTACACCGGACTTTCCAGCACGAATGACAAGGAACACAACATGGGCTGGAACGTTTACAGCAAGAGCATTGACAACTCCGCTCTCGGCACTCCGAACCAGATTGCAAAGGCATTCGGCGAACTCAAGACGATGTTCTGCGATAAGGGCATTCCTGTGATTATCGGTGAACTCGGCGCCATCAAGCGCACCGGCCAAATTACCGACGCAGCAAACCTCAAGCTCCACTTGCAGGGCCGCGCCCTCTTCTACGGTGAAGTCGCCAAGAACGCCAAGGCAAACGGCATCGTTCCTTACGTTTGGGACACCGGTGCAGAAAACGATGGCAACATGACCATCATCACCCGCCAAAAGGGCACCTATTCCATTCTCGACCCGGATGTCTTGAACGCATTGCAAAAGGCATACGGCATGGAAGGCAACAACAAGAGCAACCTCGACAGCTTGGTCAACGAAAACGAAGTTCCTGAAACCGCAGGCGGCAAGGGCATTGAAGTGACCTACAAGAGCGTAACATCCGACTCTAGCGAAACCGGCACACTCCGCATCAACCTCTCAGGCACCGCCAAGGATCTCTCCAAGTACGTCGGTCTCGAAATCAGCATGAAGGGCGAAGTCGCTTCTGCAGGTCCTTGCACCAACGCAGCAAAGGATTGCGGCGAATACGGCTGGACCTCCATGGACTTCTTCATGATGACCGGCGGCAGCTGGGACTGGTTTGACGCAAATGTCATGGAACAGGCAGACCAGCAGCTCGACGTTTCCACGTTCCAGACTTTCCAGGTCAAGTGGACTGATTTCCGCACTGAACCCACAGGCCTCACTTCCGTGAACGCCATCGGTCTCAACCTCTACGGTACTCAGGTTTCTGGAACGATCACGATCGACTATATCAAGGGCATCAAGGCCGACGGTTCTACCGAAATCATCGATGACTTCGATAAGAAACCGCAGCTTGAAGGTACCGCATCTGGCAAGATCGTCGCTATCGCAGGCGGCACAAGCAGAATCTGCATGCCGAGCACAACCGCAGCCCCGAAGATGCTCGTGAACGTGCAGCCGGGTTCTGTTTACGCCACATTCAACGCAAGCAAGGCTACCCACGCAACCGCAATGCTCATGAACTCCATGGGCCAGGTCATCGCTCAAAAGAGCTTCGACACACACGCTGGTGCAAACGAAGTCCAGCTGAGCACAAGCGCACGTGGCGCTGCAGTCCTCATCGTCAAGATAGGCAGCCAGAAGAGCGTCAAGCAGATCAAGCTCCGCTAACTTAAAACCCCTTGCATGTTGGAGTGTTTACTGCAAGGGAATAACAGAGAGACCTATCTCCTGTTGTTTAGGGGAAAGGGCCCGGCAATCGCCGAGCCCTTTTTCTTTTTCCTCCTAACAAATTACCATTCAGTTTGCCAATCGCGTATGAGCGCACCATTTTCATCAATAAACATCATGTTGATGGCGCCAACGCCAAACCTATAATCACCGTCCACTTCATCTTGAATCTTCAGCCTTACAGAAATCGTTTGCTTAGCAGCATTTTCCACTTTTTCTTCAATACGAGACGCTTCGTAACTTCCATGCATCATCATCTTGGTCACGTCACTCATGTCATTTATTTCACCTTCATAAGGAGCAATACTGTCCTTAGGCAACCTGAAATGGCCCCAATCTAAGCATCGTTTTACAGCCATTCGAGAGCTAGGCAATTTCGCCCACGGCAAGCCATCCGACGTATCGCTCACAACCAGTTCAACCCTTATGGGTATTTCTGAATAATATTCAAAACAGACCGCATTCCAATTCGATATATCAACAGGCAACGGTTCTCCAGAAGCATCCTTAGCAATTCCAAAGCCGAGCGACACATACGGATCCGTCTGGCTAGAGTCCTTCTTCAGAGATGCGACGCCACAGACGCCCTTGCACAATTCGACAACCGGAGTCAACGAATTTTCCGCACCTAGCGCCACCGGCCATTTTACAGACGACATCCCGCCTACATCTTCGTCCGTAGACCAATACCAACGGCCATCTTCCACGGCATTTTTCGGCCAAACGTTTTCAGCATAATATGATGTTTTAACTCGGTCCGGATTTTTAGTTGGAGTCCACAAAACTCCGTCATAGCCGTACAGTACAAACTCACCTGACGAATCGACCACTCCAGCACCACCTGCAGATTCCGGGTCTTCTACTTCCGGCACACCGTCCGCCTTCGTTCCAAAATACTTGATATCGAACTTATATTGCCCAGGTTCATTTTGGATCCTGAACATCAGCCCGACCAATTGCTTAGCGGCCCTCAAGCCAGTATTTTGTCCCCAGCCATCAGGATTTTCCTTTTTCCAGGAAGGTATTTTGAAATAGCTCCAGTTAAAGCATTTAGTAACCGGATTAACCGCTTTCGGCAACGACGCAGCCGGGAAGGCAAAGCCATCGTAGAATAACGCTCCAAGCGAGTCCCCTAGATCAAGCACAAGCGAGGCATCCGAATCAGACGTATACGAGATGCAAACGCCGTTCCAATCAGAGACATCAACCGGAGTCGGGTTACCAGCAGCATCCCTAGCCATCACAAAGCCAACGGCGGCAAAGGGCTGCATAGTCATCGATCCCTTTTTCAAATCGGCGATACCGCAAATGCCTTGGCACGAGTCAATAACCGTAGACAGGGAGTCCGCATCACTTCCCAACGCCACAGGCCATACAATAGAAGACTGTCCGCCTTCGTTTTCGTCCGCTCCGCGAGCTTCCCAGAACCAATGGCCATCCGCCTGTTCATTCGCAGACAAGCGAGCCGCATAAAGAACCGTGTTCAAATGGTAATCGCCCGCAAGAGGATCCCACAAGTCAACAGTGCGACTACCAAAAGAGCTAGACGAAAGATTGCCCACCGAACTAGACGAAATCAGAGCAATCGGATTCGGTTCCGTCGACGTTCCCGTGATGTCTCCGTTTTCTCCGGAGCACGCAGCAAGGCCAAACGCCATTGCACCACACGCTGCATAAAATTTGCTATTCATCTTTAGCCTCCTCATTTTTGCTAACCTCTTTAGAAAGAGGGAACAATTGTAAATTCAATCTGTAAACTTGTTTGATATTGCTGCACTCTTCCGCAATCGCGGTAATCTTTTTTCGGCATTCGTCCAATTCACGAACAATGCGTTCGTAAGCATCTTTGTCAATGCCCATCGTGACGCCCGTAATGTTGCGTTCGTTTGACGCAAAGCGATCCAGCGAATCAATCGCCAAATGACCCATTTCACGGTGCATCGAACGGAGCGCAAGCGGAAGCCCTTCCCTAGAGCCTTCTACAGACTTTTCCGTCTGCACATAAATGTTTTCGCCAATTTGCTTGAGGAACCCGGCGCGTTCCAAAAAGGCAAGCGACTTACGGACTTCAAGCGCAGAGATTTCTTGCGTGCACATCTTGGCGATTTCACCAGGCATCGCACCGGGCATTATCGGAGCAAGTTCTCGCACAACAGAATTTTTCCAGCTGTCGTAATACTCGAAAGCATCCTTATCGACAATGCGCACCTTATGATCAAGGGCGATCGAGTGCATTTGTTCTAAGAACTTTTTCTTCGCATCGTCCGTCTTGGCATTGCCAAATTGGACCATCGCCTCGAAGTAGGTCACTTCATAACCGGCAAGCCCAACGGCGGCAGCCACGCGCCCCATAGTCACTTTGCTGAGGATCGTCTTTCCACAGCAAACATCCTTGAGGTACGACGGCGAAACAAAGCCCGCAATCTTCGCAAACTCGCGCCAAGAGAATGCCGAAGTGCGCTTGCGTTCTTCGTAGTAGTCGCTCAGATAAGCGTGATAATCTTGATATTCAATTATTGGTTTCATACAAACAAATATACGTCACTAATTTTAAAAAGTCAATATTTTATAGTACATTTTCTTCAATTTTTATCAAAATTTCACATTTTTATTTACTATAAAAATAAAATTTATATCTATATAGTACACGCCGTACTGTATAAAAAAAAAGGACCGCCGAAGCGGTCCCAATCAACGCATCACAATGTCAGTAGAATCTTTCGACACCTAGGTCATTCGACCCCAAAAATGCAATATGAAAAATATAATTGCCTTCTAACGCTTGTAATTTAAACCGCACCCCGACAAGATGCTTAGAAGCCACTAGACCCGTATTTTCACGCCAGCCTTCCGCTTCGCCTTTGAACCAAGACGGAAATTTAAATTGATCCCATGTAAGGCATCTTCTCGTACCAGTGGAAGACTTGGGCAAAGACACCGTCGGCTGAGCATAGCCAAACGCAGCATTTAGAGAATCACCCAAATCCAATTCCAACGACGGAGCCGCAGCTGAAGAATAAGAAATGCAAATTCCATTCCATGTCGAAACATCGACAGGAACTGGCTTCCCGGAACCGTCCCTTGCAAGCGTAAAGCCGACTGATACGAACGGATTATATGTCAAAGTTCCTTTTTTCAAGACAGCCGTTCCACAAACTCCACCGCAATGCAGCACCGTAGAAGTCAGCACTTCGCCGTTTTCGCCAACACCTTCGTTCCAAGCTATTGACGAATTCCCTTTCACAACTTGTCCAACACGTTCGTCATAAACACCACAATAGGGACAAGAAGAATCCGTTTCCACCACACGCCACACGCCATCTACAACAGCATCTTGGGGCCACGCAGAATCCCCACAGGCTTCCATCACAACAGTCGAGTCATTATCATAACCACTCCATTGCATCCGCCGACACGAACTCGAACTTGACGAAAGTACAGTAGAGGAGCTCGACAAAAGTTCTGCAGAAGAGCTTGACAACGCAGCCGAACTCGAGGACAATTCCGCTTCGGAACTTGACGATTCAGGGACCGGAGCGCTAGAAGAAAGTCCGAACAGAGAACTGGAGGACTGCTCCACGGAACCAGAAGATTCCGCCAAAGAACTTAAAGGCGCCACGACAGAACTCGACGAAGCATCTGCAACTGGCCCCTGTTCATTAAACGCATTCGAGCCATTATCTTCAGAACAAGCCGCAAATGCCAAAGCAGCAATTCCACAGGCTCCATAAAGCTTCCGCTTCATATAAAATCTCCTTTTATCCTACACAATTAATATATACAAAAACCAGCAAGCAAGCAAAAAGGACCCGGCTTAACCGAGTCCTCTTTAGCATCTAGATCCTTCGACTACGCTCAGGATGACACAAAGTCGACGCTTACCAGATCTTGTCGAACTTCTTCTTGTTCTTTTCTTCGTCCTTCTTTTCCTGAACGATGGCGTCGATGACGGCGGCAACGGTCAAGTTGAAGATATCGTGGACAGAAGCGTCGGAGTCGGTGAAGTGAACCGGCTTGTTCAAGCCCATCTGAACAGGACCGATGGATTCGCCAACGCCCATTTCCAAGAGCATCTTGCAAGTGGTATTTGCAGAAGAAAGGCACGGGAAGATGAGCGTGTTCACGGTCTGGCCCTTGATCTTGTTGAATGGGTACTTCGTATCGCGAAGATCCTTGTCAAGAGCCACGTTCACCTGCATTTCGCCATCGAGAACGTAATCTGGATACTGTTCGTGAATCGTCTTCACGGCTTCGCGGACCTTGTTCACGGTGCCACGAGCAGCTTCCTTATCAGAACCGAAATTTGCGTAGCTGAGCATAGCCATCACCGGTTCGTGAGCAAAGAAGCGGACAGCGTCGTGCGTGAGCTTCACGATATCGACGAGCGTTTCTGCATCCGGGTCGCGGTTCACGAGCGTATCGGCGAGGAAGAACGTACCCTTCTTAGTGCTGAGGATATGCATAGCACCGAAGTGCTTGTATTCCGGACGAATACCGATAATTTCCTTAGCAAGTTCAATCGTTTCAGAGTACTTGGAATAGCCACCGGAAATGAGCGCATCGGCATCGCCGACCTTCACCATCATCATACCGAAGTGGTTCGGTTCGAACATGTCGTCGCGGGCTTCTTCGAAGGTCACGCCATTGCGGCCGTTTTCTTCAGCATAAATTGCAGCGTAATTGCGGCGGCGTTCGAATTCTTCCGGAGAACGCGGATTCACAATCTTGATGCCCGTGAGGTCGAGCTGTTCGCGCTGGGCGATCATCTGGATGCGTTCCGGGTTGCCAAGCATAATCGGGTGTGCAATGCCTTCTGCCTGAGCCTGGACAGCAGCCTTGAGCATGTTGAGGTTGCTTTCGGCAAACACGACGCGCTTCGGGTTGCTGCGGGCGGTATCGCTGAACTGACGGATGAGCTTGTTGTCATAACCCATCATGTCGCGGAGGCGATCGTAGTAAGCGTCCCAATCGGTAATCGGCTTGCGGGCCACGCCACTTTCAATAGCAGCCTTGGCAACTGCAATGGAAACTTCCGTGAGGAGGCGCGGATCGAGCGGCTTCGGAATCAAGTATTCCTTGCCAAACGTGAAGCGCTGTGAGTTGTATGCAATGTTCACCACATCCGGAACCGGCTTGTGAGCGAGAGCGGCGATCGCGCGGACAGCAGCGTGCTTCATGTGTTCGTTAATCGTCGTTGCACGCACGTCGAGAGCGCCACGGAAGATGTACGGGAAACCGATAACGTTGTTCACCTGGTTCGGATAGTCGCTACGGCCCGTTGCAAAGATGAGGTCGCCACGGCTTGCCATAGCTTCTTCGTAGCTGATTTCCGGAGTCGGGTTTGCAAGAGCAAAGACAATCGGCTGGTCAGCCATGCTACGCACCATTTCGCGAGTGAGGATGTTACCCTTGGAGAGGCCGACGAACACGTCTGCACCCTTCATGGCATCTTCGAGCGTTTCGATGTCGGTGCGTTCCGTTGCAAAGAAAGCCTTTGCTTCGGTGAGGCCCTTGCGGTCCTTGCGGATAACGCCCTTGCTATCGCACATCACAAGATTTTCTTTCTTGAGACCGAGAGACAAGTAGAGGCGTGTGCAAGCGCAAGCGGCAGCGCCAGCGCCGTTCACAACCATCTTCACGTTGCGAATGCTCTTGCCTGCAACTTCGATAGCGTTCAAGAGGCCAGCGGAAGAAATAATAGCCGTACCGTGCTGGTCATCGTGCATCACCGGAATATCGAGTTCAGCCTTAAGCGTGTCTTCGATTTCGAAGCATTCCGGAGCCTTGATGTCTTCGAGGTTGATACCGCCGAACGTCGGGGCAATGCCCTTCACAATTTCGATAAACTTCTTCGGATCCTTTTCGTTGATTTCGATGTCGAACACGTCAATGCCCGCATAAATCTTGAAAAGCAAAGCCTTGCCTTCCATCACCGGCTTACCAGCAAGTGCGCCAATATCGCCGAGACCAAGCACAGCCGTACCGTTACTAATCACAGCGACGAGGTTGCCCTTGCCCGTGTATTCGTAAGCGAGGTTCTGGTCTTTTTCGATTTCAAGACACGGTGAAGCCACGCCCGGCGTGTATGCAAGGCCCAAGTCCGTCTGCGTGCTGTGCGGCTTGGTGGGCACGATTTCGATCTTGCCCGGCTTGCCCATGGAATGGTATTGGAGAGCCATTTCCTTTAAGTCTTTTCCCATTTCGTTCTCCTGTGAGTCATAACATTATTTTCGCGCAAAATTTAGAAAAATTTACACAACAATAAAAGGGTGCCAAAAATGTGTTTTTTGTTACATTTTTACCCAAAATTGCTATAGTTAAGCCGCAAATAAAACTTTTAGCTCCCATACGACGCGCGTATTACAAAAAATGAAACAAAATATCAAACAGACTGTCCTCGAAAACGGAATTACCATTCTAACGGATTACATGCCGCACGCCTATTCGGCAGCCGTCGGTGTTTGGGTCCCGCGCGGGAGCCGCCACGAAGCACACGATGAATTCGGGCTCAGCCATTTTTACGAGCACCTCGTTTTCAAGGGAACCGAGAACCGCACCGCACTCGAAATTGCGCACGCCATCGAAGACCGCGGCGGGAATCTCGAAGCGTACACGACCCGCCAGGAATCGGGCTTTTACGCACAAGTCGAAAGCAGCGACATGCCGCTTGCCATTGACGTGATTTCGGACATGCTCATGCACCCGCGCTTCGACAAGAAAGAAATGGAAAAGGAGCGCCACGTCATTATCGAGGAAGTCCACAGCTACGACGACATTCCCGAAGAACTCGTAGGTGACATTTTCAACGCCATCCATTTCAAGGGCTGCGGTATTGCGCATTCCATCACCGGGAACGTGAAGCAAGTTCAAGCTCTCACGCGCAAGCAAATGCTCAAGTACGGACATCAAGTCACCGACGAAATTCCGCTCTACGTTTGCGCCTCAGGTAAAGTCAAGCACGAAGAACTCGTAGAACTTTGTGCTAAAAAATTTGAACAAAAAAAGATTAACGGAATCACACCCGAAGACATCTATACGCCGAATCAAGGTATCAAGATTGTACAGAAAAGCGACATCACTCAATCGAACCTTTTCTGGGGTTTGAGTTTCGACCGATCACTGATGAGCGACCGCGACCGTTGTGCATTCTCGCTTTTCAATGTGGCGATGGGAGCAGGCATGGCCTCGCGTTTGTTCCAAAAAATCCGCGAAGACAAAGGCCTTGCCTACTCCGTGTATTCCACCGCAGACCTTTACAAGGACTGCGTGGACTGGGGCGTTGCCCTGGCCACCGAGCCGCACCAGCTCAAGACAGCTCTCGCGCTTTCCATTGCCGAAGTCAGAAAATTCCTGCATCACGGGTTCATCAAGGATGAGTTCGAACGCACCAAGACGAACATCCTCGGCGGGCTCCACCTCGGCGCCGACAGTCCCGAGAAGCGCGTGTTGCGCATGGCGGAACAGACGCTCCACCTCGGCGAATTCCACACGATGGAAGATGTCGAGAAGAAAATCCGCGCCATCACCGAAGACGAAGTCCTCGCAACAGTCAATCGCTTGCTCAGCACGGCAAAATATTCCATCGCCGTCGTCGAACCCAAGAGCAAAAAGAAGACCGTCCTCGACGTAGATTTGTTCTAGCACATGACACGTCCACCGGAACCTGTCATGTCCGCCTGAACCGTTTGTCATGCCCGCCACTGTGCGGGCATCTCCTCTTTTTAGCATAAAAAGCGTTCAAATTTCAGACTCATGCATATAAATCGGACAAAAAACCGATTTTATAAGCTCCAAAGCCAATACAGCGAACCAATAGCACTATAATTTGTATACAATCAAAAGCAAAAAGTACCCCGCCTTTTCGGGCGGGGCACAATTTCTCGCGTTTTTGCTAAGTCAGGACTTAAGCAGCCTTCACGATTTCGACGACCTTAGCAAATGCTGCCGGATCGGCGACGGCGGGACACGACCGCATGCTCATTGATCAAAAAACGAGACTCCGACTATTCGCATGCTCTCGCCTACATCGCCAGCTTACGCCTGGCGACTCCGGCTCACAGTAGCAACCGTTCCGGCTTAACTGCTTGTATGAAAATAGGGTATAGCCTCACTCTCGCCTACATCGCCAGCTTACGCCTGGCGACTCCGGCTCACACTTGGCCATCGCCTTAAATGTAAAAACGCCCCACTCGCAAGGAGCAGGGCGAATTTCTCGCGTTTTCGCTAAGTCAGGACTTAAGCAGCCTTCACGATTTCGACGACCTTGGCAAATGCTGCCGGATCGGCGACGGCCAAGTCAGCGAGAACCTTGCGGTTCATGTTGATGTTAGCCTTGGAAAGCTTGTAAATGAACTGGCTATAGCTGATGCCGAATTCACGAACAGCAGCGTTCAAGCGAGTGATCCACAGAGAGCGGAAATCACCCTTCTTGTCGCGGCGGTGTGCATAGGCATACTGACCAGCGTGGGCAACGGCGTCAATAGCAAGGCGAAGGTTCGACTTGCGGCG
Organism: Fibrobacter sp. UWB16; assembly: GCF_900215325.1. NCBI lineage: Bacteria > Pseudomonadati > Fibrobacterota > Fibrobacteria > Fibrobacterales > Fibrobacteraceae > Fibrobacter > Fibrobacter sp. UWB16. Next base: position 47,420 of record NZ_OCMS01000005.1, on the reverse strand, counting down.
GCCATAGTAACCCTTGGCGGCCTTGAGGATTTTTTTGCGGCGTTCGCGGGAAGGAACTCTAGTTTTTGCGCGTGGCATTCTTACTCTCCTTATGCTACGACAAGCAGACGCTTGACATGATAGGTATCGACTTTCTTAACGAGAGCGCCCTTACGAAGGTTACGCTTACGCTTAGTGTTCATCTTAGCTTGAATGTGGCGCATACCAGCGCGCTTGAACTTGACATGGCCGGAACCAGTCACGCGGAAGCGCTTCTTAGCACCGCTGTGAGTTTTCATCTTAGGCATTTTTACCTCGTAGGTTAATAGTTAAGCCTCACCTGCTGCCTTTGGCTCGGTTACGGGCTTCGGTGCCTGGTCTTGTTTCTTACCGGCACCACGTTTTGGACCGTAGATAGAAAGCATTGTGTTGCCTTCCACCCGCGAATCCATTTCCAAATCGCCAAACGGAGCCAAGTCTTCCTTGGCGCGTTCCATAAGGCGCTTGCCGTAGTCCATGTGCGCCATTTCGCGTCCACGGAACTGCATGATAAGCTTCACCTTCATACCGTCCTGCAAGAACTCGCCAGCCTGCTTGATGCGGTACTGGTAGTCGTTCTCGGCAGTCTTCGGGTGCATCTTGATTTCCTTGAGCTTCACCACGTGCTGCTTGGCCTTTGCGGCCTTAGCCTTCTTCAGTTGTTCAAACTTGTACTTGCCGTAGTTGATGATGCGGCAGACAGGCGGCTTAGCATTCGGGGAGACTTCCACAAGGTCCAGTCCGGCGTCTTTCGCCATCTGCAATGCCTTGCTCGTCTCGATGATGATAGCTTCGCCATCTTCTTTCACGAGACGAATCGGAGAGATATGGATATCTTCGTTGATACGGGTCCCATCGCTGGGACGGTTGGGCATGCGACGATCGCGCGGATTAGGGAACAAGTATGCTACCTCTGATATGATTGTTTGTTAATGCGAGCGTAAATTTAGAATTTTTTTCATATTTTTCCAACAACTTTTTTATGAACCCCTTTAAAAATCGACGTATTTTTGTATAATTGTGCATGCTCGCGGCGGTAGCTCAATGGTAGAGCCTTAGCCTTCCAAGCTAATGGTTGCCGGTTCGATCCCGGTCCGCCGCTCTTAGACCTCCCTTTGGGAGGTCTTTTTTTATCGCCATGTCACCCCGGACTCCGTTCCGGGGCCACCATAAACAAAAAAAAATTTCCCCGTCCGTATTAAGTAACAGGGCGTCGTAGTTCACTTCCAACGAATATTCAGTCGGCGTTTACTCAACGCACAATCCGTCAAGTACGAATCAATCAAAGTCTGGTAAGGGATGCTGACTTCTTTTGCCATCGCTTTAAAATATTCAACAGTACCCGAATTCAAACGAATCGTTATCTGTTTTTTCAATGCAGTTGCATAAGGATTCCTGACAGCCTGCATTTTTGCAAAATCATATTCTTTTTTCATAAGCAATCTCCTTCATTCCAAAATATCCTTTTCTATTAAAAGGGGCAAGTCTTCCCCTAATTTCAGCCCCGGCGTCCCCACAGTCAGTTTGGAACACACCGATAAGGTCCACCAGGTCTTCCATCACCCTTTCGCCTAGGGGCTCCGCCCCTAAAACCCCACAAAAAAATCGCCCCGTCCATATGATGGAACAGGGCATCAGCTTTCAATTTTTAAGTAGCAGGACTATTCGTCCTTGACACAACGGACACTCATCATGCTTTTTTTATAACCATTCGTAATCCATGCGTATGCACCACTCCCCACCACCAAATGACGCCCCGTAACCTCCCAAAAATAAGCATAAAAACCACTCGCATCAAATTTTAAATAACCTTCTTGAGCATCCCACCATCCCGCAGGCAACATAGAAAAGCCAAAAGCATCATCGAAATTTTGAGTCCCAGAATCCGACCAACCTGTTCGAGATTTGAGAAATTCAGCGCCACGCACATTCGCCCAAGTTCCACGACCACCTCCCACAGCAACCAAAAGATTTATCCATTCCGTCGTGTCAGGAAGATGCCAACCTTTAGGACACACTCCTTGAGTCTTGGCTGAAACATCGCAAACGGTAACGGTTCGTTCACAATAAGCCAATTTTTCCGCCAAATCAGGCCTAGCAACAGAATCAAATGCAGCAGCCCAAGTATAAAGTCGACCAGCCACTTCGCAATACTCATCTTTATTATCATAGCACGAGCTTCTACCCTTAAGGCTTGGCGTTTTTATACTGTCCGAATAATTCAAGTTTTCCGCCATCCACACTTGTTCGCCAATCTTCACTGTTCTATAAACACGCCCATCTCGATCGTCTATCATGGAGCCATACTTTACCTCAGGATTAAAACGAATTTCTTTCGAAACATTCCAATCCCAATTTGTAATATTTTTCCACTCCTGATTTGAACAATAATATTTATACATAGGCAACGGTGATGGACCAGAATAAGACACAGGACGCCCCTCAGCAATTTGCCCCTCGTTATTAGCCATACACGCCAAACCTACAGACCGTTCATCGTCAGCAGCCTCAACAAACTTTCCCGATTTACAAACATAATATCCAGAACTGAATTCAGAACCTTTAACAACAAGCCCTTCAACACACTCCAAACCATAAGTATGTATTTCGAATTCATTCGCTGTACGAAACCTTCCCGATTCGCATGTATACCTGTTATATTTATTTACATTACCTGCAACCGTTTGCCCTTCAACGCATTCAAAACCATAAGTATCAATTTCAATTTTATTCGCCTCACGGAACTTTCCCAATTCGCATGTATACTTATTTTCTTCATTCACTCTACCAGCAACGGTCCGTCCTTCAACGCAATCCAAGCCATAAGTATCCCGTTCAATGGAATTTGCCTCACGGAATTTTCCTGATTCACACACATACTTATTACTATCAATAACATTCCCACATACGGCTCGTCCATCGTCGAGACATTCCAAACCATAGGTATCATACTCTAATACAGTCGCTTTGGTCCAAGATTTCGACTTGCAAATTTTATAAACAGAACCTATTAACGCAAGGTAGCCTTCATGCTCCCGATCACACTCTGGCAAAACTTCCGTTGTATCCTTCACGCAAGTCTTTATTTTCTTGTCGTTTCCGCCACCGTCCTTGCAGGTGGACTTCGCAGCATTGAAAGCCATTTCAACACCCACTTCAGACTCCATATTATACATGGAATAAGTCTTAGAATCTACCGAGCCATCAGCACTCTTAATGGTTACAATCAAATCGCGACCGTCAGCCTTGTAAGTGTATTCAACATCATCGCCAAAATCATCCTTGCGCACAAAATGCCACGTGCCGACATCATTCTTATCCATTGCGTCGCAGGCTCCCGTTTCAGAACATCTTTCGTTCACTTTGGTTTCGGGTTCAAGGATTTCTGTGGGGCGCGAGCTGCTAGACATTACACTGCTACTCGACTGTTCCACCGCACTACTCGATGACGAAGATACCTTCTCAGAAGAAGACGAGGAAGACTTACCAGAAGACGAGCTATTTCCTTTACTAGACGAAGAACTCTTACCCTTCGCACTCGATTTCGGTTGGTCGTAAGATTCGAACCATTCTTCGCCATCGCATTCGTAATTTTTACCCAAGCTTTTCACGAATACTTTTCCGCCAATGACAGACATGTTGCATTCGTAAGTTTCGAGTTCAGCTTTATCAGCTACTTCATCAGGTAAAGAATTTGCAGAAGAAGATTTGTCGTCGCCACATGCATAAAACGACATAATTGTCGAAACAACAGAAAAAATTCCTACAACACGCCTAAAATTCACAACTCACTCCTTTTTTATTTGTACAAATAATACAAAATAATTAAAGGAGGAACAAGGTAAAACACGCTCTAAAGCAATTCAATTTCGCCCTTAAGGGGGCCTCCCCCAAGAGCACAACTGTCACTGGATCCTTCGGCTACGTTGCACTCCGCTCAGGATGACTCGTTTACCTCATTGCTCATGCCTCAAAGGGGCGTAGCCCCGACCTCACGCCTCATACCTACTGTTTACTAACCACTAATTACTCCCTCATAGCATAAAAATAGGCTTTAAACTTTCCGGGAACTTTTTAAATTTGAGGGTAGAAAAAAGAGGATTTCATGTTTTTTGAACAAGCAATAGCCCATAACCTCCCGAATTATACGAAGGAATCGGATTTCGCTTACGGCGAGACCCTCGCTCCGCTCGATTACAAGGACGAGCTTAAGGTCAAGAACGAAGCCATCCGCGAATTTTGGGAAGTCAACCGTCTTGCACGCGGTCCGCAGCCAATCGTGGCTAGCCCCATGCCGCGCAATTACCGCACGACGTCCAAGCGCCAAGTCGAAATGAAGCCGGGCGACCTCCGCTTTAACGAATACGATAGCATTTTGGAGCCCGAAGAACACAACGCCATTTACCGCCTGTTGTTCGACAAGCTCATCACGCCGGCATACAAGCCGCTCGCTTACGCGCTCAACTGGCTCATCATCCGCGGCACGTACAAGTACCGCATCGTGATTTTCAACGTGAAAAAGCTCGATGCAAGTATCGTGCGCAAGCTCAAGCAGATTTCCGAAGTCTTGCAGCAGAGCCCATACCACGTGACCGCAGCACATGCCTACGTGGACCCGACAGGATCCAACTACTATCTCGAAGCAAAGCGCCCGACAGACACGCTCAACTTCAAGCAGCTTTACGGCCCGCGCGAACTTTCGCTCGACCTCGGCCATTTCAGGCTCAAGTACCCGGTGACGGGCTTCAGCCAGATTAACGAAAGCCAGATTCACAACCTCATTAAGTCCGCAAGCCGCTTGCTCGGTCTCGAAAAGGGCGACCATTTCTTGGATCTTTACTGCGGTTACGGCCTCTTCAGCTTTGCACTCGGTGAAGCCGCCAAGTCCGTTCTCGGTGTGGAATGGGAAGGCCCGTCCATCGATTGCGCCAAGGCTTCTGCAAGATTCTTGAAGAAAAACTACAAGTTCATCGCAGGGAAAATTGACGAGACGTTTGTGCAAATGAGACTTCCGCGGCCGATCCCTGGCGAACCGGAACGCATTTTGTTGGACCCGCCGCGCAAGGGTACTGAACCGGGCGTCATCCGCGCTCTCGCCATGCGCAAGCCTGTGCGTGTGCTCCACATTTTCTGTGGCACCGACGAAATCCCTGCAGCCCTCGCCGAATGGGAACGTTACGGCTACCGCGTCAAGGAAGTGCTGCCGATGGATTTGTTCCCCGGCACCCCGCACCTCGAAACGCTTGTAGCACTCGAACGTAAATAATCTAAGGCAACGCGCTCAAGAAGGCATCTAGCCTTGCAGTGAACAGAGCCGCCCCAAGATAGCTCAAGTGATTGGGATTATAGGCCATCGCGTCGGTATAGTCGTGATGGCCATCTTTGTATTCATCGAAAACCATAATCCCCATATTCTTGACCGCGTCAATAATTTGATGAGCCACCTCCCAACTCGGGCCATACGGATCAAAAGCCTCTGTATCCTTGTACCCCGGGTTACGCGGAGGGATCGCGGCAATCAGCTGGATTCCTTTCGAATCCGCCAGAGCCTTTAGCAATTCCCAAATTTTCAGGTTATACTGCAAAACAAGCGCATCAAAAGTCAACGGGGTAAGATCCACATTCACAATCGGGGCTTCCCACGACCCAGAAGGCATCAGGAACGTTCCGTCTAAATATTGCTGCCCTAGCAGGATTTTCGGGAATTGTTGCTGTTGACTAAACTCCGCTATTTCATTTTTAGTAGCTTCGGACAAATGAAGCCTATCGTACAGTATCCCCGGGGAACTTTCAAGAACAAAAGCAGTCACTTCCTGATAGCTTCTAAACATAAGTCCAGGCGACAACTCCACTACAAGATACTTGACATTAGGAGCATACGGAATAACATAATTTCGAATTAAGTAATCAAACAGATTGATATCCATCATGCTCACGCCCATATTCAAAGTTTTGGTATATATCATTGCTTTATCATCAACAGCATCCAAAAGCATTGAACTTCCCAAAATGACAGCCTGCAAATCATCACGTTCTTTCCAGAAGGATTTCAGCTTTATCCCCATTTCCACAGCAGCAAATGAATACGGGTTCTGGACTTCGCTATCATAATAAACGCCAGCGCTATCCATATCCACAACAGGTTTCGGGCGGTTTGGACTATCTTGCCACACCCAAAGACACGGGTGCCACAGTTCTTCACCCTCGACAAGCGGGACTATGCGACCATCATTCAGATCCACTAGCACGACTTCACGATGAACGCCATTGATATCGCTAAGAGTCGCAACGACAAGGTTACTGGCAGAGTCTTTCAAAATGCCAACAGCCCATTCGCTATGGTCAAAGGAATAACCTGCAGGCGAAGGTACGGACTGGACCAACCGTCCCGTACTATCTGCAATAAGGAGCCTTTCATGAACCCCATAATCAACCCCTACAAATTCACGACCTTCCGATCCGCCAAAATCAAGGAACAATGTACGGTTGCTACCATCTTTCGCCAAAGATGCATTGCAAGCCTGCTCACCGTTGTACCAAATCATATCTGTTTTCCAAGTTCCATCAGACAAGCGGGCCCGTAACAGAGGAGACGACGAAATCGCAAGGCGATTATCATTCAAGACACCACCGTGGTAAGCGCCATCAAAAATCTTTTCTGGCGTACCGAACTTTCCATTTGAGAATTTCACCTGCCACGTACCTTCTAACAAGAACTGGTCGCCACGATTGCCTCCCGCCGAAGACACAAACACAATCACAGTATCCCCATTAGGGTTCACACGCCACCTCGGTATAGCACCCTTCATCGAAGACATTCTCACAGCCTTGCTACTAGCATCCGTCAAATCACGCACGTATATGAAAGACGTTTGCGAAGAGCCCTCCATCGATGTGCAAAAAGCAACATACTTTCCATTGGGCGAAATATCAGGATGGAATACTTCAACACCATCTTCAAACTGAACAACGGTCGTTGTCTTTCCGAAATTCATATAAACAAGATTGCCTTGCGCATCATTTCGGAACACGAGTTTCGCATTATAGGAACCCGTCATCGATTTCAATTCCGCAGATTCTATCAGCGGCGTTATCGGCGCCGAAACCGTACTCCCATTATCCGAAAACCACATGGCATCGGGAATAGAACCACGAGCAAGCCTAAAGCCAATGTAATCTCCTTTCGTCGAACTTAAAATGGGGTAAGTATCGCCACGATTGTACAAATTCATCGTTGTCGGGGATGAATAATAGCTCCCCCCTTTTACCACGCAAGATCCAAGGGCATCGCCATCAATCGAGCCCACAAAATTGGCGACCGTAGTATCCTTGAAAGACGCATATCGGTCATTCACAAGTTCAAGCATATTCCCCGCCATGTCGCAGATGCGATTCTGCGATTCATTCGAAGAACAAACCTTATGAACGACAGCCCCGGAATTCACGGCATTCCAGCCATTTCCCGGGTTCCAGTTTTCAGAAGCGACCAAAGTCCATTCCGCTTCTGTAGGTAACCTATAGCCACTTGATTTGGGAACGAACTTAAAATTTTTCATCTTCACACAGTGCTTTTCGGCATCCAAATCCACCTTGGAAAAAGAATAAGCCGAATCAAGCCCGTATTTTTTACTCAAAGCATTCGCATACAGCACCGCATCAAAGAAAGTCACATTCGAAGCCGGCAGCGAATCCATAAGACAAGGGACAGTCACCCCCGTCACAAACCCCATAGTCTCATTAAAATCTTTGCAGATAACCTCATGACGTCCGATATAAAAGTCATAGGTAAAATCAACGTTCATTTGAGGGCGTTCCAAGGATTTTGCCAAAACATCACGCGTCCCCAAGAAAGTCTTTTCCCCTGAGGCTTTTACATAGACCATTCCCTCGGCACCAATTTCACCCAAATCCAAAGTCGAAACTGGCTTTTCCATAAACGCACTGGAAAACGGATGTTCTTCCGAACAAGATACTGCTCCCCAAACGCACAAAAAAAGCAATAATGCTATTTTATGTATTTTCTCCATACCCTCAATATACTATTTTTTGCTTACATGGAAACAAAGTCCAACATTCCCGATAATACACTTTGGAGCCGCACGTTCATTACCGTCGCTGCGGCGAACTTTTTGCTGTTCTTTAGCTTTTACCAGCTATTGCCGATTTTGCCGTTGTACATCATCGACAAATTCCAGACAGACAACGCAACCGCAGGGTTCATCATTTCGCTCTACACGATTGGAGCGCTTGCCTGCAGGCCTTTTGCGGGGTTCCTCGTCGATACGTTCAGCCGAAAGCCGCTATACTTTTGGACATTTTTCGCATTTACACTCTGCTTTTTAGGCTACAAGACAGTCGGGCTGTTGCCGATTCTAGCGGTCGTGCGTTTTGCACACGGGCTGTTCTTTGGCATTTCGAGTACCGCAAGTAATACGGTGGCTATTGATGCACTGCCCGCAAGTCGCCGAGGCGAAGGCATCGGGTATTTCGGGATTAGCGTGAACTTAGCCTTCGCCACCGGTCCCATGACCGGAATGTTTCTTTACGAAGCATTCGGCGACGGGATCGTTTTTGCCATTTCTACAATCCTTTGCGTGATTGGACTTGTGCTTGTGCAGACGCTCAAGGTGAAACCCCGCGAAAAGAAAGTCTGCGCCCCGCTTTCGCTTGACCGATTTTTCCTCACGCGCGCCGTTCCGCAATTTGCAAACTTCATCTTCGTCGGATTTGCGTACGGCCCGGTCACGAACTACATCGCCATTTACGCTAATGAACTTGGTATCGGCGGCACGGGCTGGTTTTACGCACTTATCGCTTCGGGCCTAATCTTGAACCGCATCATGACAGGCCGCCTAATTGACCGCGGTTACCTGATTCATCTTGTGGGTACCGGCATGACGCTAATCGTCGTCGCCTACTTCATCCTCGCCTTTAGCCACGGGCCCATTACGTTTTTCTTGTCCGCATTCCTTATCGGAACAAGCCTCGGACTTATTTTCCCCGGCTACCAGACTATGTGCGTGAACCTCGCCCGCCACGACCAGCGTGGCACGGCAAACAGCACCTACCTCTCGGGATGGGACATCGGCATTGGAACAGGTATTCTCGTGGGCGGCGCCATGGCAAACCACTTCGGGATGCACCAGCAAGTGTTCTTCGTCTGCGGCGTCGCACTCGCCATCGCCGACGTCATGTTCCTCGCCTACACATCAAAGCATTATCAGAAAAACAAGCTTGAGGGGTAAAGCTACGCCAAGCGTTTTTCTTCGTACATTCTCTTGTCGGCGTTGATCATGCTTTCCTTGAAGCTTTCGGGATTTCCATCCCAACGGGCAAAGCCCATACTCGCTTCAATCTTATAAGAGCGCGACACGCCCTGCTTCGCAACTTCTTCTTGCAAACACCCACGGACTTCCTTAATCACTTCGTCCGGGACTTCAGTCTGCGCAATCATCAAGAATTCGTCGCCACCATAACGGCAGAGGAACATCGAAGACCCCAAGCGTTCACAAGCCTTCTTGAGCGCCTGCGAAACAATAACGAGCGCACGGTCACCTTCGGCATGTCCATAAGTATCATTAATTTGCTTAAAGTGGTCTACGTCCACCATAATCACAAAAGAGTTTTTCTCTTCGCGCGGCTGGTGCAAATAGTCATGCAGACGATTGCGGTTATTGAGCATTGTCAGCGAATCTGTCGAAATCAACTGGTTTTGCATGTGCAGATACGCAAACAAAATAATAGCGGTACACCAGAAGCAGAAAATCGGCGTCGTCAAGGCAAAGAGAATCTGTGCGCCCCCCGCCACCAACACGCCCGGCGTATAGCTAGCCACAATCAGATACGTTCCAAGATTAGCCCTATTTAGCATCGTCCGCGTGCGGAGCAAACCGCGGACTGTCCCCGCCACCCAATAAATCAACGGCAAGAAGGACAAAATGAAATAAAAAAAGTCAACAGGTTCCAACTGATCATCAAGCCAAAAGCCGGGGGCGATAGCAAATGATATAAGCAACACCACTATTTGCACAACAATCGGGATGCGTAATTTAAATTGAAGCGTTTCAATCTGCTTACGAGTCATTTCCGGGCGTGTACTGATTTCAGCAAACATAAAACAGTTGTACGCAACGATCGGCATAATAATGGCATTGAAATAATTCACAGCCAAAACGGTAAACGTATTTTTCGGTAAAGCAGCATCGTTCACAAGAGCCCAAGCGGAATCACTTAAGAAATAGACAATATGCCAAAGCACCAGTTTCTGGAAAAGCTCATACTTAATCTGAGGCGTCGGGAGTCTCTTGATACTGTACAAAAGGAGCATCAGTATCAGAATGCACCCAGCATTGACTTCGACATAAAATCCAAAAACGCTCATACCTACCAAAATACTCTATTTCTATTACATTAGGACAAAAATCCCTGTTTATTCTCAAAAACAATAGTAGGCACCATCGCACATTTCTGTTCGCGGCAAACGTTGCATACACAATACTAAAAAATAAAATTCAGTTAAAAACCTCCATTTTTGATTAATTTTACAATAATCCGTTTCATAGAAATATTGCTTTTCGGTAAATTTCAATTTATATTTAGGAGTGATGAAAGCGATTATCGAATACTCCGACTTCCGACAGTACATGCGCGACTTTTACGAAGAGCGCAAGCTCCGCCATGTTTTCTCGTGGCGAGAATTTTCCAAGGCCGCAGGCTTTACCTCATCTTCGTACATGAAGGTCGTCTGTGACGGGAAAAGCAATTTGAGCCGTATCGGTGTCGAACGCACCGGGCAAGCCATGGGACTTGTCGGATTCGAGATGGACTACTTCAGGGCGATGGTCAACTTCGGCCAAGAAACAGACGAAGTGAAAAAGAAGGCCGCCTACGAAGAGATGCTCGAAATCGCTAGAGTCCACAAAGTCAGAGTCGTCGAAGGCGATCTTTTTGAATTTTATGAAAGCTGGCGAAATCCGGTTTTACGAGAACTCGCCCCACTCATGCCGGGAGCCACTCCAGGCGAACTTGCCAAGATGTGCTACACGGACGTTTCCGCCGCCGACATCAAGCAGTCCCTCGATTTTTTGGTCAAAGCCGGGTTCCTCAAAAAAGAGGGAGAAAACACATACTCCCAGACCGAGACATCCATCAAGGGTTCCCCCGAAGCAACCAAGCTCGCCATCCGCGACATGCACCGCGAAATGGCCAAAATTGCAGCAAATTCACTAGACCTAGCCCGCACCGAACGCAACTTTTCCGGTGTCACCATGGGCATATCCAAGGACTCTTACGAACAAATCGTCAAAGAACTCGACGAATGTCGCCGTAAAATCGTGAGCATTGCCGCAGGCGACAAAAACATCGATCAAGTTTATAGACTAAATTTACAGTTATTCCCTCTCACAAAAAAGGCGAAGGAGAAAGGTAATGACTAAGTTGTTCAACAAATTCTTGACCGCAAGTACAATGGCATTAGCCGCTTTCTTTTCGTTTGCCTGTTCAGATAAAATTGCAGGAACAGCCGAAGAACAAAACCAGATCGCCAATGGAGAGAAATCGAGCAGTTCTTCAGAAGGCGAAACCGCGAACGGCGTAATTCCCGATTCGTCAAACAGTAACACAAGTCCAGCGCCTTCGGTAGACGTTTCATCTTCATCACGCTATGATGAGGGTTTCACACCAATATACATTGATCCAAACTCATCAAGCAACACAGCAGGAGAAGGCAACAAAGGTAATGATCCTGACGTCGTCGGCAATCCCGACACAGTCCCCGCATATACGCTAGATAGCTACCTCAAATATTACGGTATCACTGAAGTCACTTACGACGATAACGTTCTCGGCTACAACGTGACTTTTAAAAGTTGCGACGCATCACAAGAAACATGTTTTGAAAGTCCAAGCATCGCAAAGCTGAGAGAACTCGGGCTGCACAAGCTTACCGCTGAAAACGCCAGTGGATTAGGCGTACTGTTTTTAAGAACAGCCATGAACATGGGCAACAAGCTCTATGAAAACAACGGAGCTGTTTCAAGAACTCAGGACGGGTGCCCGCTCTATGTACTAAACGTTATCGACACATCGCCCGCTGTACACGTGCTTACCAAGATTTCAAAGGACACCATCGCCATCACAGAAATCCACGACAACTGTGCCTACGAAGCACGCCCGTTTGACATGCACGTCGGATTCCTGTTCGAATACTGCGGAGAGCTTTCCGAAAAACCCAAAATCGAGCTAACGTTCTTGGTAAAAGAAACTTGGAATTGTCGCAATATTGACTACGACGAGTACATCAAAAAGAACTTGTAACCGGTTATTTTATACTTCACCAATCTTTTGGAACTCCCAATCCAACTGGGATCTGGAATCGCGTTCAATAAAAAGGACCTCGGTTCCACTCAAGCACATCTTTAGAACTTGACATCACCAAAACCAAAAGAAGTCCTACTAAAATAGCCACCATAAACAGATTCAAGAATCAACCGGATTTGAGGATTCCTCACCACAGCCAACTTTTCATTCGGAAAACCCTGCTTTTTACGGAATCGATTGAATTCCATTTTGTCCTTAAAATGCTTTTGGAATTCTGACGCACGATTTCGAATAAAATCATCCAAATCAGGATCCCCACAAGTAAATTTTTTTATCGTACTTTGGGGATTTAATCGAATAAATCTCACATTTGTCTTTTCTAAGTATTGTCGAACCACGGGTCAACACCTCCATTGGCTTCTTCGCGGGCACGCTTTTCAGCCATACCCAGCTCGTAAGCCTTTTTCATGAATTCGTAATCTCGTAAAATGCGGGCTCGAACTTCAGGAGGTTCCGGTCTCACGTTCTGCATCGCCTCTAAAAAGCGGCGAGCATCTTCGCCAAAGAGAATCGGAGTTTCACGAATCGGTCTAGCCATAGCTATGTCCTTTATTTTTTCATATAAGCAACGATATAATAACTATGGAGTATCACTAGACAGGAGAAACTCGGCAACACACTACTAAGGAGGTTTCTATAATATAAGATGTTTATTTTTCAAAAACAAGGGGCCGCGCTGCACGCCTTTCATTTTGCAATCAATGGTTAACACCAAAGGTTGATTGCCCCGCAAACCGTTGGCGACACCGCACAAAAAAAGCGAAAATAAATTTTTGAGCTTTCTCACTACTCTCGCCTCGCACACTTTTGCCGCAGCGTTTCCAATTTTCTATCTTTGGGCACGATGAAAGATAAAGCTAAAAAACTCATTGAAAAGTACGAAGAACTGGAATCGGAACTCGGCAATCCGGATGTTCTCGGTGACCAGGCTCGTTACAACAAGATTCACAAGCAGTACAAGGGTATCGAAAAGGCTGTTTTGAAGGCCAAGGAATACCTGCAGATGATGGACGACCTTGATGAATACAAGGCCGCACTCGGCGATTCCGACCCGGAAATGGTCGCGATGGCCAAGGCCGAAATTTCGGAGATCGAAAAGAAGCTCCCCGAAGTGACGGACGAACTCCAGATTTTGATGGTGCCGAAGGATCCGTGGGACTACCGTAACGCAACGCTCGAAATTCGCGGCGGTACGGGTGGTGACGAATCAGCACTTTTCGCAGGCGACCTGTTCCGCATGTATCGCGGCTATTGCGACAAGATGGGCTGGAAGATGACTATCCAGGACTTGAGCGAAGGCACGGTGGGTGGCTACAAGGAAATCCGCGTGTTCATCGAAGGCGACAGCGTCTATGGGACGCTCAAGTTCGAAAGTGGCGTTCACCGCGTGCAACGCGTGCCGGAAACGGAAACGCAGGGCCGCGTGCATACGTCTGCAGCTACAGTCGCAATCCTCCCTGAAGCAGAAGAAGTCGACGTGGAAATCCGCGAAGCGGACATCCACATGGATACCTACCGTTCTTCGGGCGCTGGCGGTCAGTACATCAACAAGACGGACTCCGCAGTGCGTTTGACTCATATCCCGACGGGTGTGGTGGTGAGCTGCCAGACCGAACGTAGCCAGTTGCAGAACAGACTCCACGCTATGGAAATGTTGCGTTCCAAGATTCTTGACGCCGTCATCGCGAAGAAGGAAAAGGAAGAAGCGGCAAACCGCAAGGCCCTCGTGGGTACTGGCGACCGTTCTGCCAAGATCCGTACTTACAACTATCCGCAGAACCGCGTGACGGACCACCGCATTGGCCTCACCGTTTACAACTTGGACAAGGTTGTCACAGGCGATCTCGATGAAATCATCAACGGTCTCCAGATGGCAAACGCCCAGGAAAAGCTCGGAAAGTTCAACGCTTAAGTAAGGGAGATTCCCGCTCGGTGGCGGGAATGACAAGATCCCATCCATGAGGTAAGTCCAATGCCACAGCCGCAGATGACAGTTCTTGAAATTTTGAACCGTACCAAGGTCTTCTTTGAAAAGAAGGGCATTCCTGATGCACGTCTCGATGCCGAGTACATCATCAGCTACGGTCTCAAGATGAAGAACCGTATGGACTTGTACCTGAACTTCGAGAAGCCGCTCACGCCAGCGGAGCTGGACGTGCTTCGCACGATGGTTGCACGCCGTGCAACGCGTGAGCCGCTGCAGCACATCATCGGCGACACAAGCTTCCGCGGTTTCATTATCAAGTGCGACCGCCGTGCACTTATTCCGCGCCCGGAAACGGAATCGCTCGTGGACATGGCAGCCGACTGTCTCAAGGGCGTTGAAAAGCCGTTCATCGTAGAAATCGGCACTGGCACGGGCGCCATTTCGATCGCTTGTGCGAAAGAAATTGCAGGCGCGAAGGTTTTGGCAACAGACGTTTCCGAAGACGCTCTCGCCCTCGCTCGTACAAATGCTGAAGCGAACGACCTCGCAGGTAATCCCGACGCGGAAAGCGCCGCATCTTCGACCGATTCCACCGCTTCGGCAAGTTCCGCAAATGCAGCAAGCACATTGACCTTCGCACAGGGCGACTTGCTGAACGCCGTCACCGCTGACGTTATCGCAAAAGTCGTCGGCGCTTCGGCAGACTCAGCGACCTTACCCAAAATCGACTGCCTTATCGCAAACCTCCCCTACATTCCGGACAGCGAAAAAGACAAGCTCCAGCCCGAAGTTGCAAAGTACGACCCCGCACTAGCCTTGTTCGGCGGTGCAGACGGTCTTGACCTTGTCCGCAAGCTTTTGCAGCAGACCGAAGGCAAACTCAAGCCGGGATCATCTATTTTGCTTGAAATCGGTTCTGAACAAGGTGAAATGCTCAAGGCCGAAGCCGAAAAATATCCGTGGTTGGAATTCACGGGAATCCACAAAGATTTTTGCAACAATGTCCGCTTTGTCAGCTATAAAGCGAAGTAGAACTGTGTAAGGCGATGCCGGAACGAAGTCCGGCATGACAGGCTCCAGCGGGAATGACGCTAATATTTGCGCGGCGTTTGCCGCGTTTTTAATACCCGGAGCAGCCGAGGGCGGAAAGCACGAACGTTTCACTTTCACCCATGCGGTAATACGGAATCAAGTCGTCATCATCGATGACGCTATCATCGTTGCCACTTAATTGCATCAGTTCGCCAATGCGGCGTTTGAAAATGGAAAAGCCGGAATCCCACGGAGACTGTTCCGGAATTTCGACTACATGCTTATTCACTTTAACTACTTTGCGATTCATATATTCACCTTTTGGTGTTTAGTGTTATTACGAGCACTAATATAGAATCACAACATGTCATAAGATGACATTTTGCGCAAAGTCGTAAAAAAAAGGCGATGCCTGCTCAGAGGCAGGCATGACAAGTCGCGGCATTTTCACTCACAACAACTATTCTACAACAACGGCCTTGACCTGTGCATGGCCGGCTTTATCAAGCCCAAGCTTTTTACCAGCCGCTTCGCTCAAATCGAGCACACGCTTCTTGGCATACGGCCCGCGGTCATTCACACGCACAACAACAGAAGCACCCGTCTTTATGCGCGTCACCTTGAGCTTTGTGCCAAACGGGAGCGTCCTATGGGCACAAGTAAAGTCGTCGCGGTCAAAAATCTCGCCACTCGCGGTCTTTTTGCCATCAAACCCCTTACCGTAATAACTTGCATCTCCCGTAAAGGTATAGCCAATTTCAGCTTTTTTCTGGACACGTGACGATTTCGTCACGCGAGTGTAACCCTTGCGGTGTGTGGAACCGGAACATCCAGAAATTGCCACCAAGACGCAAAGAAGAACAGCAACAAAAAGTCGAGAATGCATAAACCTATTCAAAGTCGTACATGCTGTTGTACGTATTTTCGAGGATTTCGTCTTCCTTGCTAATAACCTCAGCCTTCTTTTCTTCGGGCTTGGCATTCAGTTCTTCGTAGTATTTTGCAGATTTCTTATTGAGGCTTTCAATGTTCTGCGCCGTGCGCTTGCGAAGTCTGGCGATATCATCATCAGTCGTCGTGAGTCGCGTATTCAGCACATAAACAGCGCGCTTGCCCCACTGGGTCTGTCCATACTTACTACTGAGTTCTCGATAAATGACAACAGCGCTATCCATATTCGGGAGCATCTGGTAATAAATGGCCTTCATATAAAGCGCCTGAATTCCAGATTGCGTCTGCGGAAATTCCTTATAGACGCTATCAAACGCGGCAAAGGCATGAGCATAGGCAGAGTCCACCAAATCCATTTTGCTCACAGGCATTTCAGAAGCCGCAGTCCACAAGCTTTCGGCAGCCATGTAACGTTCACGTGCCTCGTCTTCACGCGTTTTCATGGTCACACGCAAGCCCAAGTTCGCTTGAGCCTGCTTAGCATAATCCGTATTCGGATACTTCTCGATGATTTCCTTGTAATATTCTTCGGCTGTATCCGGATCATGCAAGAATTCATCATAGATGAATGCCCTTGCATAAGCGGCCCGCATTACGTTAGCGGTATCAGGAGAATTTTCAATCACATTCGTCAGTCTTGCAACAGCGCTATCGGCTTCAGAAAGCTTGAGCAAGAAGAGTTCCGCAATCATGAACTCGTTATTGAAGAAAGACTTCATGTCGGGAATGGAATCCTTACTCTCGCGAAGTTCATCATTTTTATCGCGCATCGAGACCAGGCGCCTTAAAGCGTTGCGGCGTTCACGGGCCTTCTTGCCATACTCGCTGATAGACCTTGCAATATAGCAGCTATCGTAATACAGCATTGCAAGCTCGTAATCCAGAACCTTGGTCTGCTCGTAATCGCCCATGTTGAAATAAGCCCGGGCAGAATGCACCGTTTTCGGATACTCAGTATTGACCTTATTGAAAATCACAAAAGCATCGGCATTGCGCCCCGCCAAGAGAGTCATTTCACCGATACGCACGAGGTAATTCGCACGTTGTTTTTCGTAAGCTTCGACTTTATAAAGTTCCTTAAATTCATCTGCAGCCTTGAGATATTCCTTCTTGTTCACAAGGCATTCCGCCGACTGCTCGCCCGCCGTCTGGCGTTCGCGATCGTTCAGGTTCTCGATTTCCTTGGCATTATAATGCTGATGGGCCTTGTCCCAGTTTTCCATCTTGTAGTAAAGCCCTGCCAAACGGAAATGAGCCTTGCCCTTCATGTACGGGGTTCCGCTTGTATCGGCAAGCACTGCTTCAAGAGCGGCGATAGCCTGTTCCGGAGCTTCGGACTTTTCATCCAAGAGCGAAAGCAAGTTGAGTCCCTGGAAATAATAGGGATGGTTCTTGTCGGCAACGACAGGTTCCAGCGCAAATCGGCTGATATTGAATTCCTGGTTGCGGTAGAGGCAGTAAGCACGCTGATATTCTACAGCACGCATGGAATCGTTATCGGCAAAATAGCGTTCGTATTCGTCGTACTTGGTAATGGCCTTCGGCCAGTCAGCCTTGTGCCTATAAGACTCCGCAATGAGGAAAACGGCTTCCGCGGTACGCTTTTTGTTCTTGGGGAAGCGTTCCAAAACTCGGGAACCCTTTTCAATGATTTTTTCGTATTTCTGGGCTTCTTCACCGCTTGCATAAGACTGTGTTTCGTCAGGAACACTATCCAAGCGGGCCTCACGGAGTTCGGTCGCTTCGTCATAGAGACGTTCTGCATTGAACATGTGGTTCAAGTAGGCGCAGCAGGTGCAGCCTTCCAATAATGCAGCGAACAAAACTAAAGCTAAAAAACGACCACGGAACATATAGCTACAAAATAGATAATTGCGAGCTAAAATTCCATAAGAAGTGGCAGATAATCGCAAAGTTTCATGCCTGACGGGGGCAAAGTATTGCGATCCAGGCGAACCATGCGCACTTCGGCGGGCTTTCCGACGATGCGGGCCAGGATTTCGAAGTTATCGCGGGTTTCCCAGACAGCGGCATCCATGACAACGCCATCGCCACAATCGGTTTCACCAGTGTTGTTGCTGATGCCAGAAATTCTTGAATTCTGCTTGAGGAGGCGCGTAAAGATTTCAGGCGCCACACCAAGATGGTTCGAATTCGAAGCGGAATCAAAAACGACAACATGGACTTCCTTGAATCGGTTCAACGAATCAAAGACGACCGTGTAAGTGTGATGGTACGGATTTTCGTAGAAAGTTTCCTGCCAGACAAAGCGCTTCACTTGTTTAAAATTAGAAGCAGAATACTTCTTGAAGAATTCCTGCGAAGAAGCACCATAGCGAACAAGATAATGTCCCAATTTCGTCGAGAAGTCGTGTTTCTGTTCGGGCATCATAGATTCGCGGAGGCTATCCACGGCGCGGTTCAAGTTAGCTGTAAGACCGTTGTTGTATTCCTCGATGGCCGCCTTGCGCACTTGTTCAAGTTCATTCAGGCGAGACTTGATATCCGGGTAATCCGGGTCGTTCTTGAGGATGTAGTTGAACTCGCGGCGGGCCATATCAAACATGTGGGCCTTGGTATAAGCGGTTCCCAAAGCTTCGCGGAGCGGCAAGTTTTCAGGATAACGTTCTACCAGCGGTGCAAGGATGTCGCACGCCACCTGGGCACGGTCACGAGACGAACCCGCATAATGGCCGTTCTTGCCAGGAGCAGTCTTTTCGCCAATCGTCGCCATTGCTCGGCGGGCCTTTTCGAAATCCGGACGGAACGCGAGAATGCGCTGGTACGTCTTTTCGGCAACGTCGAACTTGCCATTGTATTCAGCAAGGTAGCCGCGCAAAAGCATCAATTCCGAAGAAAGCGGGAACTGCGTCAAGGCGTAATCGACCACGAGCGCAGCACTGTCCAAAATACCATCGTCATGGTAGACTTTAGCCAAGAGTTCAAATGCACGCTGCGAGTCGCCCGAAGAAAGGCTGATGGCGGCACGGCATTCATTTGCCGCCTCCTTCATGTTCGAATTCTTGAGCAGAAGCTCCGCATACCAAAGTCTGATTTCATAAATGGATGGAGCACGTGAACTCGCCATCTTTGCAAGTTCGACCGCCACAGTCAAGTTCCCAGCAAGGAGCGACTTGCGGCTGTCCAGGTAAAAGCTGATGCCCGTATTCGGGTAACGCGCCATGAGGCGCCCGATCAAAAGTTCAGCACGGTCACGCATCGACTCCGACACAGAATCCATGTGGAATAAAGTATTGACTTCGCCCCAAACCGCCGCATCTACATTCGGGTAAAGGAGCACGAGCGCATCGTAAATTTCGTAAGCGGCCTTGGTCGCCCCGCTACGTGAAAGTTCACCCGCACGGCGGAATTCGGCCTGGGCCTGCACCGGCAGCCTTTCGACATCAGCCTTGAAATTCGGGGCATCGCCATTCAACACGGAAGTGCCCGCTTCGAGCCCGAACGGGATTTCCCCTACGACCGTCTTGGATGGTCCGTATTTGCTATAAAACTTGAATCCGCCATACGCAAGCAGCGCCCCAAAGAAAAAAATCAAAAAGAGGTACGCGGCAGTACGAGGCGCAGATGAAGGATTCGACATTAGAGTTCCAATTAGATTTCCAGGAAGTCAGCCAGTTTTTCTTTGTGTTCCTTGCTCTTCTGCAAGCGACGCAAAGTCTTGTTCTTGATCTGGCGGACGCGTTCACGGCTGAGCTTCAAGTCTTCGCCGATGTCCTTGAGCGTCGTGTCTTCGACCGTATCGAGGCCGTAGAACATGCGGAGGATTTCTTCTTCGCGCTGCGGGAGTGACGAAAGCGTTTCCTGGATGAGCTTCTTGCGCTCTTCGCGTTCCATGTCCTCGTCCTGGTTGCCATCGCTGCCGAGCACGTCCATAAGCGTACTCACAGAATCGGCACTAGAGACACCGGCATCATCGCCAATCGGAGCATCGAGCGAGATATCGACAATCTTTTCCATGACTTCGACGATATCGCGTTCGTAAGGAGCAAATTCTTCCATCGAGATGGTCTTGTCGTAGTCACCGCCATTCTGCATCAAAGCACGCTTGAAGCGGTTCACCAAGGCAAGCTTGTTAGGCGGAATGCGGACTGCGCCCACCTGTTCGAACAAAGCCTTCTGGATGGACTGACGGATCCACCACACAGCGTAGCTGATGAACTTCACATCCTTGTCCATGTCAAAGCGCTTAGCCGCCTTGAAAAGACCGAGGTTACCTTCATTGATAAGGTCCAAAAGGGAAAGGCCACGACCCTGGTACTTGCGGGCGACACTCACCACAAATCGCAAGTTGCCACGGATAAGGCGCTGCAAGGCAGACTTTCGAATTTCTTCGGTTTCACCGTTCTTGATAATTTTCAACAGCGCCGATTCCTCCTGCGGAGTCAGCGTAGGATACCTATTCAAGTCACGAAAATAAAGAGCTTCGTTAAAATCACTCATAAAAACAACACCTTTTGTCTTGGACAAACCGTCTTCGACTCTTTCAAATATGGTTTATTATGCGGATTTCGTCAATTCCTTAAGTTTATCATATGGGTAAATTCCCGAACGATGACCATCGCTAAAAGAAAGACCCACGGCATAACGCCCAATGGACTGAACATGTTCGAGTTTTACATCCAAGGGAACAGTCGAATCATCGAGGAGTTTTTCACCGGTATGTTCATCCACACAAAGTGCGCACGGACAAGCTAAGCGGAGTGTACGGGCATCACAGGCGCCTCGGCTGCCGTCATTCCATTCAAAGCCGAGTTTACCCTCTTTTGTCCTGAATACTTTCTTTGGCTGGATCATACTTCCTCCACCGGCAGTTGTTCAAAATCGTAATTGAAGTTTTTGAGGACTCCATCGCCTTCGGATTCAAACACAGAAAGCGTGCGGACCATTTTTTCGGCAGCGTCCATAAAGACCTTCGCCGATTCGGAGTTCGGGTAGCGGAGCACGGCCGGAGTACCACTGTCACCGCAGTCGGCAACGGCTGGTTCCATCGGGACTTTACCGATAAGCGGTACGCCCCACTTTTCGGCAATCTTCTGACCGCCACCGGCAGGGAAAATGTTGTGGTGCTTGCCGCACTCATCACAAATGAAGTAGCTCATGTTCTCAACAATGCCAATCACCGGGACGCCCACGTTATCGAACATGGCAATACCCTTCTGGCAGTCGGCGAGAGCCACCTGCTGCGGAGTCGTCACAACGACCGCACCTGCCATCGGGCAGTTCTGCGTGAGCGTAAGCTGGATGTCACCCGTTCCAGGAGGAAAGTCTACGAGGAGGTAGTCGAGCTTGCCCCAGCGCACATGGTGGATGAAGTGCTGGATCATCTGCGAAACCATCGGTCCGCGCCAGATGGTCGCCTTGTCGGAATCCGCGAACATGCACATCGAGACAATGCTGATGCCACCCTTTGCTTCGACAGGAGCAATCGTATTGTCTTCAAAAACTTCAGGAGCCTTGTCTATCCCGAACATGAGACCCATACTCGGTCCATAAATGTCGGCATCGAGAATACCTACGCGAGCGCCAGAAAGGCTGAGCGCCATAGCGAGGTTCGCCGTCACAGTCGATTTACCGACACCGCCCTTGCCACTAGCCACAGCAACCACATGCGCCACTTCGCCAATGTGCGAATTCTGCGGAGCCTTGGCAGCTGAATTATCGTCGCCCACGCGACCCTGCGAAGAAGTAAGCGTCACTTCGACTTCGGTGGCACCAAGGCTTTTCACGATGGCGATGCACTGGTCCTTGAAGCGGTCGCGAATCGGGCATGCCGGAGTCGTGAGGCGCAAATCAAAGGAAACCTTCGTGCCTTCAATTTTCAGGTTTTGAACAAAGTTTAGTTCTACAATATTCTTGTGCAAGTCCGGGTCCTGGACCGCGCGCAAGGCACTTAAAATATTTTGCTCATTCAATTGCATAGGCTAGGTATTAGGTTTATTAGTTCTTATAATTTATAAATTCCGAAGGCGCAGGCGGCAACACCAAGTACAAAGCTTGCTAGCGCGTAAGCTATGAACATCCCGAATTTTCCGCTTTGCAAAAGCGCCAAGTTTTCATTGGCAAAAGTGCTGAACGTGGTAAAGCCACCGCAAAAGCCAGTCACCAAGAACAGTTTGAGGTTTGGCGAGAGGGAGTCGCACTTGAGGAAGAGTCCCGAGAAAATCCCGATGCAAAGGCAGCCCAAGATGTTTGCGACAAAGGTCGGCCACGGGAACCCGGCGACCTTCGGAATCACAAGCGACATGAAGTAGCGCAACACGCTACCGAGAGCACCGCCAAGAGCAACGAATAAGAAATTCATTTCGGGACCTTCTTGTGTACGTCTAATTCAAAGAGAATTTCGGCATTCTAAGGAGGTGCGTCATGCAAGGAGGCCATTCCTCTTCGTAATGGCTGACCATGATGATTGTCGTTTCCGTCGAAAGCAGTTGCAACAAGTGGAACAACTTTTCGCGATACTCGCCCTTGAGACCTTGCGTCGGTTCGTCAAGCAAAAGGACTTTCGGCGGGCGGATCGCGGCACGGGCCATCAACACCAGGCGCTTGTCAATCGGCGAAATCTTACGGATAGAAATCGATGTATCTTCAAAGCCCAAATAGTTAAGCCATTCGCGAGCCTTTGCCTTTTCTTCCCATGTGATGTTTTCAGCGCGGCAGAGGTTCGGTGTAAATCCTGTGCAAAGCACATCCAGAAGGTTCAAATCTTCGCGGTACTGGAGAGCCATTTCCGGCGAGAAGAATCCGAGTTTTGCCTTGTGGTCCCAAATGTTGAGGCCATGCCCCGGACGTTCACCTAGGAGCGTAATGTCGTTGTTGTAAATCTGCGGATGGTCAGCGGTAAGCATGCCGAGGAGCGTGCTCTTGCCAGCACCGTTCTCGCCCATCACGGCCCAATGTTCACCCTTGCGAACCGTCCAGTTCAAATTCTTCAGCACATCCGTATCGCCAAAGCGAACATTCACGTGCTTAAGATCAAAAAGAATCTCGGCACTAGAATTCACTGGATCCTTCGACTGCGCACCTTGCGGTGCATCGCTCAGGATGACACCACTATTGTCATTCCCGTCCTGGAACGGAGTCCGGGATAAACTCCAACGGGAATCTCCCTTCGCACCACGAAGATCCACAATCTCGTAATCCTTGAGTTCAGCTTTTTTGAACTTCGGAGTTGCAGCAGCTTTCGGGAGTTCTCCAGCATACTGCGTGAACGTCTTGTCCGCATAAACAAACGCCGGAATTTCCGGGAGCAGCTCATCTTCGCGAGCAAGGCGCACCACGACTTTCAATCCTGGACGTTTTGCGAGGTCAGCCACACAGCCCGCCAAATGCGCACGGTACTCCGGATCAAGTCCGCCAAACAAGTCATTAAAATAAACCCATTCCGGCTTTTCCATCCACATGCGGGCCAAGAGTACTCGGCGCAGTTCGCCGTTTGAGAGGCTCAGCAGTTTGCGGTCAAGAATTCCTTCGGCAAGGTCTGCAATGTTCAAAGCTTCGCCAAGCTTATCCGGATCAGTCAGCGGCCACGCCATATCATCAATGTAGCGGTCCGTCTGCAAAAAGAACTTTTTGTCCAGAAGCAGGTTGCGCACCAGCGGAGCTTCCGCATCGTGCAAGCTAATAAAACGCTGCTGGAAGAACGGGGCCAACGCCTGCTGGATTTTACGTTGCATCGCCTCCGACATCGTGGAGACATTTTCACGTTGATTTAAGAAATGAGTAATGACTCGGTCAAGATCTTCGCCCTCAGTGCTGAAAATTTGCACCTGCGGAAACATCTCGATCAGAGCTTCAAAGCGCTTGAATTCCATGCACCCAAAGATAGAAAAAGCCTAACGGGACGGCAAATTTTCTCCTACGCAAAAACTCCCGGCCGAAACCGGGAGCTTAGTGAGGAGGAAAGATTCTTAGATATTAGAACTTGTTGAAGAAATCCCAAGTAGTCTTCGGTACCCAAGACTGGTTCGAACCCGGATCCTTGTGGTCCCAGATGTGGCCACCGTTCTGCGTGCACCAGCGAACCGGGAATCGTTCTTCGACTGTCGTGTAGTCATAGCACACATGCGGACCGTTGCCACCATATTCCTGAGCACGCTCGTTCTTGGCCTTGCCACCTTCGGAGTTGAGTTCCAAGATGATATCGCGAGCAGAGCGACCCATTGCCGGAGTGCAGAGATTGTCCTGCAAGCCGAGCACGCCCATCCAGCCAATGCCCATCTTCTTGCGCTGCGGGAGCCAAATGTTGCGTTCAGCAGTTTCGTACACGGCAACAGCGCGGAGCACGTCCTGATGGTTCCAAGAAAGTCCGTTAGAGAACATGGAGCCGTAGCTAAAGCCGGTCGAGAACACACGAGAAGAGTCAATGCAGAAGTTGCCTTCGAGGTATGCAAGAAGTTCATCGAAGAGCGTGTAGTCATCCTGACCCCACGGGGCCTGGTTTCCATTGCCTTCCGGAGCGACGAAGATAGCGGTATTTTCCGTATCAAGCGGTTTCAGGCCATAGTAGCCTTCATCCTGCACGCCACCGGCCCAGCCGCCCATGCACTGCATGCCGAAAATGAGTTTGTACGGTTTATTCTTGTCGTAGTTCTTCGGGATGTCGAGACGCACGGTGCGTGAACCCTTGCTCCACTTGAATTCGATATACGGCTTATCACCGCGATACTTGTAATCAAGCTTTGTATCCTTGCCGCAACCACGTGTCGGCACCGGATCGTTCTTGAGTCCCCAACCGTAAGCGTATTCCGGTTCCTTGACAGTCTTCTTGAGCTTGAGCGTAACGTTCGTGTCCAAGTTGCTGAGCGCAACCGTAAGCGTATCATAATCCGTTGCAATCACGCGAAGTTCATCGCCAGATTCTTCTTTCTTGAGACCGCGAGCCACAGCTTCGCCAAACGAAATCCCGTAATTGCCATTGGATGTAAAGCGGAAATTGCTCTTCGCGCTACCGACGCTCACGCGTGCAAAATAAGAGCCCTGAGATTTCACGATAGACTGCATGTCAAGCGTGCCCGTGCCATAAACGGTCTCGTTCAAGACGCGGGAACCTACAGCATCAAAAACCTGAATGCGCACCGGTTCATTTGTGCTCTGGGAATAAGACAAAACGCCGTTCATCACACTCACATAGCCAAGCATCGGACGAGCCGCATGCAGGCCAATCGTTTCATCTTTGAAGATCTTGAATTCGCCCTTGGAATCAGTCGTTGTCTTGAGAGCATTTTTAAGAAGTTCTACGGAGGCTTTTTCGATAGCCTTGCCGCTTTCGTCGCTAACCTTACCCGTAACGGTAAAGGCCTGTGCAGATGCCGCAAAAGCAAGCGCCATTGCAGCACACTTCAAACTGAGATGATTCATACCTGTTCTCCTTTAGTATCATTCCTAACTCTTTATCCCGAAGGGACAAGTCCTCCAAACTGATTTGACACACGCAAGGAGATACGCCACACAACAGCGTGGCTCCACAAAACCAAGCATGAACACACCAGTATTCTACCTAACTAAACCCATTCATAATATACCCCCAAATGTGAACCATATCACAAGCAACTATAGTTGTTCTATGGACAATTAATCCATGGACGACTTTACTATAATTACAAGCGATGAATTCCTTGTTAAATAAAGCAATCGCTCAAGAACGCCTCACACCGGCAGAAGGGCTCGAAATTCTGAAAAACGTCCCGTGGACCGAAGTCGTCGAGGCCGCCGATACGGTACGTAAGGCCAAGCACCCAGGTAACCGCGTGGGCTATACCGCATTCCGCATCGTAAACTACACGAACGTTTGCGAAGTGACTTGCAGTTTTTGCAGTTTTTGCCGCCCCGCAAAGCACCCCGAAGCGTACATTTTGAGTTTAGACGAAATCCGTCAAAAGACGCTCGAGGCCAAAGCCAAAGGCGCCGACCAGATTTTTCTGCAGGGTGGCGTCAACAAGGAAATTCCGCTCAACTATTACACCGACGTTCTCAAGATGCTCACACAAGAATTGGACGTCAAGGTGCGCGGATTCTCGCCGGTTGAACTTGTCCGCATCGCGGAATTCAACAACATACCGCTCGACGAACTGCTTGATATTTTCAAAGAAGCGGGCCTCAGTTCCGTTCCAGGCGCAGGCGCCGAGATTCTCTCTGACCGCATGCGTCAAATCTTGAGTCCCAAGAAACTCCCGGCACAGCAGTGGTGCGACACGCTTGCAGCATGCCACAAGAAGGGACTCCCTGGCAGCGCAAACATCGTCATTGGCAGTGCCGAAACCGCCGAAGAAGTCATCGAGCATTTGGAATACGTGCGCAAAACGCAGGACATCGCCCACGGCTTCAAGAGTTTTGTCGTGTGGACGTTCCAGCCGCAGACCGACAAATTCCCCATCCGCCATGTACGCGGCGATGAATACCTCAAGTTGCTTGCGCTCAGCCGCCTATACCTCGACAACGTCCCCCACATCGAAGTTTCGCTGCTTGGCATGGGACTTTCACTCGGGGAACTCGGATTGCACGCCGGCGCCGACGACATCAACAGCATCGTCATCGAAGAGAATGTGCTTAAAAATCATGGGCTTACGACCATCGAACAAGCCGAAAATTTCATCAAAAACGCCGGTTTCACCCCCTACCGCCGAAGTCTAAACTTTGACTAAGGCGAATTTTAATTAGACCATTCCCATTCAAAATTATAGGCTTATTTGCCCATTTTTTGTTTAAATTAAAGGAGATGCCCTCCCGGAACAAGGTCCGGGATGACAAGAAATGGGCATGACAAACTCACTTAAAGAAGGAGATTCTTATGAGCTGGGAATGTAAATACCTCAACGAAACATTCTGCGAAAAACGCAAACAGGAATGCGACCCGGGGGCAAAAGGTTGCGTCCTTCAAGGCAAATTCAGCTTTCCGCTAAAGGAAAAGACGAAATCCACCAAAACAGACAAATAACACATTTTCATCGCTAGACTCTCACGTCTAGCTTTTTTATTTACAGAACGCTCCGTGACAAGAAAGCCCCGCCACATCATTGTGGCGAGGCTTTTTTGCTTTCGGTTTTACCCCTTTACTTCACAGAGATCCTAGCAGAACGAGTCTGGCTCTTGCTTTCAATGCGGACCTGATAGACACCGCGTTTCAGCTTATCAAGGCTAAAGACCTTGGATCCGGCAACATCTTCGTTAAAGGACGTTACCAAGCGGCCACCTAAGTCATACACCAGCACACGGACCAGAGAAGCCTTCGGCATATACACCGTCAATTCGTTGTTTGCAAAGCTATACTTGAAGTTGCTCTGGACAACCTGGCCAATAGCCGAGGATTTTTTCTTTGCCTTGAACTTAGCCTTATAAGTGGCATTGCCCTTGACATCGACAATCTCCGGATCCCATTTGTCAAACGTGTACGTAGAATCCTTTGTCGACTTCTTTTCAGGCGTATCCTTCGGCGTCTTGACATTCTTAGCCTTCGTGCCATAAGCATACATTGTAGAGTCTACGGTCTTGCCTTCGACAACGAACTTCACGTAGTACTTATTCACAGTGCTATCGAACTTAGCCATGTACGTTGCAGCCGCCTTGACATCAGCAATAGTCTTGTCCCAAGACTTGAACTTGTAAGTGTACTGTGCCGTTGCTTTCTTTTCAGGCGTCGTCTTCGGCGTCTTGACATCCTTAGCCTTTGTGCCATAAGCATACATCGTAGAATCCACCGTTTTGCCTTCGACAACAAACTTCACGCAGTACTTATTCACAGTGCTATCGAACTTAGCCGTGTACGTTGCAGCCGCCTTGACATCTGCGATTGTCTTGTCCCAAGACTTGAACTTATACGTGTACTGAGCCGTTGCGGTCTTCGTTGCCGTCGGGGCCTTCACGTCCTTAGCCTTTGTACCGTAATCGTATTTCGTAGAGCTCAGTTCCTTACCTTCAGATACGAACTTCACTGTATACTTATTCACAACAGCATCAAATACGGCGGTATAAATTACATTACCCATGACATCGGCAACAGCCTTATCCCAAGACTTGAATGTATACGTGTACTGTGCCGTCGCATCCTTCGTTGCCGTCGGAACCTTCACGTTCGCAGCCTTCGTACCGTACTCGTATTCCGTGGAACTCAATACATTGTTTTCAGATACGAACTTCACAACGTACTTGTTCACTGTACTTTCAAATTCGGCGGTATAAGTGACATCACCCGTGACATCGGCAACAGCCTTATCCCAAGACTTGAATGTATACGTGTACTGTGCCGTCGCATCCTTCGTTGCCGTCGGAACAGTCACCTTTTCAGCCTTCGTGCCATACTCGTATTCCGTGGAGCTCAAATCCTTACCTTCAGACACGAACTTCACGACGTACTTGTTCACTGCACCTTCGAATACGGCGGTATAAGTTACATTACCCGTGACATCGGCAATTTCCTTATCCCAAGACTTGAACGTATACGTGTACTGTGCCGTTGCATCCTTCGTTGCCGTCGGAACAGTCACCTTTTCAGCCTTCGTACCGTAATCGTATTCCGTGGAGCTCAATTCGTTGCCTTCTGACACGAACTTAACTGTATACTTGTTCACAATCGTATCGAATACGGCAGTATATGTCACAGCTTCCGTTACATCGGCAATATCCTTATCCCAAGACACGAATTCAAACGTGTACTGAGCCGTTGCAGGTATTGTTGCCGTCGGAACAGCCACACTAGCAGCCTTCGTGCCGTACTCGTATTCCGTGGAGCTCAATTCGTTGCCTTCTGACACGAACTTAACTGTATACTTGTTCACAATCGTATCGAATACGGCAGTATATGTCACAGCTTCCGTTACATCGGCAATATCCTTATCCCAAGACACGAATTCAAACGTGTACTGAGCCGTTGCAGGTATTGTTGCCGTCGGAACAGCCACACTAGCAGCCTTCGTGCCGTACTCGTATTCCGTGGAGCTCAATACATTGTCTCCTACAACGAATTTTACAAGGACCTTATTACTCGTCGTAGAACATTCAAATTTAGCGGTATAGGTAACATCACCCCACACGTCGTCTATTCCTTCTCCGCCCCAATCATTTTCCCAATTCGTGAAGACATAGGTACAATTATCCGTAGGCGCCTTCGTCGCTGTCGGAACCTCCACCTTCTCTGCTTCGGTACCGGCATTATACTTTTTAGAAGCGATAATTTCATCATCCACGACAAACTGGACAAGATACTGTGCAAGCTCGCGATCAAACTGGGCCGTATAAGTCACAGAATATTGACCCACCGGTTCAATTTTCTTGTCCCAGCCCTTGAAGGTATAAGTGTACATACCACTATAATCATCCTTAGTCGGTTCGCCATCGTACGTAGGCGTTTCACCATAAGCATACTGCCAGCTCACATACTCATACCAATCATCATAATCACCAAGAACAAATGTCACACGATATTTGCACTGTGCCGTATATGTGGCATTTCCTGTAACCGTTTCGATCACCGGCCATTCACAATCATAGTTCGGAACGTTATAATACCCCTTATCACCCCAAACCCAACTAAATTCTTCATCGTTCTTTTCTTCGTTTCTTACAATATTCGGAGCATCGATTTCACTTGCCGTCGTTCCATAATCATACATCTCGGTTTCAAGAACCGTGCCATTATCATCCTTGAACGTAATGGTGTATTTGTTCTTTGTACTGTCAAACATAGCCATATAAGTCACAGACTTAGTTACAGCAACAACATCCTTATCCCAACCCTTAAAGGTATAGGTATAAGCAGCAGTAGCATCCTTAGTCGGCGAACCTTCATATGCAGGCATTTCAGCCGCCGTCACAAAATTTTCCCACAAAACTTCATCGCCATTCATAAACCTAATGGTGTACTTATTATCACTGGTCTTGTACGTCGCCGTATAAGTTATATCACCTTCCACAGTGGTATATTCGTCAAATTCAGGAGACCAGCCATCAAACGTGTACGATATGCCGCCCGCCGAATTCTTAGTCGGAGCCGTTTCAGGCTCAACAGAGGATACTAATGAGCCATACTCTTTCTCCTGAGCCGATATTTCCGTACCGTCGTCGTTTACAAACTTGACCATGTACTTGCGAGGAGTCGATGTATACACAGCACGATATTCCGTTCTCCCAGATACAGGAACAATTTCAGGCCACCATCCACTAAATTTGTAATCCCACTGCACATCGGACGGCTTTGTCGGATCATCTCCATTATACGTAGGCGTGGAGCCATATTCAAACATACCAAAATCAAGATCTTCACCATCTTCATCCACGAACGTCACCATGTACTCGCGCAACGTTTCGTCCCACACCATCTGGTATACAGCATCCTTCGTCACGGATTCAAGTTCTGGAGAAAACTTGCCGTTAAAGGTGTAATCGTATTTTTCAAACTCACCTAGAGATTGTTTATACCAATACTCACAAGATTCACATTCAGGCATTGAACCCTCAAAGAACTTGCGCGTTTCCACATGATTTTCACCATCCATGAATGTAACCGTATACATCGGAATATTGGAACAGCTAATATCATCGATTTCCAAAACACCTTCATTTGCCGATCGGTAGTTCACCTGCCATTCAAAAGCAGTTGCAAACTTGATTGCACTTTCAACACCCACATAACCCGAAGGCTGTTGCAACGAAGCCAATTCAACAACTGCAGTTGTCCAATCTTCATTGGCGTTTACAGTTTGTTCGTGGTACTGATAATCGTCAACAACGGTTGATTGCAATCTAAAACTATGTTTAACACCTTTATATTTATACTTGACGACATTGCACGAAGAAAGATTGCGGGTTCCACTTTCTACAAGTCGCATTTCAAGCCCGGCATATCCACCAGATTTTTTCTTTTTATAGCTAAACTTGATATTTTTCGAATCACCGGCAGAAACAACTTCTTCTTGAGCATAGGAATCTACGCCTTCATCGTCATAACTAGAGAATTCTCCGCCCCAATTGCTGATTTTATCACCATCTTCAAAATCGTCAATCACAATCGTTTCGCCCACAGCGATTTTGAAAACCGCTACAGCATCAAATGCAGCCAGATAAGAAGTATTCTTTGTAGCTTCAGCTAGTTCTGGTTCCCAGCCCTTGAAAACATAGTCAAATTTCTCGTCAGAAGCCTTTTCGGGAATTTCGCCTTCATATTGGGGCATCACTCCTTCCGCCACCGTCTGACGATCTAACAATTCCTCACCGTTATAGAACGAAATTTCAAAGAATTGCGGATTACGGCACTTCACGTTGTCAATCTGCAATGAACGAGAAACCCCACTAGAACCTGAGAAATTCCAATCAAGGGCATACACAGACTGTTTTACATCATTTAGCTTGACGTCTATATAAGTCCAAGACGGTCTCTTGAATTGATCTAAATTAAGGACAGCATGGTCCCACGAGTTGTCTTTAGAAGCTCCTACAGACATTTCATAGTACGCCCAATCACCACCACCAATAGCCTCGCTCAATGTGCTCATCAAACGAACTTTATGGGCCGCACCCTTATAATCATATTCAATTTGCGAACATGCGGATATATCATACGAGCCGTCGTCGGCATCCATGTATAGTGTAGCCTGCACAAAAGGATCATACTCGTAAGTCCCTTTACTCAAAGAATAGTCTATTTGGAGGATCTTTCCTGAATGACCTTCATCTTCACTTGTAACGACTTTAGGGGTAATAGTTGATTCGCCCACACCATCATTTGGATCAGAGGCAAAATCACCACTAAACTTCCAAGGACCGTATTTAGATACTAAATCGCCGTCCTCAAAGTCATCGAGTAACAGAGTTCCACTCGTCTCAATATTGAGAGCGGGATTTTCAGCCGCATAAAGTGTTGCAGCAAGCCCTAAGGCAATTGTCGAGTACATGATACTGGTATTCATGATGCCCCTCCTGTTTTTTGGACAGCGTATGTAATAAAAACTATACAAACATGTTACAATTGTTACAATTACATTACAAAATCACTATTTCATCTTAGAGTATTCATTTGAAGGTTTTCCTCAGCGTATAAAAAAAGACCCTCTTTCGAGAGTCTTTAAAAGCCGAGGCTTCGCGCAACTTACATTGCAAAATTTCGCAGCCCGCCAACGCCCTGATTAGATAAGGCGCAGGATTTCCTGGGCGGTCTGTTCGGCAAACGCGTTGTCTTGGACAAAGCGACGCACTTCCGTCGGGTTGATGCGTGCGTATTCAGAAAGTGCACGACCAATGCCATTGCGGATGTAATAGTCGTCATCCTTGGCGCAAGTGAGGCAGAACTGACGCAAGAGCGGCCAGTCGGTGCGGTCCTTGTACTGCACCTGGAAGATGATTGCACTGCGGCGTACCCAGATGTTCGGGTCGCGGATCCAGGAGGCAATCTTCGTACGCAACGCCGGCAAGCGGAGCGCCAAATCGCCCAGAACGCAAGAAGCGAGGGTATCGACCGTGTCGCGCCAAGCTCTGGTCTTGATGAGTTTTTTCAAAAAATTAAGGTGCTGGCCACCGAGAAGAGCACGATGGCGGAACAGGTAGTCACAAGCCGCGTACTGGAATTCCCTATACGGCTGAGCCCACATGTCCTCAACCCTCGACACGAGTTCATCCCCGTCCTTTGGCGGGTACTTGTCGAAGATTGGATACGTGACTTCACGACGGGGAACCAATCTGATTCCGAGGAATTCAAATTGCTCCCTAGCCTTCTTAGACATTTCATGCGCTTCTTCTTCATTAGCGATAGAGCGCAAAGCGAGAGATATTTCTTGTGTAAACCGAAGCATGTACACCAAAAATAGTCCATAAAGAATTTTTTTTCTAGACCTTGACAAACATTTTTTTCAAATTTTTTTAATTTTTTCCCTAGATTTTTTGCAAAAAAAGTGCAAAAAAAACCTTGACAAAGCCAAAACCGCTTAAAGACTCAGAAATCATGACTGATTCCACTAGAAAAGAGGCTCTTCAAATCACTGAAGTCCCGCCTGAACTGCGTGGTCTTTCCGACGAAGAAATCATCCGCAACTCGGAAAGCAAAGAGAAAAAATTTATCGGCAAAAAGCACAATGGCGCAAAGCGCCCGTCCAAGCGTGAACGCCAGAAGCTCAAAGAACAGAGCGAAAACGCCAAGTTCAATTCGCTCGTGGCCAAGTACAACAAACCCGAAAACGCAAAGCAGCGTGAAGCCGAAAGCGATGCCGAAATCAAGAGCATCCTGAAGAAAATCGCCACGAACGCCGCTCCAAAGGCCGATGACGCCGAAGTCAAGAAAATCATCGCTAAAGCAGCCCCAGTCGAAGCTCCGAAGCGCGTGCTCACGAGCGTTCTCTCGGAACCGCCCAAGCCGCCTTCAGGCCGCGTCCTCAAGGGCTCGTTCGGCGCAAAGCTTGGCGACAAGCCGAAAACCGTCATTGTGTCCGCAGCCGACCTCGCCCGCCAGCGCATCGAAGAACGCGCGAAAAAGATCCGCGAAGCGCTCATGGCAAAGAACAAGGCTTTGCACCCGGAAGCCGCAGCAGAAATGCCGGTCAAGCGCCCCCGTGGCCGCCCCCGCAAGAATCCGCTTCCGCCACCGCCTCCGGCAGAATAAGTTTTCAGCCCGCATCCCCGTCATCCTGACGACCAAAGGGAGGAAGGATCCAGTTATTTTTCATGACCCGTGCATATTCAATGCGCGGGCATTTTTATGGAGTGCGCAGTTCCCGCCTCCCGCAATCCTCGAGAAAACAAAAAGACCTTCCGTTTTCACGAAAGGTCTTTTGAGAGGCAACGGGCGGACTCGAACCGCCGAATAAGAGTTTTGCAGACTCGCCCCTTACCAACTTGGGTACGTCGCCATAATTGCAGACGCAATATAAGTATTTTATGACGTCCTTACAAGGGGTCCAATCAAAAAAAGTGAATTTTTTTAATTTTTAGCCGTGAATTTCACCCAAATGAAGACAAAATTGCTAGCCACGCTCGGCGCCCTCTGGATGAGGAGCCTCCGCATCCGCCTGCGCGTGCCCGACGACTTCCGACCGGGGATCCTCGGACTCTGGCACAAGGACCTGCTTGCAAGCACCGCCGCCTTCAAGGACAAGAACGTCCACATTCTCGTCTCGGAATCAAACGACGGTGAATTTTTCGCCCAGGCAGCCAGGCAGCTCCATTACGAAGTCACCCGCGGTTCCGACACACACGGAGCAACAAACGTCCGCCACCTGCTCAAGTCGCTCAAGAACGACCGCTTTGTCGGCATGGCGCTCGATGGCCCGCACGGCCCCGCCCTCCAGGTAAAACCGGGTTCCCTGTGGCTATCAAAGGCAAGTGGACGCCCACTCTGGCTCTTTTGCATCAAGTATGGCAAGCATTTTCGCCTAAACGGGTGGGATAATTTCATAATTCCTCTCCCTTTGACAGCAATTGACATCGAAATTAAGTATCTTTTGCCCGAAAATATTCAAAATAAGGAAACACAGCCGTGATTGCATTACCTCCAAAATTTGTCGCATTCGACTTAGAAACGACTGGTCTTGTAAACCGTAAAGACGAAATCATCGAAATCGGCGCCGTAAAGTTCACTGTCGAGGTGAAAAACGGACGCGTTGTGCCGAAGCTCATCTCGGAATTCGACACGCTCGTAAAGCCCAACATGCTCATCCCCGCCGAAGCAACGAACGTGAACCACATTACCGACAAGATGGTCGAAAACGCACCGCCGGTCGGCGAAGCTCTCAAGCAGTTCACCGCATTCTGCGGCCCGGGCTCCATCTTGCTCGCCCACAACGCAAACTTCGACGCCAGCTTTTTGCGTACCGCCTACGAGCAGAACCCGCAGTTCACGCCAGGCAATCCCGTCGTCGATAGCCTTGCCATTTCCAAGACCATCATGCCGGAACTCGCAAACCACAAGCTCGGTTTCATGGCAAACATGTTCATGAAGCGCGGTGAAATCTCGATGACCATCGACGAAGAAAAGATGCACCGCTCCGTGTACGACTGCGAAATGCTCATGGAAGTGTTCGTCGCCCTCCTCCGTCGCCGTCTCAAGGAGAAGGAATGGGAAATGGGCAGCATCATGCAGGCCATGGCCAAGTACAAAGGCATCCCGCAATTCATCAGGAAGTAGGAAGTAACATCATCATCGAACGACATGCGTTCGTCATTCCCACCACCGAGCTCTTTGCTCACTTAGTGCTTTAGCACTTATGTGAGCATGATCCGCGTATGGGGAGGGAATCTCCTTTTTTAGAAAACTAGAAGGAGAAGCCCTATCAAGTAGGGCTTGACAAAGAGAATTCGTCAGCCCCGGTCTAAACGCCGGGGCATTTTTTTAAACGACGACGCCGTATAAGGCGACCCCGTCCGAGGCGGCAACGCGGAATAAATACACAAAAGACCGCCATGCAAAGCATAGCGGCTTTCGTTAAACTTTTAATCTAAGAAATTAGATTCCGAGTTCCTGAGCAACAGCCTGGATACCAAGCTTGTTGATCGTGCGGAGACCAGCAGCGCTAACGCGGAGCGTGACCCAGCGATCTTCTTCAGGAATGTAGAAGCGCTTCTTCTGGAGGTTCGGAAGCTGCTTCATCAACTTCTTACGGTTAGAGTGGGAAACCATGTTGCCCACGAGACCGGCCTTGCCGGTAACTTCACAAATGCGGCTCATATTAAACTCCGTTGTTTTTACAGGCAGCAATTTTAGCTAAAAATTCTGGAACTGTCAAGGCTAAAGTTAATCTTGCAATGCTTTTGGCAAGTTAAACTTCGTATTTTCCACTAATTTTACAAGATTTTCAACCTCAACCGGCCCAAATTTTTCTTTCAGCCAGTCGACCACACCCTGAACCAGCACTTCCGGTGCGCTCGCGCCGCTCGAAATTCCGACCGTATTTATGCCATCGAACCATGCCAAGTCAAGATCATTGACATCAGCAATCAGGTGGCTCGGGAGGCCCTGTTCCAGTCCAAGTTCCATCAAACGAGACGAATTCGAAGAATTCTTGGCCCCGACAACCAAAAGCATGTCCACCACGGAGCACAGTTCGAGCACCGCCGCCTGACGGTTGCCCGTCGCGTAGCAGAGGTCGCCCGCATCCGGTCCGATGATATTCGGGAAACGGCGCTTAAGGGCTTCGATAATCTTGCGGGTTTCGGCCACAGAAAGCGTCGTCTGCGTGATATAGGCCAGTTCCTTATCCGTAGGCACTTCGACCGTCTCAGCATCCTTTTCATTGCGAATAAGCGTAATTGCGCCTTCCGGGAGCTGTCCTAGCGTACCTTCCACTTCGGCATGGCCAGCGTGCCCAATCAAGATAATATGGCGCCCCGCATTGAAATGGCGCTTGGCACTGAAATGCACCTTGAGCACCAGCGGGCAACTCGCATCGAGCACCTGCAAATTACGGGCCTTAGCCTCTTCATAAATATGTTCAGCAACCCCATGCGCCGAGAAAATCACCACGGAACCTTCCGGTACCTGGTCGAGTTCATCGACAAAGACAACGCCCTTGCTTTTAAGCGTTTCTACAACAAACTTGTTATGAACAATTTCATGGCGGACATATATCGGCGTGCCGAACTTTTCAATCGCCTTTTCAACCACATGAATAGCGCGATCCACGCCGGCACAAAAACCACGAGGCGTCGCCAAAACAATCTTTTTCATAATTCACCTAATTAAATTACACTTCAGTTACTTTAACAAATTCTTCAAGAAAACGAGCAGCTGCTGATAAGAATCGCTAATCTTCGCACTCTCATGAGCAAGGAACGTTCGAACCAAGCGGATATCCGGCTTGTTGCGCCTAGAATATTCATCCGCCGACCGCAATTGAGCAACGACACCCTCACGAACAAGCGTTGCAACCGCCTCTTTTTGCCCCTCGGCGTACGGGCCAACACACGTGGAAACTCCGCTCTGGAGCGGTTCCCAAAAATCGTGGACTCCAAGACCGCGTGCAAACGATCCTCCAACAACCGCCGTTTTAGAAACAGCAAGCACCTCTTTAGTCTTACCAAACTCGCTCACAATCGACACAGCGCCATTTTGCACTTGCGGCCAATCGACAACAGCAAGTTCCTGATTTTGGAGCGCCTTGCGGAATTCAGCCACTTCAGACAAGCGCCGCGGCATCAGCACCACAGATTCACCACGCTTGATCGAAGACAAAATCATGCGACCAAGACTCGGCATTTCCTGGATGTGCATCGAAACAAACACCGTATCAACCGTCGGATTTTCAGGAGCAGAAACGTCCTTGTTCAACCGTACCCACGGCAAAAGTTTCCAGTCTCCGCCAATCATCATCCGCGAATTATTCGCACGGGCCGAGACACTGAAAAAGCGAGACAAGTCCGAGCCTGTCTGCATACTCACAAAGCCAATGGCGGCATAGTCCATTCCAGGAACCGCATGATGGAAACGTCCCGAAACAAGGGCTACAGGCGGCCTCGTCGAAATACGCAACATCGAAGAAAGATAACCCGGCCAAAGTTCATTTTCGGCAAGAATCAGGCCTAGCGGTTTCACAGACGAGATAAACGACTTCATCGTTGCAGGAGCATCTACAGGCGCAATGTGAGCGACCACATCGACCCCCGACTCCTTAATAAACGAAACAACTTCGACTTTCTGCGTTGTGAGCAAAAGACGCGGACAATCCGGCAAGTCTTCTTTAAGGCACTTCGCCAAATTCAAAAGCATCTTGCACTCACCAAGACTTGCGCCATGCATCCAAAGGAAAGGTCCCTTAGGCCACGGACCACGCAAACGCTCGTTCACATGGTACTTATTTTCTATAACAGGCACCTTGGCTGCAGCTTTGGCTACAGATCCGAGAGCCTCACGCGCAATGTCAAATACCTTAAACATAGAAAACCGCCACTTTCCTTAATATCAATAATAAATTACAAAAGAAAAGCCACAGCCATGTCGAAGAATCGGCAAAAAAAGCCTGCCAAAAGGCTCTTTGCGCGGGAACGTGTTCAGAATCACAAGAAGAACCACCCCACAAGCCCAGATGCGGGGCAAAAGCAGGAGTTTTGCGAGCCCACGCGCGCCACACATCGCCAAATTTCTGTTCCAAGAAGCGGTCTTCAATTCGCGAAAGCGCCACTTCAAAAGCCACTACAACAACCATAAACGCGAGCACCCAAAGCGACACGCCTAAATGGAAAAACGCGACACCAAGAGCAAAGCCCGTATTTGATATGTAAAGCGGATGACGAACGTGAACGTAAGGACCGCAAGTCACAAGTTCATCGGCTGCATGGACATGCCCACGAGTATGTTCGCCAATAAAGCGCCGCGACTGAACTCGTAAAAATGCACTTACAACGTAAATTGGGATTGCAATTAGGGGGCCTATGGTTCCATCGCCCGGAGGCGTACAAACAAGAGCTACAGCAATAATACCCAAGATGTATCCGCGATAGCGATACAAAAAAGCAGAAAATTTACAATCCGCCTTAGGCATTGCCCATCTCCACGACATTGAAACGTTGTTCTAATTCATGAGACAGGACATCATGACTTACGAGAACCACCCACTTGTGAAGCAAATCCGCCGTATCGAGGAACGCCGTCAAAAGCAATTCACGGTCCGCAAGCGCCACAGACGCAAACGGTTCATCGAGCAAAATCATGGAACTATCTGAGGCAAGAGCCCAAGCCAAGGCGACACGCGCACGTTCTCCGCCCGACATTCCCTCCTTGGCAATTATTTTGTCCACTCGCGCGGCATGGGCAAATCCGACAACCGCAGTAGAATTCGTTTGCGCAAGAAGTTTTTTAAACAAGTGAATTGGCGGCAATTCCAAATCTTGAGCAACAAAAAATACGTTATTCTTCAGAGAAATCGAACTTGAAATTTTTCCATAGTCCCATTCTTCAAGCCCAGCAATCAAGCGCAACAGCGTCGATTTGCCGACACCATTTCGGCCACGGACAAGTACCGGCTTTTGAGTATTCCAGCAAAGCGAAAAATTGCTAAAGAGCGTTTCGAATGCACCTTCATAAGCAAAATCTCCATGCATAATTTGCAAGCAGTCCGAATCTGGAGAACACGTTTTTTCTGCAGAACTAGAATCCGATTTTTTCGAAGGCAACGTCTCGAACTTTTCCAAAACGCGAAGCGCACTCATCGCAGACCTTGCCTGCGGCATCACGCGGGCACACTCTTTCACAGGCTTGTAACAAAGGAGAACTGCCGAGCAGTAAAGCACAAGACCCGTTCCGTCCATCCAACCTTTCGAAATCAGGAGAGCGCAGAATGCAAGCACAAAGACCATCGCCAGAACCGACACCGTTTCCGTAATCAGCGAAAGCACACCCTTGCGGAGCGAGACATCAAGACCATCGTCCCTAAGATTGCGCACTTGCGTAATCAAGTCATTTGAGACTTCCTTGCGTTCAAAGCGGGAACTCCAACGGCGAAATAGCTTACGAGCAAGGTAAAGCGAGCCGCGAAAATCAGAACGTTCCGTCAAAAGGTTTTCTTCGGCAGGCCCCATTTTATGCAAACGGCGTTGCATCCAGCCCACGAGCGGAACCACCACAACAAACAAGAACAGCGTTAGTGGCCATGAGATGTAAAACAGCACCGGTAAAAAGACCAAAAGCTGGAGCACAGCCTGAACACCCTGGAAAAACACGCCGCCGTTCGATTGCAAAACAACAGTCGATTCATACGCGGACTCAACTTTTGATTCGCCCTCCGGCGTATGGAACACTCGCGGAGAAAGCGAGCGGAGCGTATGCAGGAACCATGCAGAAACAAGGGAGCCCGCGCCAAAAAGCCATTTTTCAGAAATGCTCAACTTCCAAACGAAAAAAGCAAAGCGAAGCGCCGTAAGGACAACCATCAATACTAGCCATTGCGTAAGCGAGAAAATCGGCTTGCCCTGGAGAATATCCATAAACGACCGAATGCCCCAAAGCAACGCCGCGTCGGCGGCACTCGCGAGCAAAGCCACCGGCAAAAAGCGCAAAACACCTCGCCAAAGTATCTTTTTTAGCCTTTTTTTCAGAATCACGAGAGAAAAATAAAAAAATCAAACAAAAACCCTTGACAATTTTCTATAAACATCTATATTTGGCGCACGCAAAACGCCCCTATCGTCTAGTGGCCCAGGACTCGGGATTTTCATTCCCGCAACAGCGGTTCGAAACCGCTTGGGGGTATAAAAAGGACTTGTCGAAAGACAGGTTCTTTTTTTATACCCTCGAGCAAACCGCGACAAAGGGTATAAAAAAGATCGACTGAAAAGTCGGTCTTTTTTTTCAACCGCCCAAAGCGGTATAAAAAAGATCCCGCCCCCTCAAAAAAAATTATCAACCCACCCTTGACATTATTCAATAAAATCCTATATTTGTCCTCACACAAAACGCCCCTATCGTCTAGTGGCCCAGGACTCGGGATTTTCATTCCCGCAACAGCGGTTCGAAACCGCTTGGGGGTATAAAAAGGACTTGTCGAAAGACAAGTTCTTTTTTTATACCCACGAGCAAACCGCGACACAGGGTATAAAAAAGATCGACTGAAAAGTCGGTCTTTTTTTATGACCGCGACAAAGGATATAAAAAAGTCAACCGTAAGGTTGTCCTTTTTTGTAACCGTGAAATGCCGCGAGCTCTATAAACGGGAAGTCGCCCTCGATAGGAGGGCGACAGTATTTTACGAGTTGGAATGAGAGACTTCTGAATAAACTCCTAATACACCAAAACCGTTCCTTACGGTTCCTATTGTCTCAGTTTATTTCGTTAAATTCTTAGAAGGGCGCTTGAAATTGCGCAAACAAATCAAAGCTCCCCTCTGATACGTTCACGTAAATAAATATAGCATATTTTTTAGAAAAGAATACATTTTTATTACAAAAATTCATTTTTTGACCACAGAAGTGCTAAAAATTACCAATTTATGGAAAATTTGACGTTTTTTAAGGGGTTGGAGAGCTCATTTTTTTTCACTTTTCCCTCTCTCAAGGAGAGAGAGGGATGGGACAACTAGCTCATTTCATTTCGCTAGGTTTTTCACCCTCTCACAATTCGAGCTCCCTCTCTCTAGGAGAGAGAGGGATGGGACGGCTCAGTCACATTCTGTTCCTTCTCGTCCTCTCTCTGGACAAGGTCAATCTGACACTCTAGAAAAGTGCATTATCTCTCTCAAGGAGAGAGAGGGATGGGACGGCTCAGTCACATTCTGTTCCTTCGCCTCCCTCTCTCTGGACAAGGTCAATCTGACACTCTAGAAAAGTGCATTATCTCTCTCAAGAAGAGAGGGATTGGACAACTAGCTCATTTCATTTCGCTAGTCCTTTCACGCTCTCACAATTCGAGCGCCCTCTCTCTAGGAGAGAGAGAGGGATGGGACGACGAACTCACTTCGTTTCGTTCGCCGCCCTTCGGGTTACGGCCGGAGGCCGTAATCCTTGACCGCGCTGTGTTCGCTTCGCTCTCGCGCGGTCAATCGAACCCTCTGCGAGGGTTCTCATCCACTAGTTTTTCACTTGAAACAAAAAGCGAAGCCTTTCGGCTTCGCTTTTCGTTTCAAAGGAGAGAGAGGGATTCGAACCCTCGGTCCTGTGACAGACTCCGGATTTCGAGACCGGCCCATTCGACCACTCTGGCATCTCTCCGAGGTTTGCATAATATAGTATAATTCATTTAAACTGTCTATGAAAAATTCCGGCACGGCGGCAACATTCTTTTTTATTACTTCATCACCAGCGGTTCTAAAAACCTTTGATTTCAAACCTTTATTTTCTACATTTGGCGCAAAATTAAGGGGACCCAACAGACTTCAGGTTTATAAGTGCGAGTGCACTTCGGGGCTTATTGAATGCTCGATTCGAGCAAAGTGATGACGCGGCATGTGCTGCAGATGAAGTTTACGGATCCCGAAGGTGACTTATGGCAGAAGATATTTCTTGCGGCCCGGAAATCGACGTTCCGGAAAATAACGACAACTCTAAATTGCAGCTCGAAGCGGATGCGTTCTTGAACGCCATCGCAGGCGGAGCAGACGAAGACCAGGCAGACGAAGCCGCATTCTTTGCAGCAAATCCGGATGGCATTGTCGTTGACGACAACGGCGAGGTTCTGGAATCTGGCGCAAATTCCAAGATTAAGAAAGGCGAAAAAATCGAATTTATCGACGATGACGATGTGACAAGTGATATTGAAAAGGAGATGCCCCCCCGGAATAAATCCGGGGTGACAGAAGCCAGGCATGACACAACCGCTGATGAAGTTTCTGTAGCTTCGACAAGCTCGGCAAACTTAAATGAAGACTCCGCAGACGAAGAAGATGTCGGCGACGAATCATTGGTGACGTTTGACGATCTCGGTCTCTCTCCGGAAGTTCTTGAAGCGGTCAAGCTCGCCGGCTACGAAACGCCCTCGCCCATTCAGGCTAAGGCCATCCCGGCACTTTTGCAGGGCGCAAACCTTCTCGGAACAGCACAGACAGGTACCGGCAAGACGGCAGCATTCTCGCTTCCGCTCCTTTCGCGCATCAACTTCAACGGACGCGAAACGTCCATGCTCGTGCTCACGCCGACACGCGAACTTGCGATCCAGGTTTCAGATGCCATCCAGCAATACGCCGTCAAGATGCAAAACGTGACGGTTGTCCCAGTCTATGGCGGTCAGGATATCGCTATCCAGTTGCGCGCCCTCAAGCGCAAGGCAAGCATCGTCGTTGCCACACCGGGCCGTTTGATAGACCATATCAAGCGCGGTTCTATTTCGCTCGGAGCGGTCAAGGCAATCGTCCTCGACGAAGCTGACGAAATGCTCGACATGGGCTTTATGGAAGACGTGGAAACCATCCTCAAGGAAATCCCCGCCGACGCCCAGCGCGCCCTATTTAGCGCCACCATGCCGGACAGCGTCAAGAAGATTATCGACCAACACTTGGGCGAATACGAAGAAGCCCGCATCGAAGGCAAGACGACCACGGTCGAAAATATTTGCCAGCGCTACTTGCTCGTGAAAAACGAACACAAGATCGAAGCGCTCGCCCGCGTGCTCGAAGGCGAAGAATTTGACGGCGTACTCATTTTCGTGCGCACCAAGCAGAACACCACCGAAGTGGCCGAAAAGCTCGAAAGCCGCGGATTCAACGTGGCTCCGCTCAACGGCGACCTCGCCCAGTCCATGCGCGAACGCACCATCAACCGCCTCAAGATGGGCAAGCTCGACATCGTCGTCGCAACAGACGTCGCCGCCCGCGGTATTGACGTGGACCGAATTTCGCTCGTTGTGAACTATGACATTCCGTACGACACCGAATCCTACGTGCACCGCATTGGCCGTACAGGCCGTGCAGGCCGCAGCGGTAACGCCATCTTGTTCATCACGCCACGTGAAAAGCGCATGCTCAAGACCATCGAAAAAGCTACGCGCCAGCCGATTGACGTGATGGAAATGCCGACCTCCGAACAAATCAGCAAGAAGCGCGTCGAAGCATTCAAGGCTAAAGTCAAGAGCGTTGTAAGCTACGGTGAACTCGACCAGTTCAAGGAACTCGTCCGCGCACTCGCCGCAGAAGGCTGCAACATGAAGGATGGCGTTGCCCTTGAAGATGGCTCCGTCAACGAAATGACCGCCGAAGACATCGCAGCAGCAGTCATCAAGATGTACCAGAAAAAGCAGCCGCTCTTCCCGAACCTCCCGCCGCTCGAAGCTCCGAAGGATCGTCGCGAAAAGGTCCGCAGCGGCAGAGACTTCCTCGGCAACGGCGAAGATTTCGGCCTCAATAGCGAAGAACAGAAGCGCATGCGTAAGGAACGCAAGGAAGGCTTGAACGGCGTCGAAGAAGGCTTCTTGCGCTACTATCTTGGCGTCGGCCGCATTGACCACGTTACCCCGCGCGACATCGTGGGAGCAATCGCTGGCGAAGCAAACATCAACAGCAGCAACATCGGCCGTATCAAGCTCTTTGACAAATTCAGTACCGTTGAACTCCCGAACACGCTTCCGCAAGACGTTCTCGACATCTTGTCCGAAATGACAATCCGCGGCAACGACGCCCGCTTCCGCGTGATGACCGACGAACCTCCCGAGGGCCCCGCACCGGGAACAAGACCGCACGCTAGCCGCGAAGAACGCCGCAGTTTCCATCGCGACCGCAAAGGAGGTTTCCACGACGATGAACGCCGTGGCGGATTCCGCAAAAATCGCGAAGGCGGTGATCGCTTTGGGGACAAGCCTTTCGAAAACCGCAAGGCACGTCGCGAACGCCAATTCGCCGACCGCAAACCCGGCAAGTTCGAAGACAAGCCTTTCCGCAAAGACCGCGACGAGCGCAGCTTTGGTGATAAGCCGTTCCGCAAGACGCGCCGTTTCGGTAGAGTCTAAGCCAAATCAAAACAAACAACTTAACGGAATTCAGAACGAATTCCGTTTTTTTATTCTTAAAAACAAAGTTTGTAAAAAATATTTCATGATTTGCTTTTTTCTCCACTGTTATATATACCTGATTATATACAATCCCTAAGGAGAAAAAAATGGCTACAACTAAAAAGAAAGTTCAAACAAAGGATATCATTAAAGATATCACGACAAGTCTGAAAAAAGAAATTGTCGCTAGCCCGAAAGACGTGCTCAAA
This sequence comes from Fibrobacter sp. UWB16, assembly GCF_900215325.1. Classification (NCBI taxonomy): domain Bacteria; kingdom Pseudomonadati; phylum Fibrobacterota; class Fibrobacteria; order Fibrobacterales; family Fibrobacteraceae; genus Fibrobacter; species Fibrobacter sp. UWB16. The sequence continues at coordinate 2,509 of NZ_OCMS01000005.1, read as the reverse complement.
GCACTCGATCTTGACGATATCGTCGCCAAAGACGATAAGAAGAAAGATATTTCTATCGGCGACCTGTTGGAAGGCATTCCCGCAACAAAGCGCGCAGGCCTTTCTGCAGCACTCGCCGAATCATTGGTCAATAACGAAATTCTTCAGCAAAACGTTCTTGTTGAAATTGGCAAACTTATACCGGGTAACTTTGAACCCGCAGAAGTTTTGAAACCCGTCATTCCGGCAGTAAAAGCAGACATAAAAGTAAGGCCCAAAATTCCCATCAAGCCAATTACAACAGTCGTCCCTGTTACCCCCATTATCCAAAGACCGCCCATTATTCCAAGGCCGCCTATCAATCCGAAACCGCCTATTATTCCAAGACCGACGGTTAAACCGATTCCGCCCGGCCCAGATCCAGTCAAGCCTCTCGTTAAGCCGGAATCGATTTCACGCATTAATACAAAGATCGTAGTCAAGCCTGAAGCCTTGATCAAGCCGACAATTCTCGTCAAGCCAGAAATCAAGCCAAAGGTAGATATCCTTGTCAAGCCGGAATCCATATCTCGCATTAAGCCGAAGATCATTCCGGAAATCAATGTAAGAGGCAATTTGGAACTTCAGCTTGAAGAGGTCCAGCGCATCCGCAAGGCGCTCCCCAAGAACGCCACCAAGGCCGAAAAGAAGGCTGCCGCCAATGCAGAAAAGCAGCTTAAGAACCTGTTGAAGGCCGCCAAAAGAGCCGAACCCAAAGCAACAAAGAAAGCAAAAAAATAAATGAAGATTACTCCGTTAAAAAGCGGGGTATTTAGCTTCGTGACAACAGATGGGTGTACCGCAAGGTGCTCCCACTGTTTGATGAATTGTACCCCAAATAAAAAAAACAAGCTTCAATTTGAACAAATGCAGAAATGCATTGATCAAGTTGTAAAAGAATACGATGTCAAGATGATCGTATTTACGGGTGGCGAATCGACTTTGCTCGGTGAAGATCTATTCCGCACCATCCGCTATTGTACGCTAAACTTCCTAAAGACTAGGCTTGTCACGAACGCCTTCTGGGCAACCAGCTTAGAACGCGCACAACGCTATATTGAGAAATTCCGCAGTGTCGGGCTCACCGAAATCAATTTCAGCGTTGATGACTACCACGAGCCATTTGTCCCACTGGAAAACATCCGCAATGCTTGGCAAGCCTGCAAAGGCGCTGGTTTTGAATCCGTCATTCTGGCTAATAGCCATGGGAATAACGACAAAATCGTCCCAGCATACATCCAGGAATTTTTAGGCGAAAAAATCGAAGTTGCGGTCTCAAACGGACCTGAAGACAACGAGATAAAGGAGCCAGGAAAAGAAACCCTGTATCAGATTTACGAAAACACGCTACAAAAAAGCGGTCGTGCCGCATCGCTCGATAGCGAGAAATTCGACACAATCGAAAATCAGGAGAATTTGGCCTGCTGCTGCCCATGGGCGGTCAGCGACCCGGTTGTTTCACCGCTGGGACACGTATGGGCTTGTTGCGGCATTCCGTCGGACAACAACGCAATCTTGGATCTCGGAGATACAAATAAGGAGAAAATCAAGACAATCCTGAACAGAGCAAGCAAAGACGTTCTACTCAATGCAATCCATGAGTTGGGCCCTCTAAAGCTCTGTCAATTTGTCGAAGAGCATAGCAATATCAAATTCAACAAAAGCTTTTGCGGAGTCTGTGAAATCTGTAGCGCTCTGACAAACAACAAGAACGCGGTCAAGGTTTTACGGGACAACGAAAAAAGCATTGCAGCCATAATACGCGCAAAAGAGAGTATTGCAAAGCTTTCTGATGTCCTAGCTCAAAAACAGTAAGACATATTTTTCTTCCAAAATAAAAGAAGTCCGTCTCCAACACAGACGGACTTTCTTTTTTCGTGATCAAGGACTAGGCGGCGAAGACGATCAGCGCGCAGCTCAGCACAAGCAGGAGCACGCCCCAAACAGTCTCGACAATGGGACCCAGCTTCCTGATCTCATTCTCTTTGTTTTCCATAGTGGACCCCTTTTTTACCCCGAGGCCTGCGACATCGCCTGCCTACATTCTTAAACTACAATTACTACAAGCTCGGGGAACATACTTTTTGGCTATTTTTATGGACTTTTTATCAATGTGCCAGGTTGGAATATTCAAGGTGCAAATATTGCAGGTCCGCATAACGGTGCGGTTTCCAGCGCGATCGGTGTGCGGACAAAGAAACACAAACAACATAGAAAACTGATCAGATGAGCCCGCAAGGGGAACCATGTAAGCCGATTCCCTCCCGGAACGGAGTCCGGGATGACAAGGGGGCGGAAATGACATGCAAGGCGAACGCAGCAAGAATAAGTAACTCATTCTTATTGCTGAGCCGCGGCGAAATCCTTGACGCGCCAGCAGGATTCGTGGGCGGGATAAAAAAGAAAAAGCCCCGCCCGACGTGTTGCGTCAGGCGGGGCGTGAATCCAGCGGCGACCTACTCTCCCGGGCCCGGGGGCCAGGTACCATCGG